>CAKKQM010000087.1:0-30725 GCA_919902125.1 Actinomycetes bacterium | reverse complement strand
ACCCTTTGGCACGCCCACTCGTTCGAGAATATCGACGATCGCGAGCGCAGTTAAAGGTGTTTCACTGGCGGGCTTGAGAATCACTGTGCAGCCAGCTGCGAGTGCCGGACCAATCTTTCGAGTCGCCATACCTGCCGGGAAATTCCATGGTGTGATGAGAAGTGAAACTCCAACTGGTTGGTGAGTGACGAGGATTCGCTTATCGCCACTTGGAGACTTGCGGAAATCTCCAGGGACACGCACAGTCTCTTCAGCAAACCATCGGAAAAATTCTGCGGCGTACGCAACCTCACCCTTGGCATCCGAGAAAACCTTGCCGTTTTCGCGCGAGACAAGTTCGGCGAGCATGTCGCTCTCAGCGGTCATTAGTTCGAATGCCTTGCGTAGAAGTTCGCTCCGATATCGAGGAGCAGTGGCCGCCCACTCTGGTTGTGCGCGATGCGCTGCGGCTATCGCTGCTTCAACTTCAGCCTCGCCAGCAGTGGCAACTTCGGCAATGATAGAACCATCACTGGGGTCATAAACTGGCATCGTTCCGTTACCGTCAACCCATTTTCCATCGATATATAACTGCATACGCATGGTTTCAGCATACGCTCATCCGACTTGAATCTGCCAGCGCGTTACGTTGCAAGAGAGGTAACAAAGTTAATAAAGACAATCTAGGATGGGTCGAGTGAGTAGCACCTGCCCATCGCACCTTGCAATTTAATCGGGGGAAAGATAGTGCCTAAATCTTGGACCGATGGTGCTCCAACCCCGGTTGTCCTGCAAGAACATGCGCATCTAAAAGATCCGCTTTCGTATAAAATAAAGCGCACACTTTTAGGAAACCCGCTCAACCGACATTCGCTTAAGCATCAACGTTTAAGCAAGCGATATGCCCTGGGGATTCTCTCCTCCGACTGCATCTCATCATCAGCTTACGGTAGCGAACAGATTTTGATCGCACTTCTGCCCGCATTTGGATTGGCCTCGTTCGCACTGATGATGCCTATGACTGCGGTCATCCTTCTCATTCTTACTATCGTCACTCTCAACTATCGCAACGTCATCGCGGTGTACACCAAGATGGGTGGCGCCTACATAGTGGCGCGAGATAATTTTGGTCCAGTCACATCGGTTGTTGCCGCAGTTGCGCTAATGCTCGATTACATCGTGACTGTTGCAATTCAATCCGCTGCAGGCGTTGCTGCAATTATCTCCACTTTCCCTTCACTACACCCTGGCAAGATTTACATGACCTTGGGTGTAATTTTGTTGCTCACTTACGGAAACCTGCGCGGCGTTAAGGAAGCAGGAAAATCTTTTGCAATGCCCACCTATCTCTTCGTTGGGGCAATGGGAGTTGTCTTTATCACCGGGCTCTACCGCGTCTTCACTGGAAATCTCCCTGTTCTTGATACGGACCTGCCGGGAACGGTTGCAGTTGGACAAGCACAAGGATTACTCACATTTAGCGCCATCTTTATTTTGCTTCGGGCATTTGCCAATGGCGGCTCCTCACTTACTGGACTTGAAGCAATCTCCGATGGCGTTGCGCTCTTTAAAGTCCCAGAAGATGTCAACGCTCGTCGCACCTTAGTTATCATGAGCACGATCCTTGGTTCACTCGTGCTCGGCGTCTCTTGGTTTGCTCAACACATTCATGCAATGCCGTATGAATCTGGCACACCTACCGTCATCTCTCAGATTGCCAAAGTAGTCCTTGGGGATAGCAGTTCTGGCAAAATCTTTTTCGTATTCGTCCAGGCCGCAACAATGTTGATTCTCTTTGCTGGCGCAAATACAACGTATAGCGCCTTCCCAATTCTATGTAACTTCGTTGCTACTGATGGTTATCTCCCGCATAAATTAAGCAAACGCGGCCACCGGTTAGCTTTCTCTAACGGCATCATCTTCTTAGCAGGGGCTGCAATGCTCCTTGTTTTATTTACTGGTGCATCCGTTGATCGCTTAGTCGCATTTTACGCTATCGGAGTCTTTACTGGATTTACATTAGCTGGTTTCGGTATGGCTAAATATGCACTTGTTCATCGGGGTCCATCATGGAGAGTGAAATTTTTTATCAATGGGCTCTCTGGAAGTGTCTCAGTTATTGTTGTCATTATTTTTGCGATCGTGAAATTTAGCGAAGGCGCTTGGCTAGTAATAATCATCGCCCCTATTGCGATTGTGTCGTTGCTACGGCTCAATCGCCAGTACCGCAAAGAGCAGGCGGCACTTAACTTCCGAAGTGCTGAATCCCGTGCCACGTCCATTAGCCGTCACGACGTAGCTGTCGTGGTTGATAACGTTGATGTAGCAACTGTTGGTGCGGTGCGTTACGCCAGAAGCCTCAACCCCCATTCACTTTCTGCAGTTCATTTTGTGATTGATGACCAACGCGCGGAAGAGATCCGCAAAGCGTGGGCGGCAACAACCGCGCTCGATGATGTGATGCTCGAGCTCATTGATTGCCCTGATCGTCGATTGCCAAATGCTGCGATGGATTATGCAATTCGTGCAACTGCTGCGCCAGATGTTGAGGTGACGTTGCTCTTGCCGCGCCGCTCGTATCCTCCAATACTCGGAAAATTGCTACACGATCAGACCGCTGAAGAAATTGCCAGAGCAATTTCACAATTGCCTCGCGTGGTGGCAACAATTGTTCCTTTTGATGTCGCCAAAATTATTTCTGGTAAAGATATTGTTATTCATGACAAAGATGAACCAGTTCTCACTCCGACGCCTCCTCTTAAGATTGTGCCAACGAGCGTTGTTTCGTTTAAGAGTAACGAGCCTGTAAGCCACTACGCCGAAAACATGACGCCGATTGGCAAGATCACCTGGCGCAGTCGTGCGCATGTACAAGGTCGAGTAACTTCCATTAAAACTGCACCACGTGGCTCTGCACCAACTGTTGAAGTTGAAGTCTGGGATGAAACCGGCGGAGTAACACTGCAATTCTTAGGACGCCGAGAAATCGCAGGGTTGGGTGTTGGTTCGCAACTGCGCGCAGAGGGAATGGTTGGCGAAGAGAATGGATCGCTAATAATTCTCAATCCATCCTACGAAATCATTATTTAAGACTGGCGGTGGCGGTGGGATTTGAACCCACGGTTGAGTTTCCCCAACACGCGCTTTCGAGGCGCGCTCCTTTGGCCGCTCGGACACGCCACCACGGGTGAGGATACAGCAACTAATTTGTCTAGCGTTGCGCCTCAAAGAATGAGCGGAGTAATTGAGCACATTCATCAGCAAGAAGGCCTGCGGTCACTTCCACTTTATATATTGCACGCGGATCTCGTAATATGTCCCAGACTGACCCAACCGCTCCGGCTTTCTCATCCCATGCACCAAATACCAAATGTGGAATCCGAGCTTGCGCTATTGCACCTGCGCACATAGCACATGGCTCCAACGTGACAACAAGGGTGTGCTCTTCTAACCGCCATTTACCAAAATCATTCGCAGCGTTGCGAATCGCAACTATCTCGGCATGAGCCGTTGGATCGTCATGCAACTCACGTTCATTGGTGCCCATGGCAACAACTTCACCTGCACTATTAAGAATAACTGCACCAACTGGAACATCACCAGTATTTTTCGATGAACTAGCAGCTAGATCAAGTGCCAATCGCATTGCTTCTTGAATATTCACGGCGCAACTTTATTGCGAAAAAAAAATGCACGCATATTTGAGCAAACCTATAAATCTAAAAGTTGGCGGAATTCTTCGCCGAAACCTAATCGCGTGGCAATTGCATCCAACTGTTGATCAGGAAATAGTTCGGCGTCATCACATAGGGCCGATATCTCCATATGGTTCATACCAAGATCGGCCAAAATGTCGAGATGCCCGATTGGAAATGGTTCATCGTTCTCTTCTGGAAAAGGCAAATCTGCCAACTCTACAAATTCTGCAGCGACTTCGTAATCAAGGGCGCATGTGACATCACTAAGGAACATGCTGATATGGGCGCCCAAGACGCGAATCAACATAAAGAATTCTTCATCAATTGCAATGAGTGCAATTGCGCCACCGTTAGTGCGCTGACTCTTTAACCCATCAATAATGTGTGCTAAATCATGCGCATTGGGCAGTTGAGCCAAAGTCCAGCGACCATCCTCATGCCAAGCGGCTACCGCAATATCAACTTCATCGGTCATCGCAGCCCCCTTGCTGTGCCAGCCCTATAGGTTGCATAGTGACACTCATTTGTTAGGAAAGAAAGCCCTGTAAGGTAGAGCACATGAAAATTCACGTGGCGGATCACCCGCTGATTTCGCATAAATTGACCGTATTGCGCGACGAAAGAACTGACTCCCCGACCTTTCGGCATCTCGTTGAAGAACTTGTGACCTTGCTCGCATATGAGGCCACACGCGATGTCCGCACGAAAACAGTTTCGGTAAAAACGCCAGTAATCCAAACCCAAGGTTTGAAGATGGCTGAACCTGCTCCAATGGTTGTTCCAATTCTGCGCGCGGGTCTTGGCATGTTGGAAGGCATGGTCAGATTGGTGCCGACAGCTGAAGTGGGATTTTTAGGAATGGTGCGCGATGAAAAGACCTTGCAAGCCAGCACCTACGCCAACCGTTTACCCGATGATCTCTCCGGGCGCCAGTGCTTTGTATTAGATCCAATGTTGGCAACTGGCGGAACCCTTGTTGCTGCCATTAATTACTTAATTGAAAGAGGTGCTATCGAAATTACCGCCATCTGCATTCTTGCCGCTCCGGAAGGGATTGCCTTTATGGAGCGCGCATTCGAAAACTCACCAGCATCAATCACAGTTGTTACTGGTGCGCTCGATACTAAACTAAACGAACACGGTTACATCGTTCCGGGTCTTGGGGATGCTGGCGACCGACTTTACGGAGTTGTATAACATGGCATCAACAAGTCCTGGCTACGGAATCACAATTCGCGTCGAAGGTGCACCTTCCTCACAACCAGTGGCTGAAGTTACAGCGGCCATCACAAAAGCTGGAGCGACTATCACCGCGCTCGATGTCGTTGAATCACTTCTCGAAAGAGTTGTCGTTGACGTTACTTGCGACACCATCAACGCCGATCATGCAGAAGAAATCACAAAAGCCATCAGTGCGCATCCAGGATTAACCGTGCGCAAAGTCAGTGATCGCACCTTCTTGCTCCACCTCGGTGGCAAATTGGAAGTTCACTCAAAAGTTCCACTTAAGACCCGCGATGATCTTTCTCGCGCATATACCCCTGGCGTTGCACGCATCTGCCAAGCAATCGTTGATGATCCATCTGATGCCCGTCGTCTAACTATTAAGCGCAATACCGTGGCAGTGGTGACAGATGGTTCTGCTGTGTTGGGCTTAGGCAATATCGGTCCAGCGGCAGCACTCCCTGTAATGGAGGGTAAAGCAGCGTTATTTAAGCGCTTTGCAGATGTCGATGCTTGGCCCGTCTGCCTAGATACGCAAGATGTCGATGAAATTGTCCGCACAGTGCAATTAATCGCTCCCGTTTATGGCGGCATTAATCTTGAAGATATATCAGCTCCGCGTTGCTTTGAAGTTGAGCGTCGCCTGCGCGAACTACTCGATATTCCGGTTTTCCATGATGACCAACATGGCACCGCAATTGTTGTTCTGGCTGCGTTGCGTAACTCGTTGAAATTAGTAAAGAAGAATTTGGCAGATGTCACTATCGTTATGAGTGGTGCCGGCGCAGCCGGCACCGCAATTGCACGCTTGTTGATAAAAAGTGGTGCCAAAAATATTATGGCTTTTGATACCAAGGGTGCTATCCATAATGGCACCAAAACTGAAGATCCTATGCGTCGTTGGTTTATTGATAACTGCAACCCCAATAATTTCACGGGCACTCTCTCAGAGGCTATGAAGGGCGCCGATGTATTTATTGGCGTGAGCGCGGCTAATATTTTGAAGGAATCCGATGTTGCCTCAATGGGCAAAGATGCAATTGTCTTTGCTCTGGCAAACCCAGATGCTGAGATTGATCCATACATTGCACGTAAATATGCCACAGTTGTAGCAACTGGTCGTAGCGATCAACCTAACCAGATCAATAATGTGCTGGCATTTCCTGGCATCTTCCGTGGTCTGCTCGATGCAAATGCCCACAAGATTACTGATGAATTATTGATCGCCGCAGCGGAAGCAATTGCTGGTTGCGTCTCACCAGAACAACTTAATGCCTCATTTATTGTGCCGAGCGTTTTTGATCCAAACGTCGTTATTGCAGTTACTGCCGCTGTAAAGAAATGCGTGTAATTGCACGCATAATGCTCTGCCAAGAATGCGGGAATTACTTTCGCGCAAAACGCGATTGACCCACACCGCCAACCACAACACCTAGGTACGTCAAGATAATTCCACTTACAAGATACCAACTCACATGCACACCCTGAGTTGGTATCAATATGTCAATCATTAAGGAGCCAACCAACTGCCCCCCGACAGTAAAGAGGGTGAAAGTCAAGACTCCTAAATGTTGCACGATAGTTGAGGCAAAGGCGATATATAGAACACCAATAATCCCACCCGTATACATCCACCATGGGCCACTCGGTATCGCACTCAGATGTGCACGATGGGTAAGAAGTCCGATCACAAGCAAAAGTATGAGGAATAATGTGCCCGTAGTGAAATTAAGAAAAGATGTGGTAAAACTCTGCTGCGAATACTCATTAATCTGTCCATTGAGCGCGCGCTGAACTCCGACAATTGCGCCAGCAATACCCGCAAATCCAACAGCGAAAATCGATACATTATTTGCGTCGATACGGTCCCAGACTGAAATCAAAACCGCGACGATGGTCACAAGCGCAGCGGCAACTCGTCGAGTTGTAATAGCTTTCTTACCACCGCCAGTTAAACCCATTCGGTCTACACCTAGCGATGCTGCGGTCTGTCCGGCAATAGATGCCACTGAAAAGATTGCAACACCCAATAATGGAACAATCTGTGTCTGCACTGCAACGAAACTTGCGCCCAAAAATCCAGCAGAAAGCCGCCACCGTGGAATGTAGCCGCTACGAACTGCTGCACGAATTTTTATGGCACCGACCTTAATCCCAGGATGAAAGAGTGCAATAACTGTAATTATGATCAGACCGGAACCAAAGGAAATAAGAGCAGCCTCTAAGCCATTGTTTAAACGATGAGAGAGTTCACCATTTGCGCGAGATTGAATGGCGATTAATATTCCAGAAAGCGCAGCTAAGAGGTCAAGACGCATTGGGTGAGTCTATTGATTCTCTAAGGCGAGGGTTGCTGCAAGCCACTCTTCTTCTAGAGTCGCTTGATTTGTTCGCACAACTTCCAGCTCTGCAGTGATTTCAAGTAAACGCTCGTGGTTAAATGCTGCAGATTCTTGTTCTTGTAAAAGATCCGACAATTTCTCCGCAGCTTTCTCCATCTGTCGCTCAAGACGCGCGATATCTTTTTTGATCTGGCGCTCTTGCGCAGCATTTGAAACTTTCTTTAGTGGGGCTTCGACAGCAGCAACTTCAGAGATCATTGCTTCGCGCTGTTCGAGGTATTGGTCAACCCCACGCGGCAGATCGCGCAATTGACCATCGCCAAGCAATCCGACAAAGCGATCACAGACACGTTCTAGAAAGTATCGATCATGTGAAATTACAAGAATTGTGCCGCCAAAACTATCGAGTAAATCTTCCAACTCAGTAAGTGTCTCAATGTCAAAATCGTTCGTTGGCTCATCAAGAAGTAAGACGTTGGGGCTATCCATTAAGAGCCGGGTCAATTGCAATCTCCGTTTTTCTCCCCCCGAGAGATCACCCACCGGTGTCCACTGCGATTCGCGGTCAAAACCCAATCGTTCGCAGAGTTGGGACGCAGAGAGTTCCTTCCCATTTCCTAGTTCTACATGGTGGGCAACTTCTTCAACAGCTTCCAATACGCGCCAGGTGGGATCCAATTCATCCAGATGCTGTGTAAGAAAAGCCGGTTTTACAGTGATTCCTGTAATTAGTTTGCCAACTGTTGGTTTAATTTCACCAATCAACATCCGCATAAGTGTTGTCTTTCCGGCGCCGTTCACGCCCACAATCCCAATACGATCACCGGGCCCGACATTCCAATAGAGATCATCTAAAATCTCTTTGTCGCCAGCGCGCACTTGCGCATGATGGATTTCATAAACCGTGTTACCTAGACGATTGCGGGCAAACCGCAATAACTCATTACCGTCGCGTACTGGTGGTTCGGCAGAAATCAATTCATTTGCTGCATCAACGCGAAATTTCGGTTTTGAAGTCCGTGCAGGTGCTCCGCGTCTTAACCAAGCAAGTTCTTTACGGATTAATTGATTTCTGCGTCCCTCCATTACAGATGCCTGACGCCCACGTTCTGCTTTCGCTAAAACATAAGCAGAGTAACCACCGTCATATTCCTCAACCTGACCATCAACTACTTCCCATGTCCGATCTGTTACAGCATCCAAAAACCAACGATCGTGGGTAATAACTGCAACAGCTAAACTTTTACGTTGGTTGAGATGGCGCGATAACCATGCAACACCTTCAACATCCAAGTGGTTGGTGGGTTCATCCAAAAGAATTAAATCCAGATCATCAATAAGTAATTTGGCTAGACCAACACGACGTCGTTCACCGCCAGAGAGTGCTGCAAATTTACGGTCGAGAAGATCATCTGAATGTCCACCAAAGAGTCCATTGAATATCTCGCGGATTCCGGATTCGCGAGCCCATTCATGCTTTGGCTTATCACCCAACACAACATCACGGACAGTGGCCGATGGGTCTTCCACATCAACTTGCGAAAGTAATCCGACGCGTATGGCGTTAGCTCGCGTTACGCGACCGCTATCTGGCGGTTCAAGGCCTGCAATAACGCGTAGGAGTGTGCTCTTGCCGGAGCCGTTACGCCCGACAATTCCTATGCGGTCACCATCAGAAATACCCAGGAAAACCTCATCCAGTAATTTCTTGATGTCAAAAGCTTTTGAGACGCCTTCAAGGTTTACTAAATTACGGGCCACGATGGGAGAACTTACCAATAGGATTGCCAGATGTCGCAATGGATTCAAACCACCGCTGCATGGTTGGTAGAACACAACTTACAGACCCCACTCTTTGCTCTCTTGATCTTGTTCGCGTTTGCAGAAGCAGCCGCCTTTATTGGTTTTGTGCTCCCAGGTGAAACTTCGCTTCTTATCGGCGGCGTACTTGCTCATGAGCAGGTCTGGCCGCTCTGGCTCTTCCTTATTTGCGCAATTATTGGGGCAATCGCAGGCGATTCGGTTGGTTATGAAGTCGGTAAACATTTTGGACCGAGAATTGAAGTTTCTCGACTCGGCAGATTAGTCGGAGCAAAACGCTGGCGATTGGCCCAGCATATTTTTGATAAATATCACGGTGGTGCCATTTTCTTTGGAAGAGCTCAAGCTCTTCTGCGCGCACTTGTTCCAGCCCTTGCAGGTATGAACAATGTCCCATACCGAACATTTCTCAAATGGAACGCTGCTGGGGGAATTACATTCTCAACTATCGTTGTCATTTTGGGATATGAGTTTGCCGATCAGCTAGCCAAACTCGAACATGCCTTGAAATATTGGACTTTTGGATTCATTTCAGTCGTGGTTGTTGCCATTATGCTTATCAAACGAAAACTTGAGCGTGCAATTGAGTTGGAATTAGGCTCGGAGTAACCTGCCACAATGCGCGCCTCTGGTTAGTGTTAAGGAAGCAGTAAAATCTTTCCACGAGGTGCGGGTCCATTTACTAATGCATCAAAACCACTTTGCCAATCAGTTAATGCAAAACGATGTGTCACAATAAAAGTTAAATCTAACTCCCCAGAATTAAGTAGTGAGACAGTTTTTGTCCAAGCAATTGACGTGTAGCCAAAAGATCCATAGATTGAGAAGTCCCCGTTGACAATGTCGTCCACAATAAATGGGATTGACGCTTCGTAGCCGATAAATCCCAAGAAAAGTAATTTTCCGCCTCGCGCAATTTTTTTGAGGGCCATTTCAGCACCTGATTTAGAGCCAGATGCTTCAATAACTAAATCGTATTTTTCATTATTAATGTTTGATGCTTGTAGGAAATTATCCACCCCCGCAAGTTTAACGAGTTGCGCTTGTTCCTTTCTTAGACCCACCAAATCTATCTGTCCTGGTGACCACGAACGCACAAATGTTGCAGTGATGAGACCAATAGTGCCATCGCCGATGATCAAAACTTTCACACCGGATTTCGGATTTGCTTTAAATAAACCTGTCATCACAACTGCTGCTGGTTCAACTAGCGCAGCGGATTCATTAGAGACTGAGGGAAGTATTTTATGGACTAATCTTTCTTCTGCGACAATTGCGGAGCTGCCTGCACCAGCGCGAGTAAACCCATATTCATCGTAAATCTCGCAGCGATTAGTATTTCCAGTCGTGCATTCGCGACAGGTTGTGCAAGGAATTATTCCTTGTGCAACTACGCGGTCTCCAATTGCAATACTCGTTACATCTGCGCTACTTTCAATAACAACGCCGCACCATTCGTGACCAAGTGTTATGGGATAGTTAACAAAGGCGGGATCAATCTTGCTATCGACGATATCTAGATCGGTTCCGCAAATGCCAACAGCAAGAGGTTTGATGAGTACTTCGCCCGCGCTAAGTGTTGGCGTTGGTTCTTCTATGAGTTGGATTTTGCCGTTGCCGAATGCTTTAAGTGCTTGCATCACTGACTCCGAGACTTTGTTCTGCCACCTAACGCTTTGGTAATTATCTCTGCGTGCTTAAAAACCAACTTACCTAGTTTTTCTACTTTCTCCGCAGAAAGATCGGTCTTGATACCGGTGGCACTAATACCGCCTGCGCAACTACCAGAATGGTCGAAAAATGCAGCACCCACGCAGAAGACGCCTTGTGCATCTTCTTCATCATCAACTGCATAACCGCGAACGCGAACCTTACGGATATCGGTCATCAATTTGGAGACAGTTGTGATGGATTTTGGAGTGCGAGCTGCGAGGCCAGATTCCTCTGCAATTTGGCGAATCTGTTCATTGGGTAGTTGCGCAAGGATTGCCTTGCCCACTGAACTAATGTGTGGCAATTCGCGCACACCTAGTGGGGTAAAAAAACGAACCATTCCGGGGCCATCAACACGCTCGATAAATACTGGGTATCCATTGTCATTGCGTGCGATACGTACAGTAAGTCCTGTTTTCACGCTTAAATCATTGAGAATCGAGCGCGAAATACTGGCAATCGGATCGCGCGCACTTGCTAAATCACCCAGACGGATCAACGCCATGCCGGGCAGATAGCGCGGGCCTGGTTCTGTGATTCGCAGATAGCCGTGATCTATAAGGGTACGCAGTAGTGCGAAGGTGGCACTCTTAGAACCCTTGGTTTCACGCATGATTTCACTCAATGTGAGGCCCTCATGTGGTGCATTAATAATGTGATCCACAAGATTGAGGGCTCGACTCACGCTACCCACGCTGTAAGCACTCTTCTCTAACATGTATAGACCCTCTCTTGGTAAATCATTGACTTCGCGTAGGCCTACCCGAATACTAGTACCGCCGAACACTGTTCGGCAATACCGAACGGACATATTTATGTTGGCAGATACCTTGTTGGGTGAATTCGCCCCTGAAACTCTCCCTTCTGCAAGCCTGCTTCGATTTCCCGATGGCGCGGATTTTCGAATCGAGATTCCATCTGTTGAAGGCCCGCGGGTTCTTGCCGCCGTCGTGGATGAAGCAAGCCGTCGTGGCGTAACTGTAAACCGAGTTTCGCAAGGCAGTGGCGCAATGTTGCAGACTGAATCCGAACTACGTGAAATGTCTCGCATCGCATCGGATGTTGGTCTTGAAATTTCTCTCTTTATTGGACCTCGCGAGGAATGGGGAGTCAGCGCAATGTCACGCGGACCAGAAGGCGCTGCGCTTAACGGATCAGTGCGCGGAATGCGCCAACTTCGTTATGCGGTGGAAGATTCTTTGCGTGCGATTGAATGTGGTATCCGCGGCTTATTGATTGCAGACCTCGGCCTCCTGCAAGTTCTAAACCAAGCACGCGAAAAGAATCAGGTCCCTAAGGACGTAGTTTTCAAAGTTTCAGTTATGAAGGCGCCATCAAATCCTGCAGCGTTAAAATTACTCGCAACCCTAGGCAGTGACACAGTTAATCTTCCAACAGACCTAACACTTGCTGAGTTAGCAGAGATGCGCGCTGCATCAACTTTGCCAATCGATCTCTACGTCGAAGCGCCCGATAGTTTGGGTGGAGTTGTACGTGGAAATGAAATCGCAGATCTTGTCACCGTTTCATCTCCACTTTATGTGAAATTCGGTTTGCGTAACTCGCGCGGGCTTTATCCATCTGGTCTGCATATCGAAAACGATGCAATCGCTATTGCGCGCGAGAAAGTTCGCCGTGCGGAAATATCTTTGGAATGGTTGAAACGCAGTGGGAAAACTTTGGTGCAATCAAAACCTGGCGCGCCTGGACTTGGAATTCCTAAGCCGTGAGTGACTCCTATGGCATCTAAACACACTTTGCGAAGCAGTGAATGGTTCGCTGGTAACGATGAAGTTGCACTTTCACATCGCGTTGTCATGGCCTCTGTCGGTCTTGAAGTAGATCCCGATAATAAACGCCCCATAATTGGAATTGCTGATTCTTCAAGCGAATTAAACCCTTGTAATCTGCCACTGCGAGACTACATTGACGACATTAAAGCGGGCATTATCGAAGCCGGCGGATTGCCACTTGTTTTCTCGGTTATGTCACTCGGCGAAGACCTAATGAAGCCATCTGCCATGTTGTATCGCAATCTGCTTTCAATGGAGGTAGAGGAATACCTTCGTTCGTATCCGCTTGATGGTGTGGTCTTGCTGGCTAACTGCGATAAAAGCGTTCCTGGTGCGCTGATGGGAGCTGCGAGTTCAAACTTGCCAACAATTATGTTTACAGCGGGTGCAAGACCAGCAGCGATATTCAAGGGAAAGCGTATTGGCACTGGTACTGATCTTTGGCGCATGTGGGCTGAATTCCGCGCAGGAAAAATTTCCCAAGATGAATGGCGTGAATTTGAAGGTTGTCTCAATTGTGGTTTGGGCGCATGCAACACGATGGGCACTGCGTCTTCCGTTGCGTTGATGGTTGAAGCTTTAGGGCTCACATTACCTGGCACATCAACAATTCCGAGCGATGATCCAGCGCGTAAAGTTGCTGCTCATAATTCTGGCATTGAGATTGTAAGAATGGTTAACAAGCAATTACTGCCTTCAACGATTATGACACCGAAGGCATTCCGCAATGCCGTTCGTGTATTGCATGCTTGCGGTGGATCTACAAATGCTCTGATCCACTTACTTGCAATCTCTGGACGAATTGGCGGCGAGTTGACCCTGCCTGATATTGCCAAACTCGGTGAAAATATTCCCGTACTCGCCGATGTCGAACCATCTGGTATTGGGTTGATTCAAGATTTCCATCGCGCTGGCGGATTACCTGCACTAGCAAACGAACTTAAAGCACTTCTCGAACTCGATGCAATTACTCTGACTGGTAAAACTTTTGGCGAACAAATCGTGCCACGGAATGAATCAAGTACCGCTATTCGCTCCATCAACAATCCAATGCGCTCTACTGGAGCTTTTGCTGTTGTATCAGGCAATCTCGCACCAAAAGGCGCAGTTATTAAGGTCTCTGCCGCATCGCCCGAATTGTTAAAACATTCTGGCCCGGCTCTGGTTTTCACCGGGTATGAAGATATGCGTGCACGGATTGATGATCCCAATCTTGAAGTGACTAAGGCGAGCATTCTTGTCCTTGCTGGTTGTGGCGCAGTCGGCGTGCCAGGTATGCCCGAATGGGGAATGATTCCAATTCCTAAGAAACTTGCGGCGGATGGCGTCGTCGACATGGTTCGCGTAACTGATGCCCGCATGAGCGGCACATCTTTTGGAACTTGCATTCTCCATGTCTCACCTGAAGGTGCCATTGGTGGCGTACTCGGTCTCGTACATGATGATGATGTAATCGAACTCGACGTCGTTAATGGAACTTTAAATCTGCGAGTATCGCAAGAAGAGCTAGAAGCACGCAAAGCTGTTTGGGTTGCAACCCCAAGCCAACATCTGCGCGGTTGGCCCGCGCTTTACCAATCACATGTCCTTCAACCTGATGAAGGCTGTGACTTTGATTTCCTACGCGCTCCAACAATGGAGTCGCGTAGGTTTGTGCCGCCGATTGTTGGTCGTTCATGACCGCATTCACGACATAACGCAAAACACCGGTCACTATAGGAGGACGCATGCGTAAAAAGGTCATCTTCGCCAGCGCATTGGCATTTGCACTAGCGCTCACAGGGTGTAGCAGTTCGTCGAAAGACTCAGCCGCTGGCACAGATAAATCAATAACAATCACACTCTGGCATAACTTGGGTGATACTCAAAATGCCACAGCAACTAAAGCACTCACGGATGCCTACACAGTTTTGCATCCAAACGTCACCTTTAATTTGGTGAGCCAACCAGCAGATAACTACTTCGCGCTATTGCAAGCAGCTGCTGTTTCAAAGAGCGGTCCAGACTTAGCACTTATGTGGACTGGTCTCTTTGCTCTTAAATATAAGAGTTACCTCACTAACCTCAAGGGTCTCGTCTCAGACGCAGCTCTTGCACGTGAAGGTTCGCTCGAATGGACCGCAGATAACTTTGATGCTGCAAGTGGCCCATACGTAATGCCTTTGGATCGTCAGTTCTACATCGGCTTCTACAACAAGGATGCCTTCGCTAAAGCTGGCGTTACAGCAGTGCCAAGCAATTGGGATGAACTTTACGCGGCTTGCGGAAAACTCAAGACTGCTGGTTACACACCAATCGTTTATGGCAATGGCGGACAGAGTTTGGGTGCTCTTTACTACCCATGGTATGACGCCAGTTATATTGCAATTGGTCAGTCATCTGTTTCAGGTCTTCGCGACCTTTATAGTGGTAAGAACCAATGGAACTCTGCAATCAATATTGCTTCGTACACCAAGTATGCCGCATTGAAGAGCAAGGGTTGCACTAACTCTGATGTTCTTACCAAGACCAATAACGTCGAAGACTTCCTTGATGGGAAAGCTGCGATGATCGTTGATGGAACATGGGATACCAAGAAGTTCACCGATCAATTTGGTGACAAGGTAGCCGCATTTGTTCCTCCATTCTCAGATAACCCAATTAAGGGTGTTGTTGAGTTTGCAGGTCAAGGATTTGGTCTCACCAACTACTCCAAGAATTCAGCCGCTGCTGCTGCATTCCTTGAGTACATGACAACAGATGCTGCCGCTATGGTTGTAGACGCCGCTGGCTTAATTCCAAACGTCAACGGTTCAACTACATCAAATGCAGTAAACCAACAGATGTTGGATTTTGCCGCCACTGGTGGATTTGCTCGTTATCCAATGCTTGACAACGTCTTGCAAGGCGATGTTGTAGACGCTGGTAACAAGATCCTTCCATCTATCTTGGGTGGAAAAACTTCTGTTTCAGGTGGCTTGAATCAAATGGCTCAAGTTTGGAAGAGTGTTCCTGCTGAAAACCGAACAGAGTCTTACAAGTAATATCGTTTAACACGATTGCTCAGTAAGGAGGTGGGGCTGTAAAAAGCTCCACCTCCTTTATAAATAGATGAATGGTGGTGAGAAATGGTTATCAACATAACGCAGATAAAGAATAAAAGTTCGCTATACAGGCAACGTCAAAAGGTTGGTCTGCTTTTCTCACTTCCCGCGTTAGTTTTAGTAGCGGCCTTTCTAGGACTACCTATTTATCAAGCTATGTACTACTCCATGACAAAATGGGATGGAATTGTCGCTGAGTGGCTTGGCCCAAGCACCTACCTCAATGAATTTAAGAATCCGATTTTCTGGCGGGTTATTGAGAACAACGCCCTGCTCTTAATGGCCGTACCTATTGCAATCTTGTTGCCTATGGGTATCGCGTACATGCTTAACGACAAAGTAGTTGGGTGGAAGTTCTTTCGTACTGTCTACTTTTTACCTACAGCAATTTCTTGGGTTGTTATCGGAATGGTTTCTCTACGCTTTTTTGCGCAAGAAGGGCTACTTAACGACCTTCTCAAAAGTTTTGGGTTGGGGTTTATTCGTACAGACTTACTCTCTTCCGAAAGGGGTGCGTTAGTCGCGGTAGGAGTCACCTTCATCTGGTCCATGGTTGGCACGAATAGCATTATTTTCTTAACAGGTATGGCAACCCTTGACATCTCACTCTACGAAGCAGCTCGTATGGATGGGGCAAGTAGTTTTAGGATTTTCCGTAGTATCACATTGCCTCAACTTAAACGCTTTATCCAATTCTCATTCATCATCACAGTCATTAGTGCATTCACTGCGCTCTTTAGTTTGATCTTTGTTATGACTGGAGGCGGTCCCGGATTTGGTACAACCACTCTTGAATTTTTTGTTTATCAAAGTGCATTCTCGCGAGGTAACTTTGGTACCGGCGCGATGTTGGGTGTCATCCTGTTCGTCATCATGGCATTCCTAGGATCCGCGCAGTTACTCTTGGTTAGAAATAAGGATTAACGCCATGAAATTAAAACGCGGTCTCACTTTTGTAATAATGAGTTTGTTAGCAGTGGTGATGCTTTACCCGTTTGTGTTCATGATTAACACGTCCTTTAAATCCAAAGAACAATTCCTGGGCGCTGCCGGGCATTCGATTGCTTCATGGCAAAAGATTCTGACCGTTATGCCTGTTGGTCGTCAGTTACTCAATTCCACAATTGTCTGTGTGGGGGCCATCACAATTATCTTGGCAGTTAGCTCTTTAGCGGGCTTTGCTCTAGCTAAATTAACTTTCCGATTTTCGCCAGTCTTCTTCCTTGGAATAGTCGGTGCAATGCTTATCCCATTGCAATCAATCATCATTCCGGCCTATATCAATGCCAGTCACTGGCATCTCCTTACTGGTTACTGGGGTGCAATATTTCTCTATGCCGCATTGGGCACACCATTTGCTACATTTTTAATGACCTCCTATTTTCGCGGATTGCCTGACGATCTCATTGAGGCATCTATTGTTGATGGATTGAGTTATCCGAGCGTTTTTCGCCGAATCGCACTTCCGTTAGCTATCCCAGCGCTCGTGACAATTGTTGTGTTGCAATTCATTCAAATTTGGGATGACTTACTGGTTGGTCTCCTTTTCCTGCAGGATCCAAATTATCGAACCATCACTGTCGGATTAGGTGCGCTAGCCGCAGGGCGCACAACGGACATTCCTGTGCTGATGGCGGGTTCATTAATTAGCGCGATTCCAGCAATAGTTGTTTATTTGATTTTTCAGAAGCAGCTAATCAGTGGCTTAACCGCAGGTATAGGGAAGTAACCGCTTTTCATCTAACCACAAATTCGATAAGTTGCGTCAATGCACGCGAGCGATCAGTATTTTGTTTAGACTGACCTAATGTCTAAACCAGCGATGATTCTTGCCACAAGTAATGGTATCGGTATGGGCCATTTAACTAGGGCTTGTGCAATTACCGAATCCCTTAAAGAGTTTGCAGAACCAATAATAGTTTCCATGGCTGGTGGTATCGCCGAGATTCCAGGATTTATGGATGTGCGCTGCGAATATATCCCTGGTCGAGATCGTGGTTGGATGCGACGAGATGCCTGGGATATTTATTTAAAGGAACGCTTGGTTGCTTTAATTGATGAAACAGGAGCCAAACTTCTCTCATTCGATGGAGTTGTTCCATACCCAGGTGTTATCGCAGCAAAAATGGCGCGGCCAGAAATCAAATTAGTCTGGGTGAGACGTGGTCTGTGGCAGAAAAAACCGCAAAGGTTTGTATTAGGCCTGCAATCAAAGATGATGGACACCATCATCGAACCTGGGGATTTTGCCCGCAGTTATGATTATGGACCAACGTCTCGGCGCAAAGAAGCCGTGGGTAGCGCGCCTATTTCAATGTTTCAAAATAGGACGGCACTATCTCGTGAAGAAGCGCGCAAAATATTGGGGCTTGATCCTGTCCGTCCAGCGGTTTTGGTGCAACTTGGCACGGGTGAAGGTGACGTCAATGAAAAAATGACTGCTGCGCTTTCAGGGTTGCTTGGCTGGAAAGATCTGCAAGTTGTTCTGACAAAGAAACCCGTTGATGCAAACGGTAAAGATCTAGCTCCAGCTGGTCTGGATATCAAAGTGGTGCGTTATTTCCCACTAGCGAGATTACTTAAAGCTTTCGATGCAAGCATTTGCGCTGCGGGATATAACGGAATACATGAGCTCTTGGCAGCTAAAATTCCAACTGTATTTGTCCCCAACATTCGCGGCACAGATGATCAAGAGATGCGTGCACGCTGGTGCGCCGATTATGGATACTCCTTGGTGGCCGACCAGGCTGATTTAGAAGATATTGAAGCCATGGTCAAGAAACTGCAATCAAGCGAATCACGCCAAGAGTTAACTGAAAAATGTGCGCAACTACCCGATGTATCTGGTGGTGAAGAAGTCGCAAAAATATTTCTTGCGCTCGCAAGCGCGCCTACACTAAAACGGCCAACACGGGTCATTCATTACTCGCGCTTAGTTGCGCAATTGCATATCAATCGCGGCAGTAGGCATTTGCTCTACCTGGTTTATCGCCAACTTGCGCGCATCTATCAAATTTTTAAGCCGTATCAACCTCCTCCGTCAGTGGCAAATGTGCCGCCAATCTTTAGTGATTCGCGAGATTCTGAAGAATTGAGGAGTTTAATTCGGGGAGAAGCACGTTTTGAGCATTTGATTTCGGGTTCTTCGCATGATTACAAAGAGAGACGAATCGCAATTGCAAAGAAGGCTTATGAGTTTGCAGTAACTGAGGACGCAAGCAGAGAGTGATCGGTTACCTATTTACTCATTGCCAATCTGGAAACTCTGCTCGCTCTGAGGAATTATTGCATTCCAGCCTAATTCGCTCCGTAGGCGTGCAGCTAACACCTCTTGAGCATCTGGTTCGCCATGCACGACAAATGCTTGCTCTGGCTTGGCAATTTTCTTGAGCCAAGCAATTAACTCATTTGCATCAGCGTGCGCTGAAAAGCTCTCTACCCTGGCAATATGAGCATGGACAGGAACCCATTTACCATGAATCTTAATCTCTGTTTTGCCTTCTTCTAAGGATCTGCCACGGCTTCCAGCTGCTTGAAATCCAACGAGGATTACCGTGTTCTTGGAATCCGGCAACATATTTGCTAAATGGTGGACTACACGACCACCTGCCGCCATTCCGCTTGCAGAAATAATGATGCTGGAATCCACTAATTTGTTAATAGATTTGGATTCATCAACTGTTCGCAATTCCGTTAAGTTTCCTGGATCAAATGGGTCGGTTGTTTTCCACTTTTCTGCCACTCCCAGACGAAGTTCTGCTGCGTCCGTCTTCACCGCGTCACGATAGTAAGCAAGAGCAGTTAGTGCCATAGGTGAATCTACATAAATCGGAATATTTGGGATTGTTCTGGAATTAATTAAATCTCTCAGTGCCATCAAAATTATTTCAGTACGATCCACCGCAAAAGCTGGAATCAAAATTGATCCACCGCGCTTTAGCGCCTGGTTAATTTCATCAGCGAACAAAGTAATGGGGGTTTCATGCAGACGATCACCATAGGTAGATTCGGTAACAACTGCATCAATGTCAATATCTGGCGGCTCATCTGGAGGTGAAAGAAGCGGATGATTGTCACGACCCATATCGGCAGTGAAAAGCAGTGTCTTACCGTCAATCTCTAGGACTACAAAAGCTGAGCCAAGAATGTGTCCTGACGGGTAAAAAGTTACAGAAGCATCCGGTGCTAGCACAATTTTTTCTCGGAAAGTGATGGAAGTAAAAAGTTTTAGGGTCTCTTCAACATCATTAGCGTTGTAAAGAGGTTGCGGATCTTTATGTCTGGAAAAACCTTTTTCTGCAGCAAATTTTGCATCCTCCATCTGTAAATACGCGGAATCTCGAAGAATTACAGCGGCCAACTTAGCAGTGTATTTAGTACACACGATTTGTTTCTTGAAACCATTTCGGACTAGAAGCGGCAAATACCCGCAATGATCTAAATGGGCATGACTGAGAACCACCGCATCAATACTCGATGGATCAATTGGGAATGGATCCCAATTCTTTCTACGGATCTCATGCGTTCCTTGAAACATGCCAGCATCAACCAGGATTCTGGTTTTCTCACTCGAAACAAGAAATCTGCTACCGGTAACTGTTTGAGTTGCACCAAGAAAAGTAATGCTGACCTTACCCATATTGAAAGCCTATGCCATTGCATCTCAGGGTTGCGTAAGCAATGATCGGGTAACTCTTAAGCATTAAGGGACTTGAAAGGTTTTGGGTCTTTCTCTCACCAGATTGTCCAGCCTCCATCGACAACAAGACTCTGCCCTGTGATGAAGGAGGATCCAGGAGCGGCGAGAAAGAGCAATGCAGTTCGCAATTCACGATCGGTTCCGATTCTTCCCATGGGGGTTGCTTTAGAGACCGCATCTAAGAGTGGGCCAGGAGAGAAGTACTTACGATTTGCCGGACTATCAAAACTTCCAGGGCATAGCGCATTGATGGTAACCCCGGTTGTAGCAACTTGTGCGGCAAGAAACTTCGTCAGTCCGATCAATCCGTGTTTGCTCGCGAAGTAGGAGGGCATATCGACCCCGAGGCCGGGGTAGCGGCTCGCATCCCCTGCAACTACTCCATAGATGGAGGAGATATTGATGACTCGACCCCACCCATTCTTGATCATGCCGGGGAGAAACTGTTGGCAAAGCCAGAACGGTGCTTCAACATTGAGCACCATGATGCGGCGCCAATCTTCAGACTGTTCTTCCTGCCATGGGGCTCGATGAGAAAGGCCTGCACTATTTACTAAAATATCAATATCGCCAACTTCTTTTGCTAGGCGTTTGACGTCTTCTTGAACGGTGACATCGCATTGCCGCGCGGAAATCTTTGTGGGATGGGTCTGGGAGATCTCTTTCACGACTTCATTGAGAAGTTCTATACGCCTGCTAGAGATGATGACTTCTGCTCCAGCATCAAGTAAGGCATCGGTGAACTGGCGGCCTAAACCATCGGCACCTCCAGTTACCAGCGCCCGTTTCCCTGTGAGATTGAAATCTGAAAGATCCACCATTGAATACTCCTTATTTTTTGTCGACGGTACCAGTTACCAGTGCATTATTCTTGAGAAACATTTACACGCTGACCTGTAGTTGCTGCCTCCGCAGTAGCTACAGCGACCGCTAACGACCTCACTCCAGCTTCGCCAGTAACTATCACTTCACCTTCACCCCGAACGGCAGCCCCGAAAGCTCGTACCGTTTGAATATACATATCTTCACGAGCGCCGATTTCAATATTTTCTCGTCGTAAATTCTTTACAAGAGTTAAAGTTCCTACCGGGTCTCCGGTATTGCAGTTATCTGCCTCTAGCGCTGCTTTGGTGCCAAGTACATGAACACTCGTAGAAATATGAGGATTGTTGTAGGAGTCATGTGTCTGAACCAAAACTCCACCTTCCCATAAAATATCTGTCATAACAGCATCAGGTGGGCCTTTCGGATCATTATCTTGATTCAGTGCGGTGGCAGAAACACTGATTGCATTTGTTCCTAACATGGCTGCAATCGCAGCGGCATCATGGACTGTGACATCGAAAATAACGCCACCTTCATTAATCGCGCTTATGCGCCAACCCACTAAACGTTGCGGAAGATTTACAGCATGATGGAATCTAATGGCACGAATCTCGCCAAGTTCTCCTGTGGCAATTACCTCTTTCATTCTGCGATGTACTGGATTAGCGGGCAGATGGTGATTGGTCGCCATCACCACATTAGCTCTTTTACAAGCATCAACCATTGCACGTGCATCTGCAACTCTCATTGCTAATGGCTTTTCAGCCAAAACATGTTTACCTGCGGCGGCGGCGGCTTCTACATGTTCGCGATGTAAAGTATTGAGAGAACTGACATAAACCGCATCAACATCTGTTCGTTCTAATGCAGCAGCCAGATCAGTAACAACTTCTGTAATGCCCTGCTCTGCAGCCCACTTCATGCCATGCTCGAGATTCCCAGTGCGTACGACCACTACTTCATCCCCTACTGCCTTTATGGCGGGAATAATACGAGTAGCAGCGATATCGCTTGCTCCAATGAGTGCCCAGCGCATTCTGTTCTCCTTATACTTATTTACCTTTACTGAATAGACAGAAGCATAGATAGGCTGGAGAGATGTTGAAAGCGCAAAATGATGAATTCGTGGAGTTGGAGATGAAGCAGGAAATTCTTGAGGCCGATGTTGTCATCGTTGGCTCTGGAATGGGTGGTGCAACAACCGCGTATGCATTGGCACAAAAAGGTGTACATACTCTGGTCTTAGAACGCGGAGATCGCCTACCTAAAGAGGTTGAGAATTGGTCGCCTGAGGCGATTTTTATTGATACACGCTATAAACCCGATGAAAAATGGGTGGATGAGCATGGGAATGAATTTGTCCCTGGCGTCCATTACTTTGTCGGTGGAAATACCAAGGTGTATGGAGCCTCACTGCCTCGTTTTCGCGAAAAAGATTTTGAAGAGATCGCACATCATGAAGGTACCTCGCCGGCTTGGCCATTTAAATATCGTGATATCGAGCCTTATTACTTGCAAGCAGAGAAGATCTACAAAGTCCACGGCAATATGGGGGAGGATCCCAATGAGCCGCCAAGAAGTGAGCCGTTTCCTTATCCAGCTTTGGAACACGAGCCCTATATCGCAGAACTAGCTAAGCGATTAAGGGGCGCTGGAGTTACTCCGTACTCCAATGCAATGGGAATCAATCTGGGTCCAACGGGAAATTGCATCCGTTGTGGTACCTGTGATGGATTCGTCTGCAAAATCGATGCTAAAGGTGACGCCGAAATCAGTGCTTTAAACCCAGCACTTACAAGTGGCAATGTGCAATTGCGTACCTCGGCAAAAGTAAAGCGAATTGAACTAGCTCCAGATGGCAAGTCGGTACACCACCTTGTTGTTGAGGGAATTCAAGGAGATTTCATAGTCAAAGGAAAGAAGTTTGTGCTTGCCGCCGGTTGCGTTAATACTGCGGCGCTCTTACTCGCTTCCAAGAACCCAAAAGCTCCCAATGGAGTAGCCAACTCGTCTGATCTAGTTGGTCGTAATTTCATGATGCATAACAATGCTCATATCGCTGCTTTTAGTTGGAAGCGTAAGAATGACGTTAAATTCCAGAAGACACTCTCTTTCGCTGATTGGTATTTTGACGGAGGTGATGGATACCCATTGGGCGCCGTCCAGTTAATTGGAAAAGTCCAAGGCATTATGATGAAGAGTTATGCAAAAAAAGTACCACTGACAATCTTGAACTTCATAGCACGCCGCAGTGTTGAATTTGTTGTTATGGCCGAGGATCTGCCAGATAAAAATAACCGCGTGACTTTGGATGAAAAGGGAAGAATCAAAATTACGCGTCATGCAGTCGGTGTGAAGACCCACCGAATTTTGCTTCGAAAAGCACGGCAAGTTTTGAGAGCTTCAGGCTATTTGGCCATCTTTACTCAGCCATTTGATATCTCTATGAATTCGCACCAATGTGGAACTACGGTTGCTGGAAATGATCCGAAAATCAGTGTGGTTGACCAATATTGCAAAGCGCATGATCTGACCAATCTCTATCTTATTGATGGTGGATTCTTCCCTTCTTCTGCCGCGATGAATCCAGCGTTAACTATCGCCGCACAAGCGCTACGAGTCGTGGCGGAATCAGATCTCACTCACTTCTCCAATCATGAATAAACTATGTGGTGCCAGCATCATTGACACGGAACAGGGTTGCGAGTTAACTTCTAGACATAGAGTTATGGCAATGGAGGCAAGATCATGATGGTCATCATCGGATTATTCGTACTGATCGTTACGGCCGTTCTCGCGGTGGTAGGCGTCGGGACCAACAATGACAGCGCCCACCCACTGAACGGCGATTTCGCGATCTTCGGTCAGCATATGAGCGGTCTCTCTACCGGATTATTGTTCTTGTACGGCATCGTCGTGGGTGTTGGGATCGCACTGGGATTAAGCATTCTGCGCAGGGTCTTCGCTAGGGGCCTTGCCTCGAGAGAGTTGCAACGAGAACTAAAGAAATCCCGAGATGAGACCGCGGCTCTGCGCCTGGACCACGACCGACTCACTCAACAACTCGGTAACGAACGCACCGACCGCCTGATAGCCGACACTTCAAAAACTTTTGACACTCGAGAAACACCGTCACCCAATGAATGAGATGAGCTGCAAGAAGCCCAAAAAATGAAGGAGAAACAATGATCACCTTAGGAATCGTTCTGCTCATCGTAAGTGTCTTTGCCAAAGTCGCCGTACTACAGACAATCGGCGTTCTCCTGATCGTCGTAGGAGTGGTTCTCTTCCTCCTCGGCGGCATGGGTCGGGCCGTAGGTGGGCGACGCCACTACTGGTAATTCGCCAGTCAACTCACAAATAGCCGCAACAGTGTGAATGACGCAGTACCACCGCGCATAGCGCTCAATAACGCATTCACTAAACAGTGTGATGTAGGACGGGACTAATTTATTTCTCACATAAACGGTATAAAACGAGGAATCTTCTCTGCGTAGGCTTTGTAGTCTGAATATTTCTCGACAAGATATTTTTCTTCGTAGACTGATTTGAAGTAAAAGAGCATCACTAAAGACAGAGCCAGTACATACTTAACGAGATTGCCGCTTAAAAGTGCAATTCCTAATACTAAAAGTAGAACGCTCGTATACATTGGGTGTCGCACAAAGCGATACAGACCATTGGTACTCAATTTTCCTTTCGTTTTTGGCAATGGCACAGCCGTCAGTGATCTACGAAGACTTGCTGCTGAAGCCAAGACACCAAGGATGCCGAGCCATTCAAAGACTCTCCCTATCAATACAAACTTCTTTACATCAAAGCCGAAACTAGCATTCAAAAAAATCAGCAGTCCTAAAATAACAGTTTGGACGGCTACGTATGACCAAGCATGCAACCTATTGGGTGGCTTAGGCTCACTGGCGAATTGCGGAGAATTCATTTTTATACCCTCTGTTCTAACTGTTTTAAATAGATCAATCCGTGATAATTTACCTTAAACTAACTTCTTAATATGAGCCTGAAATTGATCCCACTGAGTGAAAATCCAAACGATGGAGACCTCCCGTTGCAATGGAGTTTGGAACTCTGGGGCGATCACATTCCCGGTTACTCTCGTCAGGATTGGATTAATTTCTACGAAAATGGGAAGAAGGCCAACTTCAAGAAGTGGGATGGTGATAGTAAAGCGTTGATCTTTATTGGCAAGCGGGGCGAGGAAGTAGTTGGCGCAATTTCTTTAGTTGATTTCGATGACTTGGAAGAGTTTCGTTATTTAACTCCTTGGGTGGCGGCATTTATTGTCAATCCTCAGTTACGCGGAAAGGGAATTGGCAGCGAAATGTTGACGGCATTAGAGGGAAAAGCGAAAGCACTAGAGGTAAAGGTGCTCCATCTCTGGACAGAGGACAAGAGCGAGTTTTACCAAAAACGTGGTTATGACTTAATAACAGAAGGAACTCTCGAGCACTTAACTTTTAAAATCTTAAAAAAGGAATTATCCGCAAGTGCCATATCCGGTACGGGCAAAGTCGAGTAGTAGGAGGTAGGAAAATGAAGAAATTAGCCGTAGCATTTTCTCTAGTTGCGCTAGCTGGCGTAGGTGTAGGTGTAACGGTTGCGCCACGCAATAGTGCTCCAACTCTTCCAATCTGCTTTAGCTACCACGGGAATGCTTCTGTTGAAACTTTTGCTATACCCGATGGCACTCAGTGTCCAAGTGGATATACCTACGGCAGTGGAACAATCGAGAATACCGCTCAACTTATTTCAATTCTTGAAACGGTATCGAAAAATAACTATCAGAACGGAATCTCGCACGGGGAAGCGACAGTGCGTAATTGCATACTCGCTAAAGACCCCTCCATTCCA
This sequence comes from Actinomycetes bacterium, assembly GCA_919902125.1. Taxonomy (GTDB): domain Bacteria; phylum Actinomycetota; class Actinomycetes; order Nanopelagicales; family Nanopelagicaceae; genus QYPT01. The sequence goes on along the minus strand of CAKKQM010000087.1, from coordinate 4,679 downwards.
ATTCGCTCAACAAAGTGTTAGGAATTTAGACGCTCCACTGCCTGCTTGGTTATGTTGCCTATCAACTCAAAATCCTTATCAGCATACAGAACTGTAAGTTAACATTTTTCGGCTGTTGCGGCAATTAAGAGATCTGGAATTGAAGGAGCTCTATGTTGTCCAAGGTGCGCCAATTGTTGGAGAACATCCCAAGCTCTCTCTTCGATAGTTGGTGAAAGTTTCTCAATCCGCATCTTTGAAAGTGGAAGACTTGCAAAAGAGGTAAGAAGTTCGTTCGCAGATCTGGCTGAATAACCAATTTCCAGGCGAGTGATTGAAGAGAGATGAACTTGTCCTGCATCAACTCGCGAAGCCCAGAGTCGCGCGTCAGGTGAAGACGCCAGACGAACAAGTGCTGATTTATCTATCAGCCAACCAGTTATCGCCACGCATTCTCCATGACCTCTTCATTTGCAAGATCTGGAAGTAATTCGAGAAGTGAGGCAAGATGCTGCTCTGTAACCGATTCAGTGCCCAGACGAACTTCTTGCGCCAGTGTCCGGCGTACGTATTCAACACGCGAAAGACCAAGTAGCGCAGCCTTATTTTCTAAAGCCGCCATTACCTCTGGGGTTAAGTCTCTAATAAGTAAATTCGCCATCTCGACCTTGTTGACCTAAATCTTCAACATGGAGCGCCAAATCTCCGCCCGTTTAGAATGCTTTCTTCTTTTGATCCATCAGCTTCAAAATCATGGGCGTAAAGATCAGTTGCATCGCTAACCCCATCTTCCCACCTGGGATTACAATCGAATTCGGCCTGCTCATCATCGAGTTATGCAGCATCGAAAGCAAGTAAGAAAAGTCGATCCCTTTTGGATTAGTGAATCGGATAACCACCATGCTCTCATCGGCCGTAGGTACATCACGAGCGATAAATGGATTAGAAGTGTCCACAATTGGAACGCGCTGAAAATTAACGTGGGTCCGTGAGAATTGGGGAACGATATATTTCACGTAATCTGGCATCCGTCGCAGGATCGTCTCTACAACTGCTTCTTTCGAATATCCGCGCGAACTCTGATCACGATGAAGCTTCTGAATCCATTCGAGGTTGATGATCGGAACCACTCCGACGAGCAGGTCGACGTGTTGAGCAACATTACTTATCTCATCAACATATCCGCCGTGAAGTCCCTCGTAGAAAAGTAAATCGGTTTCTGGCGGAATATCTTCCCATGGTGTAAAAGTTCCTGGATCTTGCGCGAAGGGCAGCGCTTCAACTTCATCGTGCAAATAAAGCCGTGATTTTCCCGAGCCATCCTGACCGTACTGATTAAAGAGCCCGGCTAATTCCGGCATGAGATTGGCCTCTGGCCCGAAGTGGCTTAAGTGCTTGTGTCCTGCTTTCTCTGCAGCGGCCATACGGTCACGCATTTCTAGGCGGTTATAACGATGAAAAGAATCGCCCTCAATCACATGAGTGTTTATCATTTCGCGTCGAAAGATCTGTTGGAAACTTTTCTTTACTGTAGTTGTTCCAGCGCCAGAGGAACCAGTAACCGCAATGATCGGATGTTTTTTAGACATGTTCAACTCCCTCAGTATTTAATTAGTCGAGATAGAGCGAGCGCTCACCAAAGAGTGGTGATTCGAAAGGTGCGTCAGTGCCAGAGTCATATTCGGCGTGGTAGCGCTCAACCCGATCCACCTCGTTTCTTGAACCCAGAATCACGGGGATGCGTTCATGAATTGAGTGAGGCTGCATATCAAGTATTCGTCCTCGCCCGGTGCTAGCCCAGCCACCAGCCTGTTCAACAATCAGGGCCATCGGGTTTGCCTCATAAAGCAGACGCAATTTGCCTGGTTTGCTGGGATCTCGCGTATCGCGTGGATACATAAAAATGCCGCCGCGCAAGATTATTCGATGAACCTCAGCAACCATAGAGGCAACCCAACGCATATTGAAGTCGCGCTCTCGCTCGCCAGTAGCACCAGCTTTACATTCGGCGATGTAGCGGAAAATCGGTGGTTCCCAAAATCGTGAGTTACTAGTGTTGATTGAGTACTCAGCCGTCTCTTCCGGTATCTGGATCTTTGGGTGCGTAAGGATAAAGTTCCCGTCTTCGCGATCAAGAGTGAAGCCGTGAGTGCCTCGACCAATTGTGAGTACCAACATGGTCGAAGGGCCGTAGATGGCATAGCCAGCGGCAACTTGTGAAGTGCCTGGTTTGAGAAAGTCTTCGGTAACTGCCGGCTCATTATTCTCTTTGGCTAGAACTGAAAAGATGGTGCCTACTGAAACATTGAAATCGACATTGCTTGAGCCATCTAATGGATCAAAGAGAAGAAGGAATTTCCCACGCGGATTCCCAGAAGGAATTTGATAAAGCAGCTCCAACTCTTCAGAGACCATTCCAGATAATTGCCCACCCCACTCACATTGAGCGATGACAACATCGTTGGTAAGAACGTCCAATTTCTTCTGAACCTCGCCTTGGACATTTTCAACCTCGAGTGACCCGAGGTAACCACCGAGTGCGCCTTTAGCCAACATCGCGGAGATGCTCTTAACGGCAGCAGCTACGTCAATAAGAAGTGCACCGAGGTCGCTTTGATCTGAGGAGCCGCCCAACTGTTCAATAACGAACTTACCGAGTGTTGTTCGACCAGTGCGCACGGTTCATCCCTCGAATCCAAGTGTGGTGCGCCAACCAGGAAAGAGCAGATCTGAATCCCAGTAGAAGGTTTCAAGAGCACCGCGTAACTCTGGGTGAGTTAATGCATATTCAGGCAGCGGAATTCCTACCTTCCACGCCTCCTCGGCCTGACGGAGCGAGATCGCACCAGCAGTGCCACCACCCTTATGCCCAAATGCCCCACCACCGGAGGTTTGAATAACATTCGAATGCCCTAAATTTTCAAAGAATCCCGGAAGCCGAAGTGCATTCATTCCACCAGAGATAATCGGAGTCGACGCCTTCATGCCGCCCCATTCCTGATGATAGATAAGGTCCGTCGATACTGTCACGCTCTAAGGCATAGGCGAGATTCTTATCTTTACGTTCGCCTTCCATCTTTCCGTAACTCATAGTGCCAACATGCATTCCTGATGCGCCAAGAATACGTGCAAGTTTGCAATGCACATACGAGGTGTAGCCACGCATGCTCTGTGGACTTGTTACTGCGCCATGTCCTGCACGATGGTAGTGAATGAAAGTGTCAGGAAAGCGACGACGAGCAGTGGTCACCGCCGTAGTTCCAGCCACATATCCGTCGATGAGAAAAGCAATGTGATCAGAATCAACACCGAAGGCCTCAAGAATAAATTCGCCACGAGCGATAATCTCAAATGGGTCATCTGCGGTGATATTGGCCGAGAAGAGTTTGGCTTGACCCGTTTCATTTTGTGCGCGACGCATCGCATCAGCAACTAATGGAATCGTCTCTTTAAATGGTGCATAAACCTGATTGCCTTGCGGTTCATCATTCTTAATGAAATCGCCACCCAGCCAAAATTCAAAGCATGCATCTGCAAATGGACGTGGTCTTAGCCCTAATTTCGGTTTGATGATTGTGCCGACCACCATGCCACCATCGACGAGTGGACGGTCTAGAACTCGCCATAAATCGACGATGTTTCGATTCGGTCCGTCAAAAAGACGTAAGAATTCTGGCGGGAAATAAAAATCGTGGAGTTTAGCGTATTCGATATCGCCCATTCCCTGGTTGTTGCCAACCGTGAGCGTCAGGAACGACGCGACCATCGCTTTGCCATCGGTAATGTTTCGATCAAAGAGATCCACTGGGTAGGCAATCTTCATAATTTCATTTGCCGGATCAATCTCGTACACAAGTGCATCGACCCCGCGAGTGAAATCATCAGTCGTACCAACTTCTACGTTAGTTCCGGTTGAGGATTCAGCAGCAAAGTGAGCAGCGCTGGCTAGATAGTCATGACCAGTCTTGGGCTTCATGATGTACGCACAGAGAACATGCTTACCCTCTGCGAGAAGATCAGATTCGCTCAAATCTAGGCGGGCGTAGCGATTGGACTGGTCCATGTCTGCGTCCTCTATTCGTTTTGGCTTGCGCGGATCATCCCAGTCAAAGTGAGATATGGGAATAGTTGATCGATAAGAATTTATCTCTGGCTCGTCCGACGCACGTACCAACCTTCAGTGTTTTGCTGCTCTGGCGGAAGTCTCAAGCAGCACTCGCAATGAAAGCGCCGCTGCGCCCTTAGCCAATTGCTCCCGTTCAAGTTCTGTTGCCAGAGCGAGGAAAACTACGGCAGTAGTGAGCGCATCACCAAGAGCGTTATGCGGAGCGTAGATAGGTAGGTGTATCCGACGGGCGAGAGATTCAAGGGAAGGCTCGCGCCCATTAATATCCGCTGCATAACCTAAGGCTCGCGCCAGCGCTGCAGTGTCGATCATCTGTTTTGAAAAGGTTAAACCAGCTCCCCGAAGATGTCGTTTTAAGAAAGCGTATTCAATCCAAGCTGCGTGGGCGATGAGTACTCGGCCACCTACCTGCGCTACGAAATCTGGGATCGCGGATTCAATTGGAGCAGCCGCCTCTAGATCGATCCCTCGTAAACCGTGAATCCGAACTGATGGGAGAGAAGGCAATCGCCGAGGACGAATCTCACGGTAGAAATTATTTTCGTTCTTAACTCGCCCCATATGAATTTGTGCC
>CAKKQM010000086.1 GCA_919902125.1 Actinomycetes bacterium | reverse complement strand
TAAAGTTACTCACTACGAGTGAGACGCTGATTCTCCTAAGTCGAGTTAAACTTTCGAAAATGGAAGCATTGGAGTTGATTAAATGAAAATCAGAATTGAAATTGAGGGCGAAGGTACTCACTGGTATGCAGATTCACCAGACATTGAAGGTTTCGTCGCTCTCGGAGACTCATTAGAAGAGGTTCGCAAACTTGCTGAAGGACTTATCTACTTCCACTTTGAGTGCGAAAACATTGTCATTGAAGACCTTGTAATTGAAGAAACCATTTTGGAAAAACAATCTGCTGAAGTTTAGAGCGAGCAGGCCAAGTCTTTGGTGGGCAGGGCACCAGTAAGCAAGTATTTATCTACTGCAGAATCGACACAGACAGAGCCGCGACCATGACCGGTGTGACCATCGGCGTTGAGAGAAATTAATCGAGAATTTTGAATTATTCTATGTAGCCCTTGCGCCCACTCGTATGGAGTGGCGGGGTCGCGCGTCGTACCAATAATGATGATGGGCGTCGTGGCAATTGACTCGATGTGATTTGTGGAAGGTGTTGCGGTAGTTGTCGGTGTTGATGGAAAGTACTGGCAGTAGAGCGCGCCATAGGCAAGGTATGGACCAAAGATTGGCGCTGCGGTCGCAAAAGTTGTTGCATCGGCTTCTATCTGCGCGATCGTGCGAGTGTCCTGCCAATCCAGGCAATCGATAACAAATGCGGCATCGGTCTCATTATTGGCGTAAGTGCCATCGTTGTTACGTTGGCTGTATTGATCGGCCAAGTTAAGAAATGTTAATCCATTACCAGCGAGCGCTTCTTTAAATGCAATGCGAAGTTGCGGCCAGCCTGAGATGTTGTCATATAACCCTGATGCGGTGCCAAGGACAATTAAAGATTCAGTAACCGGGCGCTTTCCCTTGCTTGTAAGCGGTTTTATAGCGGCGCTGTGAAATGTCGTGATGATCTGGTCAATTGCCCTACTCTCAGGTTTAGGTAGGGGGCAATTGCTCCGTGTGTAGCAATCAGCGATAAATGCGTTAAGAGCATGATCAAAGCCAACCGCTTGCGTAATGTTCTGTTCAGGACCGCTGCTGTTGGGGTCTATGGCGCCATCAAAAATCATGCGCCCAACTCTGTCTGGAAAGAATTGCGCGTAGAGCGTGCCTAGGTATGTGCCGTAACTCTTACCTAGGTAATTAAGTTTCTTATCGCCCAGGGCGGCGCGGAGTAAATCCATATCACGCGCAGAATCTGCAGTGCTGTAATGGGTGATGTTTTTGGTATTTGCTTCGCACTTGGCAATATAGGTGCGAGCTTGGGTAATCAGGGTTTGAAGTTCTTTTTGATTATCAGGCTTGCTATCGGCGGCATAACTTGCGTCGGTCTCTTTGTTGGTAAGGCAACGAATCGGGGCGCTCTGGCCAATACCGCGCGGATCAAAACCCACAATGTCATATTTGGTGAGGATCTCAGGACTGACGATGTATTCAGCATTGGAGGCGTACTCCATGCCCGATGCACCAGGACCGCCGGGGTTGACTACTAAAGATCCAATGCGAGTGCTCTGTTCGGTAGTTTGGTAGCGCAGTAAACCAATATTGAATGTGCCAAGTTTTAGATCAGTGTAATCAATAGGGACTTTAAGGGTGCTGCAATCAAAGTTGTCATAACAGGTGGACCAGATGAGTCTCTGTGTTTGGTATTGCTCCATTGTCTTTGGGGCGGATTCTGTCTTTGGGGCGGATTCGCTGGTTTTGAAGAAGTAAATACCGCCAAAAATTAAAGCGAAAACTGCGAGAAGGGTTGTGAATCTTTTAGTGGTGTTATTGCGCAAGGGTGCACATCAACGCTTCGATAGTTAATAACGGGGCAGCGTTGTAACTCAAGTTGGTCCTGGCTTTCATGATGGCATCGATTTTTTGCAGAGTCTTCTCATTTTTGCTCATCTTTGCAAGTTGCATGATCTGTTCGGCGAAATCCTGATTAATGAACGTGTCGGTGATTCCTGCTTGCGCCATCATCACATCGCGATACAGAGTGGCAAGGTCTAAGAGGGCGCCATCCAGGCAATCACGGACCATCCGGGTAGCGCGGGATTTCTGTTCTTTCTCCAACTCTTTTAACGCTTTGGCCCCGCCCGCTGCCATGCCACGACCAGTGGCGCCTTTCCCCCATGCTTGCGCAAGCTCTTGGGTTTCTTTCTCATCGCGAACTTCAGATTGGGTATTGGCTTCCTGTGTTGCTAGGTCAATAAGTGTTGCCGCAGCTCTAAAGGCCGATGCAATATCGCTCAGAACAAATGGCAGTTTCATAATGGTGTTACGGCGGCTCCGAATGGATTCGTCGTTGGCTAAGTGGCGAGCGCGGCCTATATGGCCTTGGCTCGCGCGGGCAGCGAACTCGGCCATACCAGGAGAGATGCCGTCGCGCTGGGTTAAGACCTCGGCCACATCTGCGGTGCTGGGCGTGCGCAATTGCAAATGGCGACAACGCGAGCGGATTGTGGGTATGACATCGAAGAGAGTGGGAGCACAGAGAAGCCAGACCGTACGGCTGCCGGGCTCCTCGATGGCTTTAAGAAGGGCGTTGGCGGCCGATTCAGTCAATCTGTCGGCATCTTCCATGACGACAACGCGCCAACCTCCGACGCTCGGGGCCCAGGCCACACGCTGTAATAGTTGGCGTACCTCATCAATCTTGATTGATAAACCTTCGGTGGCAATGATCTCGACATCGGCATGGCCACCGGCTTTTGCACTGCGGCAATCGATGCACGTACCACAACCATCATTGGGGCAGACCAATGCTGCAGCAAATGCAATCGCTGCGCTGGAGCGACCACTGCCTGGTGGGCCAGTAAATAACCACGCATGTGTCATCTCTTGGGTTTCTTCACCGTTGCGCGCTGCGGTGATGGCATCTTTTAGCGCAGCCACGATATGTGACTGACCAACTAATTCATTAAAGACGCTCATAATAATTATTTCTTACTAGCCTTTGTTCTGGTTTTTGCCTGAGTGATTCTTTTTATTGGATGTGGCATCCGGCTGACTTTTTCTTTCTTAGGAATCTTGCTCAACGCTGGTAACTCTGAAACGCGAGTCGCGATGGCGTGATGGATATCTTCAATGCTCATCCGTGCATCGACAACTAAGTAACGCTCAGGGTCAAGCAAAGCCAACTGTAGATATTCTTGGCGGATTCTTTCATGGAAGGCAAGAGGCTCTACTTCGAGACGATCTTTCCTCTTAAGCCGCCCCAAACCGAGATCAGCAGGTAGATCCAAGATGATTGTTAACGTTGGAAAGAGCGACTCGGTGGCCCAACGCGAAATACGTGCGACCTCTCCTGGTTCAAGGATGCGACCTGCACCCTGATAGGCAATAGATGAATCAAAATAGCGGTCGGTTATAACAATATCGCCAGCTTCAAGTGCTGGGCGGATAACAGAGAAGACATGATGGGCGCGATCTGCCGCGTAGAGAAGAGCTTCTGCACGCGGTGAAATTGCACCGGTCTTATGGTCAAGCAGAATATTGCGCAGATCTTTACCAAGTGGAGTGCCACCAGGTTCGCGGCTTAAGAGGACAGAGTGGCCTTCATCCTCCAGCCATTTCTTTAATAACTTAGTCTGGGTTGATTTGCCTGAGCCTTCACCACCTTCAAATGCAATGAAGAGGCCATCGGTAGTGGCACCAGTAATGGATCCGAGTTCGCCTTTGAGTGCATTGGCGATATCGCTCCATAAAGAAACATTAGGGCGATCCTTCATCTGATGATAGGAGACTGCGCCAATTAAGGATGCGATCAAACCCGCAATAAGTATGGTAATTGCCGCGCCGTTATAGCTGATCTGGGTATTTTGGAACTTAAAGGTGTGCTGGCCTACAGCAGCAGCGATAAGCGGTGAAATCGCAAGTACTGCCACCAATGTGACGCGGATGAGGGATTGCATAAATGCAAAAGTGCGGCCCCGGACTTCATCTGCAACTTCCATGCCCAACATCGTGAAGCCAGTAACCCAGCAGAGGCCCGAAAACGAACCAAGAAGTACAACAATAAAAACTGCCAGCACCAAGTTGGGGATTGCCGCAAGGAGGACGAGGAAAAGCCCGGCAATTGTCAGCGCTGCGCCAAATAGCCTGCGGCGCGAAAATTGTGCAAAGATCTTAGGACCAAAGGCGATACCTAAAGCCAGGCCGGTAAATACCGAGCCGAAGAGCATGCCGTATGCGGCATCTCCACCGCCGAGGTCGCCCACGAATGTACGTGCTAAACCGATGACGGCACCAGCTGCGATAAATGCACCGACCATGCCAACAATGAGCCCGCTCACGATCTTTGATTTGCTGACAAAACGCCAGCCTTCTAGAAGAGACTTCGCTACTCCAGCATCGCCTGCTGTTTTTGATGCCGCTCCCTTGGGAATCTCATGCAAGCCCCAGGCCGTCCATGCGCCAAAAGCAAAACTTGCAGCGTTTATGTAAAGCGCAAGGTCAATAGAATTTCCTTTAAAGAATGGAAATGCGCTCGCGAGTACACCATTAATAAGTGCAAGGAGCGAGAAAAGCGCTGCGGCAATTGGCGCTGTGCCGTATGCGGCCAGTAATGAAACCTGGTTAGCGCTTTCAAGTTTCTCTTTCGGAACCAAGTTAGGGACACTCGCTTCTTTGGCAGGGGACCAGAAGAGCGTGAGGCACTCCACCAAGATCGTTGCGCCGTACAGCCAGATGAAATTACCAACTATCGGAATCGAGATATAAAAAGCAGCGCGGAAGATATCTGTGACGATCATCAGCCTGCGGCGATCAAAACGGTCGGCAATGACTCCGGCTAATGGTCCCAAAAAGACCGAAGGCACCAAGCGCGCAATGAAAACACCAGCGATTGCAAAGTTAGCTTTGGCGTAGTTGTCTCCAGAGAGTTGCTGCGCCATCGCAGTTGTGGCCAGCAGGCCGAGCCAATCGCCAAGGGATGAAAAAGCCATCGAACGCCAGAGTCTGCGGAAAGCGGGGATAGCCATAACCCCGCGGGTCTGATCTTGCGCGGGGGGGGTAAGGGTTGAGAGCGTACGTGCCACAGGGTAAGGGTAGTCGGAAGCGGCTATTTATCTGCGCTGGAGGCTTTTGCTTTCCCGGTCGCTGCTTTTTTGGCAGCGCGTTTGCTGGCTGCCTTCTTGACGGTGTTCTTAGTCAAGGTTGGGGCGCTCTTTTTAGTCGTGGATTTGGCGGCGGATTTCTTCCGCGTAGATTTCTTGGGACGAGATGCCCCGCCATTTTCAGCCTCCCAGGCCCGGCGACCGGCGAGTAATTCCAGACCGCGCTCAAGTGTTAGTGCTTCAACGGTATCGCCCCGGCGCAGCGTTGCATTTGTTTCACCATCGGTGACATACATGCCAAAACGGCCATCTTTTACTAGAAGTGGTTTCTGAGTTGCTGGGTCTAGTCCTAAATCCTTTAGCGGTGGTTTTGCAACACCACGACGACGAACTTTGGGCTGGCTATAAATCGCAACAGCTTCATCAAGTGAGAGTGAGAAGAGTTGGTCTTCGCTTGTCAGCGTGCGCGAATCCGCGCCGCGTTTTAAGTACGGGCCATAACGACCATTCTGTACGGTGATATCTTCGCCGGTCTGTGAATCAACACCGAGTATGCGCGGAAGTGAGAGTAATTTCATCGCATCATCAAATGTAATAGTGTCCAAAGTCATTGTAGAAAGTAAAGAGGCAGTCTTTGCTTTATCGCTCTTCTTAGCACCCTCCGGCAACACTTCAGTAATGTAAGGACCGAAGCGACCAGATTTTGCAATGACATCCAGACCGGTATTGGGATCAACGCCGAGTTCGCGCTCCCCCGATGGCTCCGCCAGAATCTCAATTGCTCTGGCAAGAGTTAACTCATCCGGCGCTATCGTCTCAGGAATATTGGCGAGTTTGCGATCATCGCCTTCACCTTGTTGTAAGTAAGCACCGTAGCGACCAACCCGGATCTGAATATCCTCCCCGAGGCGCATGGTGTTTACTTCGCGCGCATCAATCGCCCCCAGGTCGGCAGATAATTCATTGAGGCCCGGTTGTCCATCGTGACCGTAATAGAAATCGCGTAACCAATCCACGCGTTGGGCTTGCCCAGTGGCGATCTTGTCGAGATCTTCTTCCATCTGCGCGGTAAATTCGTAATCCACCAACTTGGCAAAGTGTTGCTCGAGCAGACCTGTAACTGAGAATGCAAGGAATGCTGGAACCAGGGCGCGGCCGCGCTTGTAAACATATCCGCGATCTTGAATTGTCTGGATAATCGATGCGAAGGTTGAAGGACGGCCTATACCGAGCTCTTCTAACTTCTTTACAAGTGTGGGCTCGGTATAGCGGGCAGGTGGCTTAGTCTCGTGCCCTTCACAGTTGTATTCAGCCACTTTTATCGCCTGGCCAACACTCATTGCGGGCAGGCGGCGATCTTCAGATTCTTCCTCGTTTTTCTCATCAGCAATTTCGTCATAGGCAGCAAGGAAACCCGGGAAGGTCAGTACTGAACCATTGGCGCGAAAAGAAACTGCTCTGCCATCGTTTGTTCTGGCATCAAAGTCAACGCGCATCTGCATCTTCTTGGCATCAGCCATCTGGGATGCAACGGTGCGCTTCCAGATCAAGTCATAGAGCGCAAATTCATCGCGTGAAAGTTCGGGAGCTAACTCACCAGGGGTACGAAAGACGTCTCCAGCTGGGCGGATCGCTTCATGAGCTTCTTGTGCGTTCTTACTTTTGCTGGCATACACACGCGGAGTTTGCGAGAGATGATCGGCGCCATATAGGGCTTTCGCTGCGCTGCGTGCGGCTGTTATTGCTTGTGCTGAAAGATTTACCGAATCGGTACGCATGTAGGTGATATAACCGTTTTCATACAAGCGCTGGGCAATACGCATCGTGATCTGCGCTCCCCACCCTAAACGGCTGCCCGCATCTTGTTGCAGAGTGGATGTTGTGAAAGGCGGCTTCGGGCGTTCAGTACGCGGGGAGTCTTCAATGGATTTTACGCTCAATGATGAAGATTTTAATGAATCAACTAAATCTTTTGCGCCGACTTCATCAAGCAAGAGAATATTTGCCAATGATTTTTCTTTTATTGCGCCATCGGCACCGAAATCACTTGTTGCAGCAACTTTCTTGCCATCAACATTGATTAGGCGGGCATTAAATCCGAGTTCGCAGGTAGCCGTGAGATCCCACCATGCTGATGAAATAAAAGCCATCCGTTCGCGTTCTTTTTCAACGATCAAACGGGTGGCAACAGATTGCACGCGCCCTGCCGAAATACGCGGCATAACTTTCTTCCAGAGTACCGGCGATAAGCGATAGCCAAAGAGACGATCTAGAACACGGCGAGTTTCTTGCGCGTCAATCAGGTGGTAATCCAGATCGCGAGTTTCGTTAACAGCCCGCTGAATTGCCTCTTTGGTAATCTCGTTAAAGACCATCCGTTTAATCGGGATCTTCGGCTTTAAGACTTCCACTAAGTGCCAAGCAATAGCTTCGCCTTCGCGGTCCTCATCTGTTGCCAGAATCAGTTCGTCAGCGCCCTTCATTAACTCCTTTAATTCAGCCACCTTGGCTTTTTTATCGGGGTTGATGACGTAAAGGGGCGCAAAATCTTCTTCAATGTTGACGCCCTCTTTAGCCCAGGCAATACCTTTGTATTCCTTTGGGATATCGGCCGCGCGCTGTGGCAGGTCGCGAATATGGCCCACGCTAGCCTCGACGATGTAATCATCGCCGAGGTAGCCGCCAATTTTGCGAGCCTTCGCTGGAGATTCGACAATCACCAGTTTTTTTAGGGCGCCCTTTACTGCTTTAGGTGATTTAGCCAATTTAGCCAATGGGGGAAGTCCTATCTGCCGCTATTGAGCTTTAGTACTCAATAGTGGTGGATTTACGGCGGTTATGAATTAACGCACCGACGATGATGGCAAAAGCAACGAGTCCGATGGCCAGGCTTGGAGTGGTGTGACCACCAAGCGCCATGCTGACAATTGCTGGCGTGATCAACAGACCAACCAAGTTCATAACCTTGATCAATGGGTTGATTGCAGGACCCGCAGTATCTTTAAACGGATCGCCAACAGTGTCACCAATGATCGTTGCAGAATGCGCATCTGATCCCTTACCACCGTAGTTGCCATCTTCAACCATCTTCTTAGCGTTATCCCATGCTCCACCAGAGTTGGCAAGGAAGACCGCCATCAAAGTACCAGTACCGATAGCACCTGCCAGGTATGCACCAAGTGCGCCAACACCCAGACCAAAACCAACTGCGATTGGCGCCATAACTGCAAGCAGACCAGGTGTTACAAGTTCGCGCAGAGAATCGCGAGTACAGATATCAACAACGCGACCGTACTCTGGCTTTTCGGTTCCCTTCATGATTCCTGGGTGCATTGTGAACTGGTTACGTACTTCGACAACGACTGCTCCTGCGGCGCGCGATACCGCGTTAATAGCAAGACCAGAGAAGAGGAATACAACAGCAGCACCGATGATCAAACCAACAAGGTTACGTGGGTTGGCAACATCGAGAATGCCTTGGTACTGCGAAGCAAGATCACCTGCCTTCTGCCCGGCATCTTCAACAGCCTTCTTGATTGCATCGGTAAATGCACCAAAGAGTGCAGTAGCTGCCAGAACAGCAGTTGCGATTGCAATGCCCTTGGTTATCGCTTTAGTGGTGTTGCCAACTGCATCGAGTGAGGTCAGGATCTGCGCGCCTTCACCCTTAACGTCGCCGGACATTTCAGCAATGCCTTGTGCGTTATCGGAGATTGGTCCGAAGGTGTCCATCGCGACAATAACGCCAACGGTGGTTAATAAACCAGTTCCCGCAAGTGCAATTGCCAAAAGCGAGAGCACGATATTGCCGCCGCCCAAAAGAAAGGCGCCGAATACTGCTGATGCAATCAGCCCAGCTGAATAAACCGCGGATTCAAAGCCAATTGAGATACCTGATAGAAGCACTGTTGCTGCGCCGGTCTGTGATGAAGCAGCTACATCATTAACTGGGCGCTTACCAACGGCGGTGAAGAAACCAGTGAGAACTTGAATTGCTGCAGCAAGAACAATGCCGATTAGTACTGCACCGAATGCAAGAACGCGTGGGTTAATATTGCCAGCCGCAGCAACTGCATCACTGGAAAGTCCAGTAAAAAGTTTGAAATCATTTGGTAAGTACACGAAAGTAGCAAGACCAGTGAGGACAGCACTAATAACCGCGGATAAGAAGAACGAACGGTTGATGGAACTCATTGCGCTCTTATCGGTACTACGCATCTTGGTAAGGAAGATTCCAATGACAGCTGTGATGATTCCGATTGCCGGAACGATCAGTGGATAGATCAGACCAAAGTCACCGAAGCCGGCTTTGCCGAGAATCAGCGCTGCAACGAGTGTCACCGCATATGACTCGAACAAGTCAGCGGCCATACCAGCACAGTCACCGACATTATCGCCGACGTTGTCTGCGATAGTTGCTGCGTTACGTGGATCATCTTCCGGAATATTCTTCTCAACTTTACCGACCAAGTCGGCACCGACATCTGCAGCTTTGGTGAAGATACCCCCGCCAACCCGCATGAACATCGCGAGCATTGCTGCACCGAAACCAAACCCTTCAAGAACTGCAGGTGCGTTCTCGCGATAAATGATGACGACAAGGGCGGCACCAGCAAGTCCTAAACCAACGGTGGTCATACCAACAACACCACCGGTACGGAATGCAATCTGCACTGCCTTTTCGTCTGACTTCTGACGAGCTGCTTCTGCAACGCGTACGTTGGCGCGCACTGCAAGCCACATGCCGTTGTAACCAACCAATGCGCTAAAGGCTGCACCAATAAGGAAGAAGACGGAACGACCGATACGGATATCGGTTGCACCAGGGAGCGCAAAGAGCAGAAGGAAAACGATCGCAACGAAATACGAAAGGGTGCGGAATTGGCGCGCCAAATAAGCGGCCGCGCCCTCTTGGATAGCGGCTGCGATTTCACGCATCTTCTCAGTGCCTTCATCGGCAGCCAAGACCTGAGCGCGTAACGCCCAAGCGATAGCGAGTGCGCCCAGGGAGATGGCAAGAATGATGTAGACATAAGTGAGGTTGGTTCCGGTGACGTGCACGAGAGAGCTTGCAGCTCGCATTTCTCCTCCATTGGAGATCGGGGCCCATGAAAGTGGGGCAAAGATGAGCGAGAGTGTACGCACCCAGGCCGCCCTAACCCCAAATCGGCCAGACCGTACCTAACCTATTGCGTCTATTGCCTCCCTGTTTGGCCTCTCAATCGGACTCGTTGGCCGAGTTCGAAATTAAAAGAAAGAGCACAATTTCTCACCTCGGCCATCTTCGTCCTTACCCCGGCTTCGCTCATTTCGCTACCGAGCGGGTATGGTCATGACCCTATGAACTTGCTGGATGCACAATCGATTATTGCCAATCTCGGCTTGGCTGGAGTCCTAGGGATCCTCTTTACCGAAACTGGATTATTGGTGGGGTTGATCTTCCCGGGCGATTCACTCCTTTTTGTAGCTGGTGTTGCTGCCTCAGGTACTGCAGCGGCGATCTTGGGTGGAACACACCTGTCGATCGTGGGTCTTCTCATCGGTGCGCCGATCGCGACAATTGCGGGATCACAGTTAGGCCATTATCTCGGCCACCGTTTTGGTCGGCCTCTCTTTAATCGCCCCGATGGTCGCTACTTTAACCAGAAGCGCGTGCAGGCAACCGAGAAGTGGTTAAAGAAATATGGCCCGGGGCGTGCCATTGTTTTGGCACGCTACGTGCCCTTTGTGCGCACCCTGATTAATCCTTTATGCGGAATTGCGCGCGTGCCTGCCTCAACATTCTTTTTATGGAATGTCATCGGCGGAATTCTCTGGAGCGATGGCATAATCCTGCTCGGTTACGTCCTCGGCGAAAAACTCAAAGGCTCGATTGACTCATATCTCTTACCGGTGATTATGGTGATCATCGTCTTGAGTTTGTTGCCGCTTACCTTGGAGATAATCCGCGAAATCCGCACCAAGCGCCATCTAAGTTAGTTGGTTCCTAAAGTAAGTTGATCGACCAACCCCAAATCTGTGAGTGAGTAGGCGGCGCGGTATTCCAAACCTGCGTCCAGAATTGCTTGCTTGGCTCCGCGCTCAACAATTACTGCAACACCGACAACAATTGCACCGACTTCGCGCAGAGCTTCAACTGCCGTTAAGACAGAACCGCCGGTGGTTGATGTGTCTTCAACAGCAACAACTCGGCGGCCCTTAACATCGGGTCCCTCAATACGACGTTGCAAGCCATGTTGTTTTTCCGCTTTGCGTACGACAAAGGAATCAATTTTCTTTCCGTTTTTTGCCGCGACATGCATCATCGCGGTAGCAACCGGGTCGGCGCCAAGAGTTAGGCCACCCACTGCCTGGTAATCCCAGTCTTTTATTAGATCGAGCATCACTTCACCAACAAGTGGAGCGGCCTGCGCATCTAAACTCACGCGGCGCAGGTCAATGTAATAGTCGGCTTCTTTGCCTGATGACAAAATAACTTTGCCATGAACAACGGCTTTTTTGATGATCTGCTCTTTTAATTGCTCGCGTGCGCTCATAGGGCGAGCATACCTCTCTACTTATTCTCTATCCTTCTTGTTTGTAAATAACAATCGGTGCTGATTTACGGCGAGAAAGGGATTTCGGGGGATTCTTTTCCAGAAGGGCATCCATCTCGATCCGTAACTTCGCAACTTCCAAAGCGATATTGGCTACTGCTGACTCGAGTTCGATAATCCGCTTAATTCCTGCATGGTTGATACCTTCGCTGACAAGACGTTGAACATTGCGCAATGTTGCGATATCTCGTAAAGAATAACGTCGACCGCGACCACTGGCACGACCAGGTGAGACTAAACCTAATCGGTCATAATGACGCAGAGTCTGTGGGTGCAACCCGGAAAGTTCAGCAGCGATTGAGATTACGTAAACTGCTGCTTCATCGTCATGTTCTTGATTACCAAGTGGGCTTACATCGCTCATGACTTAGCCTTTGCCTTAAAGTCAGCACGTACATCTTCTTCAACGGTTGCTGCGGCAAAATCTTCCAGAGCTTTCTTCGCTCTGCTATCAACGCGGCGCGGGACTTGGACTTCAATGCTGACGAGTAAGTCTCCCGTTGTATTGGCTTTGGGGACACCACGGCCCTTAACGCGCAGAACACGGCCGTTGGGGGTGCCCGCAGATAAACGGACGGTGACTTCTTCATTGGTGAGCGTTGGTACTTTTATATCAGCGCCAAGAGCCGCTTCGGCAAATGTAACTGGCAGAGTAATTGTGAGGTTTTCACCTTTGCGTGAAAAAATCGGGTGCGGTTTTACATGCAAGTGAATAAATAAGTCACCAGATCCAGCTTCTCCTGGCGCCCCTTTACCTCTCAAGCGAATCTTTGCGCCATCATTAACTCCAGCAGGCACACGGGCAGTGATGTTCTGCGGTGCGCCGCCGTCAGTGGATAAACGAAGATCAAGAGTTGTCCCGAAAATAGATTCACGGAAAGAAATTGTGGATTCTGTCTGCAGATCTTGGCCTTTGCGTGGACCGCGGCGACCACCGAAGAGATTGGCGAAAATATCTTGCGATGATCCCCCACCAAAGAGATCAGAGAAATCACCGCTGAAGTTCTGACCGCCATGGGCTCCGCCTTGCGGTGCACGGAAGCCTCCGCGCTCAAAAAGTGAACGCGCTTCGTCATATTCAGCGCGCTTCTTCTCATCCGACAAAATGTCGTAGGCCTCGGAGACGGCTTTAAATTGATCCTCTAGTTTCTTATCGCCCTTATTTTTGTCAGGGTGTAATTGCCGAGCAAGGACTCTGTATCTGCGTTTAATAACTTCGGCAGAATCACCCTTATTCACACCAAGGATCTTGTAGAAATCCTTCTCGTAAAGATCTTTGGCAGCCATTGCTTACTCTGGATCAGTTACAGCGACTCGAGCAGGGCGCAAAATACGTTCTTTGTATTTGTATCCAGGTTGCAAAATTGCAGATGCGGTTGGTTCAGAGACATCAGTTGAAGTTGAATGCAACAGTGCCTCATGAATCTGTGGGTCAAATGGAGTGCCGACTTCGCCATACTTCTGTAAACCAAGTTTGGTAGTGATGTTGGCTAATTGATCGGCAACAGCTTTAAAGCCGCCTTGTAATTCGCCATGCTCTCGCGCGCGATCTAGGTCATCAAGAATAGGAAGCAGTTCGCCAAGAACTACGCCGATTGCTAACTCATGCGATAACGCACGATCACGCTCAACGCGCTTGCGATAATTGGCGTACTCGGCTTGGAGTCGTTGTAGATCCGCGGTGAGGACGGCAAGGTCGTTCTCAACCGCCTCACTCTGCGAATCTTCTACATTCTTTAGATCCGTAACAGGTTCTATAAAATCATCCATTACTCTTCGACAATCTCTGCATCTTCGACGCCCTCTTCGGTTGCGCTCTCGCCTGTCGATTGCGCAGTTGCGGCGTTAGTGGCGTAGAGAGCTGCACCAAGTGCTTGGCTAAGAGTTGAAACTTTCTCGGTTGCGCTCTTGATCATCTCGAAGTTAGCGCCACCGAGAGCAGTCTTAAGTTCAGCAAGTGCTGCCTGCGTCTCTTCCTTTTTCTGCGCGGCTTCGCCTTCGTTGAGTTTGTCGCCATTTTCAGCCAAGAACTTCTCGGTCTGATAAAGAAGCGAATCACCGGTGTTACGGATCTCTGCTTCCTCTTTACGTTGACGATCATCTTCAGCGTGAGCCTGCGCATCTTGCATCATGCGATCAATCTCATCCTTGGAAAGCGCAGAACCACCAGTGATGGTCATGCTCTGCTCTTTGCCGGTGCCAAGATCTTTCGCTGATACATGCACGATGCCGTTGGCATCAATATCGAAAGTAACTTCAATCTGTGGAATTCCACGTGGCGCTGGTGGTAGCCCAGTGAGCTCGAACATGCCGAGTTTCTTATTATACGCCGCCATCTCGCGCTCACCTTGGTAGGCCTGAATCTGGACTGCTGGTTGATTGTCATCAGCGGTGGTAAAGATTTCGCTCCGTTTGGTGGGGATTGTGGTGTTGCGCTCGATCAATCTTGTCATGACGCCGCCCTTGGTTTCGATACCAAGTGATAACGGGGTGACGTCGAGAAGGAGGACATCCTTCACTTCGCCCTTGAGAACACCAGCTTGTAAACAGGCACCAACTGCAACAACCTCGTCAGGGTTAACACCCTTATTTGGTTCGCGCCCGCCAGTTAATTCGCGGACCAGTTCTACAACTGCTGGCATACGGGTTGAACCACCGACAAGCACTACATGATGAATATCTGCAACAGGAATTCCGGCATCCTTCAAAACTGCCTGAAATGGCTTCTTGCAGCGATCAAGCAGGTCGGCAGTGAGTGACTGGAACTGCGAGCGCGTAATAGTCTCATCCATGAAGAGTGGATTCTTTTCAGTATCAACGGTGATGTAAGGCAAGTGAACTGATGTCTGCTGCGAAGAAGAAAGTTCGATCTTCGCTTTTTCGGCAGCCTCACGGATGCGCTGCATCGCCATCTTGTCTTTGGTTAGATCAATTCCGTTCTTGGAACCGAATGTTTTAACCAGATAATCAACAAGTGCTTGATCCCAATCATCGCCACCAAGATGGTTGTCACCGTTGGTCGCTTTCACTTCAACAACGCCATCGCCGATTTCCAGAAGTGAAACGTCGAATGTTCCACCACCTAAGTCGAAGACGAGAATTGTCTGCTCTTTATCGCTCTTATCAAGACCATAAGCAAGCGCTGCGGCGGTTGGCTCGTTGATGATGCGAAGGACATTGAAGCCCGCAATTTCACCAGCTTCTTTGGTCGCTTGACGCTGGGCGTCATTGAAATATGCTGGCACGGTAATAACTGCGTCAGTGACCGTTTCACCAAGGTAAGACTCTGCATCGCGTTTTAGCTTCTGCAAGATACGGGCGCTGATCTCCTGCGGGGTGTACTTCTTGCCATCAATATCAATGTCCCAATTAGTTCCCATATGCCGCTTAACGGAGCGGATAGTGCGCTCAACGTTGGTGACGGACTGACGCTTGGCCACCTCGCCAACCAGGACCTCGCCATTTTTGGCAAAGGCCACAATCGAGGGGGTAGTCCGGGCGCCTTCCGCGTTGGCGATGACCGTAGGCTCACCACCTTCAAGTACCGCTACGCAACTATTGGTGGTTCCGAGGTCAATTCCAACTGCTCTAGACATTGCCGTGCTCCATATCTGGCCCGCAACGGGGCCACTGCTCCTAGTTTCAACCTTGCGCCGCTGCTTGTCAAAAGATTGAGTCGGTACGACTCAAGGT
>CAKKQM010000085.1 GCA_919902125.1 Actinomycetes bacterium | reverse complement strand
AGAGATGTGTGATTCAGCCGAAGCGATGAGAGCAAAGCTCTCGAAGCGGAGGATGTCCGAACTAAAAGACTGCCTGTATCAGGCAGGGGTTCCTCGTAAATAAGGGACCGGTAGAGATGTGTGATTCAGCCGAAGCGATGAGAGCAAAGCTCTCGAAGCGGAGGATGAGGGATTTGAACCCTCGGTAGGTTGCCCTACACACGCTTTCCAAGCGTGCGCACTCGGCCGCTATGCGAATCCTCCAGGGTGAGAACTCTATCGGTGCTCTAACTATGATTAGCGCCAGATCCCTCGTGCGGCATTACCGTACTGAACTCCCCCAGGGCTGGAAGGCAGCAAGGGTAGGTGCGCTCTGATGGGTGCGCGAGGGGTCCTTATATTTATAGCCAAGCAATGAAGAGAGGGTTGAGATGTCGCTAGCGCTCTATCGCAAATATCGCCCTTCTCTCTTCGCTGATGTGATTGGTCAAGAGCATGTGACCATTCCGCTCTCTAATGCTCTTTCATCTGGTCGCACTCACCATGCATATCTTTTCTCTGGTCCGCGCGGATGTGGCAAAACATCTAGCGCTCGCATTATGGCTCGCAGCCTTAACTGCGAAAAGGGGCCGACACCAATACCCTGTGGGGAATGTCAATCCTGTAAAGATTTAATTGCAAATGGCCCAGGTTCACTTGATGTTATTGAACTTGATGCCGCAACCCACGGCTTAGTTGATGATGCTCGCGATCTGCGAGATAAAGCTTTCTTCGCGCCGATGCAGAGCCGTTACAAGATTTATATTATTGATGAAGCGCATCAACTCGGGCCGGGCGCCGCAAACGCGCTCTTGAAGGTTGTTGAAGAGCCTCCACCACATGTGATCTTTATCTTTGCAACAACCGAGCCAGAGAAATTAATTTCCACGATTCGTTCGCGTACTCACCACTATCCATTCCGCTTGATACCACCCGGAATCTTGACTGCGCATTTGGAGAAGATTTGCAATGCCGAAGGTGTGAAAGTTGCAAAGGGTGTTATTCCTTTAGTTGTTCGCGCAAGTGGTGGTTCCGTGCGCGATGCTTTGTCAGTCCTTGGGCAGCTCCTGGCCGGGGCAGGGAAAGACGGCGTTAGCTATGACATCGCGATTCAACTCTTAGGTTTCACAGATGGAGCGTTACTTGATGATGCAATTGACGCACTAGCTGCGCGCGATGGCGCAACCTTATTTAAGACTGTAGATCGGGTTATCGAATCAGGGCACGACCCTCGCCGTTTTACTAGCGATCTACTTGAACGTTTGCGTGATTTGATGATTGTGGATGCTCTGCCAAGTGGTGGCGCTAATGCAATCTTGCGGGAAGTTTCTGATGATCAACTCGAGCGGATGCGTAATCAAGCCCAACGCATTGGCTCGGCAGGCTTGTCGCGCGCGGCAGATATTGCCGCTGAAGGTTTGACTCAGATGCGCGGTGCCACAGCGCCGCGCTTAATGCTCGAATTGATCTGTGGTCGGATATTGCTGCCTATTGGCGATGACTCTGAGCGGGGTTTATTGGTTCGTATCGAACGGTTGGAGCGTGCTGAAAACTTAGCCCCCATGAGCTTGACTTCTTCGAAGCCGTTGACTCCGGAGGTTTCTTTGAAGTCAGCGGACGAAGACGACACTAAAAAAGTTCTTCCCGTGTCGTCGCGTCCGTCTGACGAGAAGAAATCCGAACCGGTCCAAGCAAAGCCAACAGGAGCGGTAGATATTGCAGGACTTCGCCGTTTATGGCCGGATGTCATTGATGATGTAAAGAAGCGCCGCCGTCTTACCTGGTCGCTCTTGAGTACAAGTGCGCAGATACTTGGATTGGATGAGACCACCATCACGATCGCAATCGTCAACGCCGGCGCGCGCGACTCCTTTATTCGTTCAGCAAGTGATGAAATCTTGCGTCAAGCATTTATTGACATCGTCGGCCTTGATCGAAAAATTGAAGTGGTCGTCGATCCATCCATCAACCCCAACACTCCGCAGGCTCGTGCAGTACGTGTTGATGAATCCCCAACCGATGCCGATCAACTTTCAGGTCAAGCCCTCCTTGCACAAGAACTCGGCGCACAATTCATTAGTCAGACCCCGCGTCCATGAGTGGGATGTACGAAGGCGCAATCCAAGATCTTATTGATGCTCTTGGTCGTTTACCCGGCATTGGCCCTAAGAGCGCCCAACGGATTGCATTTCATATCTTGCAATCTGAGAGCGAAACCGCAGCAGCGCTGGTCGATGCAATCCGCACCGTCAAGGAGCGCGTGAAGTTCTGCACCCAATGCGGCAATGTTTCAGAAGAGAGCGAGTGTCGTATCTGCCGCGACCCACGTCGTGATAACACTGCTATATGCGTTGTCGAGGAGAGTAAAGATGTCATCGCTATCGAACGTACCCGCGAATTTCGCGGTAAGTACCATGTCCTTGGTGGAGCAATTAGCCCCATCGATGGAATCGGCCCTGAGCAGTTACGAATTCGCGAACTCATGACCCGTCTGGCCGATAGTTCGGTTACTGAAATCATTCTGGCCACCGACCCCAACCTTGAAGGCGAGGCGACAGCCACCTATCTGGCTCGACTGATTAAGCCACTAGGGCTGAAGGTTTCTCGCTTAGCTAGCGGCCTTCCAGTAGGTGGAGACCTTGAATATGCCGATGAAGTTACCCTGGGTCGCGCATTTGAAGGGCGCAGAACCGTTAGCGAGTAACTATCTCATTATATGAACGGATAACCGTCTCAAATTGTAAGATTAATTGCCAGAGGTAAAGGGCCTGGTTCACAATAGCGCCGTGGGTCTGATCGTTCAGAAATATGGTGGCTCCTCTGTAGCCGATGCCGAGGGCATGAAGCGCGTGGCTGCCCGAATCGTTGCCACTAAGCGCGATGGCAATCAGGTAGTGGTCGTGGTCAGTGCAATGGGCGATACCACCGATGAATTAATCGATCTGGCTAAGGCGATCACGCCAATTCCAACGGGGCGCGAACTCGACATGCTATTGACCGCCGGGGAACGAATCTCGATGGCGTTGCTGGCGATGGCCATTTCCAATTTAGGTCATGAAGCGCGTTCATTCACGGGTAGCCAGGCTGGCGTTATCACCGACTCGGTACATGGTCGCGCACGCATCATTGATGTGACACCAGGGCGAATTCAAGAAGCGCTTGCAGAGGGCGCCATTGCAATCGTTGCGGGCTTCCAAGGAATTAGTCAAGACACTAAAGATGTAACAACTCTTGGCCGCGGTGGTTCGGATACAACTGCAGTTGCACTTGCTGCAGCCCTTGATGCGGATGTCTGCGAAATTTATACTGATGTTGACGGCGTCTTTAGCGCTGATCCTCGTGTAGTGCCAAGTGCCAGAAAATTAAAGTCCGTTACTTATGATGAGATGCTAGAACTTGCTGCAAGCGGCGCGAAAGTTTTACATCTTCGTTGTGTTGAATATGCGCGCCGTTATGAAATGCCAATTCATGTCCGTTCATCTTTCTCTACCAACGAAGGCACTTGGGTGGTCAAAGACCATCCCGAAGGAGGCACCATGGAGCAAGCCATCATCTCTGGTATCGCACACGATAAGAGCGAAGCCAAGGTCACTATCGTGGGTGTGCCAGACCGCACTGGCGTGGCAGCGCGAATTTTTCAAGCCATAGCTGATGCTGACATCAATATCGACATGATCGTGCAGAATGTCTCTGCTGCAACAACTGGCCTTACCGATATTTCATTTACGCTGCCTAAGAGCGAAGGCGCAAACGCCACTGCTGTCTTGCAGCGCATTCAAGGAGAAGTTGGTTTTTCATCCATTCGTTACGATGATCAAATTGGCAAGATCTCGCTCGTTGGCGCAGGAATGCGCTCGCATCCAGGTGTGACTGCTACTTTTTTCGCGGCACTCTCTGAAGCGGGCGTAAACATTGAAATGATCTCCACCTCTGAAATTCGAATTTCCATCGTCTGCCGTGAAACTGACGTAGAACGCGGGGTTAAAGCGGCCCACACGGCGTTTGAACTTGATGCTGACAACCCAGAAGCAGTTATTTATGGAGGTTCTGGCCGATGACCCGTAAGCCATCTCTTGCAGTTGTCGGCGCCACTGGCGCAGTCGGTACGGTCATGCTCGAACTTCTCTCCACACGTCCCGATCTCTGGGGATATATTCGCTTGATCGCATCAGAGCGCAGTGCAGGTAAGAAACTCACCTGCCGTGGCGAGGAACTCACTGTTGTTGCCCTTTCACCTGAGGCTTTCGATGGCATTGATGTTGCTATGTTTGATGTGCCAGATGAAGTCTCCGCCGAATGGGCACCTATTGCCGTATCGCGTGGCGCAGTGGTTGTCGACAACTCAGGTGCTTTTCGAATGGATGTCGATGTTCCCCTTGTTGTACCAGAGGTAAATCCGCACGAAGTTACAAACCGTCCCCGCGGAATTATCTCCAACCCCAACTGCACCACTTTGTCGATGATTGTTGCAATGGGTGCGCTGCATCGCGAATTTGAATTGCAAGAACTTGTTGTCTCCTCCTATCAAGCAGCGTCGGGCGCAGGACAAGCAGGTATCGATACTTTGCGCGAACAGATCAAAGCTGTTGCTGGAACTGATGCAGGTACACAAACGGGTGATGTACGGTTAAAGATCTCTGACTTGGGGCCGTTTCCTGCACCACTTGCACTCAATGTTGTGCCATGGGCGGGTTCATTAAAAGCCAACGGATATTCATCGGAAGAACTCAAAGTGCGCAATGAATCACGAAAGATTCTTGGGTTACCAGACCTTAAAGTTGCTGCCACCTGTGTACGTGTTCCTGTAATAACTACACACTCTTTGGCAGTGCATGCAGTCTTCGCCAAGGAGCCATCACGTAAGGCAGCTCAAGATATTTTGCAGAACGCTGCCGGAGTGAAGTTGGTGGATGATCCTGAAAACCACATGTTCCCAACTCCTGCCGATGCTGTTGGTACAGATCCAACATGGGTTGGCCGCGTGCGTAGGAGTATTGATAATCCAATGGCGCTCGACCTCTTTGTCTGTGGCGATAATTTACGTAAGGGCGCAGCGCTTAACACTGCTCAAATTGCAGAATTGGTAGCGGTCGAATTTACCGAGTAATTTAACGCCTAAGATCGAAGCATGAGAGAGATAGGTGCGCGATGACAAAAGACCAAAATCGCGATGAGCATGTAATTTCTCATTTCGGTGGCGAGTGGAAAGTTTTTAACTATTTGGATGCTGAACAATTGGAGGAGGTGCAAGAACAATTTGGTGCTTATATCCGCCCACTTCCAAAGGAAGTATTGGATAAGACTGATTTACTTATTGGAGATTTTGGCGCCGGGAGTGGACGTTGGGCGCACTTCCTTTTAGATTATGCAAAGGAACTCTGGCTCGTGGAGCCTGGAACCGAATCTTTCGCGCTCCTACGTGAACGTTTTGTAAAGAATGAAAAGGTGCACCTCCTAAATGAAACCGTTTCAGAGAATTCCGTTCCTGAAGAGTCCCTGGATTTAGCTGTCTCGCTTGGCGTTCTGCATCACGTGCCCGACACGCTTCGCGGCATTCAAGATATCTATAAGAAAATGAAGCCGGGTGGCTATTTTCTCTGCTATTTGTATTACGCCCTTGAAAATAAACCCTTCATATACCGATTGATCTGGAAACTATCAAACGGATTTAGATTTTTTATCTCAAAGCTGCCGTATGTGGCGCGAAGAATTGTCTGTGAACTTATTGCTGCGGTGATCTATTTTCCGTTAGCGCGTATGTCAAAATTGCTTAGCAAGGTTGGCATTAGCTCTCAAAATATTCCACTGCATCATTATCAAGATATGACCTTTTATGTCATGCGAAATGATGCTTATGATCGATTTGGTACTTCGCTGGAGCAACGCTTCACGAAAGAGCAAATAACGCAACTGTTGGATAAGGCCGGATTTGACTTGTCTACTTTAGTTTTTTCGAACGATGAACCCTTCTGGACATTTTCAGTCGTGAAACCACTCTTGACTTCGAGAATTAAGAAGTCATAAACTCCTTTTAATTCGGGGTGTGGCGCAGTTTGGTAGCGCGCGTCGTAAGGGATGGCAGTACGTTCAAATCCTCACGGAAGGCACCTAGTATTGGCAACGCGGGGTGTGGCGCAGTTTGGTAGCGCGCGTCGTTCGGGACGACGAGGTCGCAGGTTCAAATCCTGTCACCCCGACTGAGATCTGGAGTGTCGGCTTCACTTTGGGCGGCGCATGTACTCCTCCCAGATTTCCATGGCCTGCTCGCTGGAAAGTCCACGCATTTGCTCGGGAGATAGCCCAACGCTGTATTCAATCCGTCTTAATAACCAGGCAGGTGCGGGCACATCTACTGGTTCGGGTGTGGCGGGAATATCTGCAACTTTGTCACCGAGTAACTCCAGCACATCCGTGAGGGCTGTGGTCTTGGGAGAGGCCGGGGATGATTCAACTCTCTGTTTCATTTCTGCGTAGATTTCAGCATCAGTGCGAGCGCCGACCGCCCAGACTTGGGCTACCTCAATAACCTGCTCGCCCGCGGTGTCTTCTTTAGGGATCCAAATTATGCGCCAGTGTCGATCTCCGACGGTGAGTTTGCGCCATTTCACAAGATCACCTATTAGTGGCTCGCCCGCTTCCGTGCTTAGCTCTAGAAGTAGCATCTTGGTAAGAACCATTCTTAGCACTGATGGATCAAGTCTGAGTATGGCTTTGAGGTCTTCAATCGCTGGATCAATCAGACGGATATAAGCCATGGAACTGCTGTCTCGGTCTTATTGAAGTGGATGACTCGCAAGATTATTTGCCTGAGGCGGCAAACTCGGCGGCTGCTTCAGTTCGTAATTCGGCAGGATCAAATCCAAAACTCTTTATAACTGTGTCAATGTCCGTGCGGTTGCCGTTGTCGGTAGCGACACGACTGAGGACGAGTACAGCGCTTTGAAGATCGCGCTCAAGTTCTTCAATTTTGGTGATGCGCTCAATCCCAATAATGACAGCTTGTGGTTTACCGTGTCTTTCAATGACAAAATCCGTGCCAGCACTAGCGCTGCGAACCACGGAAGGAAGGCCACGTTCGACCGCTTCGGTAACAGAGAAGGTTTCTGCGAACGGGAGTAAGGTTTCCATGTCCAATACTGTACAGGTTTCTGTATAGATTGCAAGCACCTCAAAATCGCTCGTCAGAGGAATGGTTCACACGACGCTGAGTGAGTGTAACGAGTGAAACTTCCGGTGGGCTTGCCACGCGGATATGCGCAAATGGACTGGTACCCATTCCTGCAGAGACATGGAGCCACGGTTCCCTGCCAAATCGTGTTAGCCCTCGTGCTCGCCACGTTGGAAGATCACAGTTGGTGGTAAGCGCTCTGCTTCCACCAATCCACGGAAGACGAACTTGGCCCCCGTGTGTATGTCCGGCAAAGATCGCAGAAAGACCATCCTCTTTCATGGCTTCAATAATGCGTTTATATGGAGCATGAGTAACACCGATTGCTACATCCGCTGCGGAATCAGGTTTACCAGCAACGAGTGAATAGTCATCGCGATTATGGTGTGCGTCATCAGTGCCGCGAGCTTCAATGACAGAGTCATTAATTTTTAGCATCGCGCGCGAGAAATTGAGGTTATTCCACCCTCGTTTTGTCAGTCCCTCGGCAAGTTCGTGTGACGGCAAAGGATCACCGTGTATCCGCTTGCCACGATCAGGCGTTAGATAGGAGAAAGGATTTTTCACCCGTGGTGCGTAGTAATCATTGGAACCAAAGACAAAGAGACCTGGGATATCAAGTAATTCATCAAGCGCGTCAAGGGCAACAGGCACTGCATCTATAGCCCCAAGAAAATCTCCGGTACTAATTACTAGATCGGGCTTGAGATTGATAAAACTCTTGATATCTGCAATTTCACGTCTTCGCGCAGGTGTGAGATGCAGATCCGAAAAATGCAGAACACGAATTGGTTGGTGACCTGCTGGCAGGATCGGAATCTCCGCCTCGCGTAGTACAAAGCCCATTGCAATCCCCTCTATCGTTCCCGTGAGAAGATACCGCTATGGGACTTAAAGAACGACTCCAGGGCGACCTTACCGAAGCAATTCGGGGCCGCGATGAAGTTACCTCAGGCACAATTCGCATGGTTTTGACGGCGATCACCAACGAGGAGGTATCTGGCAAGACCGCGCGCCAACTCTCCGATGCCGAGATCGTCACGGTTCTGTCCCGTGAAGCAAAGAAGCGCCGCGAAGCGGCTGAGGCTTACGACCTTGGCGCTCGCCTGGATAAAGCAGCACTTGAGCGCTCTGAAGGCGAGGTAATTGCGAAGTATCTGCCTGTGCAATTGAGTGATGCAGAACTGCAACAAATGATTAAAGATGCAATTGCCGAAACTGGTACCGTGGGTCCTGCAGGTATGGGCCAAGTTATGAAAGTACTTTCTCCAAAGATTGCGGGCAAAGCCGATGGCGGCATTGTTTCTGCCGCAGTAAAAGCCGCCCTATCCAATTAGCCAATTAGTTTTAATTAGTAAAAGGAGTATGGCATGAAGTTTGAATATGTAACTGTTCCGTTACTGACGCATGCAACTAAACAGATTCTCGATAATTGGGGCTCTGAGGGTTGGGAACTCGTACAAGTTATCCCTGCACCAGGCGGTGGCGATCAACTCGTTGCATATATGAAAAGAGAAATTAAATGACCGATGTACGCGCAAAACTTGCTGAACTCGGTTTAACGATTCCTGTTGCCGCCAAACCAATTGCAGCCTATGTTCCTGCAGTGCGTACCGGAAATTTAGTTTTTACAGCAGGCCAACTCCCACTCGTTGATGGCAAAATCTCATTGACCGGAAAGGTTGGCGGCGCGGTTACCGTAGAACAGGCCAAAGAATTGGCTCAAATCTGTGCACTCAACTGCTTAGGCGCAGTTGAGACTGTGGCCAACGTTGATGAGATCGTAAAAATCGTTCGTGTTGTGGGGTATGTAAATGGAGTGCCGGGCTTTGTCAATCAACCCGCAGTGGTAAACGGCGTGAGTGAATTGTTTTTACACATTTGGGGCGATGAAGGTAAACATGCTCGTTCAGCGGTAGGAATTGCAGAATTGCCACTGGATTCTCCAGTTGAGATTGAACTTACCGTCGAACTACGCGGGTAATTAACGCCCGCGCTTACTCAAACGTTCAAGATCAAGAATCAATACGGCACGACCATCAAGTCGTATCCAGTTACGACCAGCGAAATCTGCCAAGGCTTTGTTAACTGTTTCACGTGATGCGCCAACGAGTTGAGCCAACTCTTCTTGAGTCAGATCATGATTGACGTAAAGGCCTTCATTTGTCTCTTTTCCAAAACGCTCACCCAAATCAAGGAGAGCTTTTGCAACGCGACCAGGGACATCAGAGAAAACTAAGTCGCCGACAACTTCATTGGTACGACGTAGACGCTGAGCCAAACGCGCCAAGAGTTCTAGTGCAACTTGTGGGTGTCGTGTAATCCAGGGAACAACCTGATCGTGACCAAGGCTCAACATGCGCACATCAGTAACTGCGGTTGCAGTTGAGGTGCGCGGGCCTGGATCAAAGAGTGAAAGTTCGCCGAACATTTCACCGGGTCCAAGGACGGAGAGCAAGTTCTCGCGTCCATCCCCGCTAGATGTTCCAAGTTTCAATTTGCCTTCAACGATTACATAGAGATGGTCGCCTTCGTCGCCTTCAGAGAAAAGAATTGCGCCTTTGCCTAACCTAACATTCTCCATTGACCCACGAAGGGATGCGGCTGCCGCATCGTCGAGGGCGGTAAAGAGAGGGGCGCGACGTACAATCTGCTCATCTTGGGTCACGGGCGCACCTTACTAGAAATTGGGGCAAAATTTCACCCCCAGCAAGGGGGGCGTAATCTCTGCCAGGTGGTAGCCGATCCAGATACGCAGCGCAGCGCTCGCGCTATATACCGAATCCTGAGCAAGACCTACCCCGAGGTTCATTGCGAATTAGATTTTACAAATCCACTGCAGTTATTGGTGGCAACAGTTCTATCGGCGCAGTGTACGGACAGGCGAGTTAACCAGGTGACCCCAGCGCTTTTTAAGAAGTACAGATCAGCCAAAGCCTTCGCGCAAGCCGATCTTCACGAGATTGAAGAACTGGTTCATTCCACCGGGTTTTTCCGCGTTAAAGCGAAAAACATCAAGGGTTTAGCGATGAAGATCCAATCCGACTTTGGCGGAGAGGTTCCGCAAACTCTCGATGAATTGATTACGCTGCCAGGAGTTGGGCGTAAGAGTGCAAATGTTGTGTTGGGACATGCTTTTGATACGCCAGGCATTACCGTTGATACGCACTTTGGTCGATTAAGTCGTCGCTTTGGGTGGACCAAGGAGAACGACCCAGCCAAAGTGGAACATGTGGTGGCAGCGTTAATACCGCAGAAAGAGTGGACCAACTTGTCCCAGCGCATGATCTGGCACGGACGTCGCATCTGCCACTCGCGTAAACCTGCATGCGGTGCATGTCCACTTGCAAGAATCTGTCCATCTGTTGGGATTGGTCAGATGGATCCAGTATTGGCCCGTGCTTTAGTTAAAGTGGATGCGGATTTTAGATGACAGTTTCGTTAAAGAGAGTGTTCTGTCTGATCTCACTCGCCTCACTTGTTTTTTTAACCGCATGTTCATCGCAAGCAACGGTTGCACCAACAGCGGGCGCTGTCGTTAGCTGCGATTCTATTGCACGCTCAAAGACGACAATCGGATTGGCTCTTCCCTGTTTAGATGGAAAATCTACACTTCATTTTTCTGCCCTGCGCGGCCCTCTCATTGTTAATGTCTGGGGATCATGGTGCGCTCCATGTAAAGATGAAGTGCCAATCATCCGTTCTTTCTACGAGAGGGCTAAATCCCAACTCCAAATCCTCGGTGTTGATGTTGAAGAGGCTAAGAGATCAGACGGCATTGCATTTATTGTAGAAAATGGGATGACTTGGCCAAATGTAATCGATTCCGATGGTAGATCACGCGGATATTTTGGAATGGGCGTTCCAGTTACTTGGTTCATCGATGATAACGGTGCTGTTGTTCATAAAAAAATCGGTGTGATAAAGAGCGAGCAAGAGTTGCGTGATTTAACACGGCAATATCTCAATGTCACCGTAAGTTAATGCCATGATCGTTGACATCATATTAATTTTGGCCGCTATCACTGCTGTGATGGCTGGTTTTCGTCGTGGATTCCTTCATACCCTTTTCTCGAGTGTCGGGTACATCGGGGGTGGAATTGCGGGCTTAGCTCTTAGTCTTCACTTCGTTGCAGATGTGCAGAACCCCATAAATAAATTTGCAGCGATCGTAGTTGCAATATTTTTGGTGGCCGAATTAGGCCGCCGAAGTTTTGGCTGGGCAGCAAAATTTTTCCGCGCCAAGATTCTCTGGGCACCGCTGCGTTTTATCGATTCTCTTGCTGGAGTAGTTCTTGAGTTTATCCGGGTGGCGATTCTGGCTTACCTTTTAATCTCCGTAATCCTTTGGTCGCCGTGGGCCAGCGCAAGAGACGCGGTTTCAGAGAGCACGATTTATCCAGAACTGAGCAAACAGATGCCGCATATTCTGGATCAACTGCGCGCCGAAATAGAAAAGAACCTATCCATCAATCTTCAGTAGTTGCATCCTGGAGTTTTTTCGAAATTAGTTTCATAATTTCAGGGTCAGCCAGGGTTGTTGAATCTCCAACTGCGCGATTTTCTGCAACATCTTTAAGCAAGCGACGCATAATTTTTCCACTTCGGGTTTTTGGCAATTCCGCAACAACCATGATCTGGCGTGGTTTTGCGATTGCCCCAATCTCTTTAGCAACGTGATTGCGTAATTGTTGAATTAACTCGTCACCATCAGCATGCGCTATCCCGCTTCGCAAAATTACAAAAGCGACAATCCCCTGCCCTGTCATTGGATCTACTGCCCCAACGACAGCTGCTTCAGCCACTGCCTCATGCGAGACAAGTGCAGATTCAACCTCAGTAGTTGAGATGCGGTGACCAGAAATATTCATAACGTCATCGACGCGACCAAGCAACCAGATGGCTCCATCGTCATCGAGTTTGGCACCATCGCCAGCAAAATAGAGATCATCGAATTTTGACCAGTAGTTCTCCTTGTAACGCTCCGGTTCGCCCCAGATGCCACGCAACATTGCAGGCCACGGTTCATTAAGTATCAAGTAGCCACCGTGTCCATTGGCGACAGGGTTGGCGTTATCATCAACAACTTTTGCACTAATGCCAGGCAGTGGACGCATTGCAGAGCCAGGTTTGGTTGCAGTAATTCCAGGAAGCGGCGAAATCATAATTGCGCCAGTTTCAGTCTGCCACCAGGTGTCAACGATTGGGCAACGCTCACCGCCAATTATTTTGTGGTACCACATCCACGCTTCAGGGTTAATTGGCTCGCCAACTGAACCTAATAAGCGAAGAGATGAGAGATCGTGCGCCTGCGGAAATTCATCACCCCATTTCATCCAGGTACGGATTAAAGTCGGCGCGGTGTAAAGAATTGTCACCCCATATTTAGCGATGATTTCAAAAATCCGACCTTTGTGCGGCGTATCTGGTGTGCCTTCGTACATAACTTGGGTTGCGCCATTGATAAGCGGACCATAAACAACATAGGAGTGACCGGTAATCCAGCCGATATCCGCGGTGCACCAGAAGACATCACTTTCAGGTTTGAGATCAAAGACCATGCGATGCGTAAACGCGACCTGCGTTAGATAGCCACCAGTGGTGTGGAAGATTCCCTTTGGCTTTGCAGTGGTACCAGAGGTGTACAGAATAAAGAGTGGATGTTCGCTATCAAAACTCTGCGCAATGTGCTCGTCGCTTTGGCGGTCAACAATGTCATGCCACCAGATATCACGATCGTTATCCCACGCAACCTCTTGTCCGGTCCGCTTAACAACCAAGACTTTCTTAACATTGGTCGAACCAGCAAGCGCCTCGTCAACAGCGGGCTTGAGCGCAAAGGCGCTTCCCTTGCGATATCCACCATCAGAAGTAATTACCAAAGTCACATCAGCATCTTGGATGCGCGAAAGGAGGGCTTCGGCAGAGAAACCACCGAAGACAACAGAATGCGGTGCACCGATGCGAGCGCAGGCCAGCATGGCAACAACTGCTTCAGGAATCATCGGCATATAAATGGCAACTCGGTCACCAGTTTTTACGCCAAGTTCAGTTAGGGCGTTTGTGGCCTTCTTCACATCAGTAAGAAGTTGGGCGTATGTGATGGTACGTGCGTCACCGGGTTCGCCCTCAAAATAAAAAGCCACCCGATCTCCGCGGCCTTCTATGACATGGCGATCAAGCGCGTTGACGCAGGCGTTGAGTTTGCCGCCAATAAACCATTGCGCAAAAGGCGGTTCCCAGTTGAGTGCCTGGCTCCAGGGTGTATCCCATTGCAAGAGTTCTGCTTGACGTTCCCAGAAAGCGACCCGATCTTTATTGGCCTCTGCGTAGATAAAGGGCTGGGCATTGGCCTGCGCTGCAAATTCAAGGCTGGGTTGGAAAGTGCGAGTTTCGGTCAGAAGGTTTTCAAGGGTCTCTTCGCTCATAGTTCGAGGAGGTTACCCCCTGCCACGCGATTTCGGTAGCGATTCACCGTGGGGGGTTCTTCACAGCTTGGGCTATCCCGTGGTTACGAAGATCTCAGACGCGCAAGAATCCATGCCTCATCCCACTCGCCATCTCGGTGGCCAAAAAAGATAAGGAATATATATGAGCCTGATTGCATTTATTATGGCGCTCTTAAAGATCCTCTCCACCCCGGCCTTCATCGGCAAGTTTGTCCTGCTCCTAACAAAGATGCTTGCCACGCTAGGACAGTAAAGCCCCCGGCCACGCGTAAAAATCGCCATGTGAGTTCTTTCTCGCATGGCGATTTTCCGTTATGGGCCAGTATGTGGTGGGATTGGGCGTAAGCCTCCAGTTAGCTCAGCGGCGCGCTAGATGAGAGATTTACATCCGCGTACACACTGGGAGCCAAAATGCCAATAGCCAGTCCTGAGATTTATTCGCAAATGTTGGATCGCGCCAAAAAAGGCGCTTTTGCATATCCAGCAATCAACGTTTCATCATCATCAACGCTTATTGCTGCGCTTCGTGGATTTGCCGAAGCCAATTCCGATGGCATTATTCAATTTTCTTGGGGCGGCGCGGAATTTGCCTCTGGTTCAACGGTGAAAAAGATGGTTGATGGTGCAGTTGCCCTCGCTGAGTTCGCACACATTGTTGCAAAAAATTACAACGTTCAGATTGCGCTACACACTGATCACTGTCCGGCTGAGAAGCTGGATGGATTTATGCGCCCGCTCCTTGATTTTGGGGCGCAACGTTTAAAGGATGGCAAAGCTCCACTCTTCAACTCGCATATGTGGGATGGCTCAGCAGTCTCAATGAAAGAGAATATGAGCATCGCTGATGAATTGCTGACTAAGTCGGTTGCGGCAAACACAATTATGGAATTGGAAATCGGCGTCGTTGGTGGCGAAGAAGATGGTGTTGCAGCAAAACATGATGCCAAGTTGTACTCGACTCCTGAAGATGCAATCTTAACTGCCCAAACTCTTGGGCTAGGTGAGCGTGGTCGTTACATGCTCGCAGCCACTTTTGGAAATGTTCACGGTGTCTACAAACCGGGCAATGTTGTTCTGCAACCAAAGATTCTTAAAGAACTGCAGGATGCAGTTGCGGCCGCCAAGGGCTTATCTGCAGGGTCCAAGCCATTTGATCTCGTATTCCACGGCGGTTCTGGCTCGCTCTTGAGTGAAATCCGCGAAGCCTTGGATTATGGTGTTATCAAGATGAATATCGACACCGATACACAGTATGCGTACACGCGTCCCGTCGCTGATCACGTCCTCAAGAACTATGACGGCGTTTTAAAGGTCGATGGAGAAGTTGGAAATAAGAAAGCCTACGATCCACGCGCATGGGGTAAATTGGCAGAAGCTGGTATGGCCGCCCGGGTGCAGCGTGCTTGTGATGATCTTCGTTCAACAGGAACTTCTTTACTCGCCTAACTTCCTTCAACCGTTTAAAGAAAGGCGTAACTCATGCCTGCGATTGTTCTGCTGGGTGCTCAGTGGGGCGATGAGGGCAAGGGTAAAGCCACCGATTTACTGGGTGACCGCGTTGATTATGTTGTCCGCTACCAGGGGGGTAACAACGCGGGTCACACAGTAGTTATTGGCGATCAGAAGTACGCGCTGCATTTGTTGCCATCTGGAATATTGAGCCCCAATGTTGTGCCGGTGATTGGCAATGGCGTCGTGATCGATCCAGGCGTTCTGCTTGAAGAAATCAAAGGTCTAACAGAACGTGGCATCGATTGCTCCAAGTTAGTTATTAGTTCTAATGCACACCTAATTACGCCATACCACCGAACCATCGACAAAGTCACGGAACGCTTTTTAGGCAATTCCAAGATTGGCACTACCGGCCGCGGAATTGGGCCAGCGTACGCGGACAAGATCAATCGCATCGGTATCCGTGTACAAGATCTCTTTGATCCTTCAATCTTGCGCCAGAAAATTGAAGGGGCGCTACGCGACAAGAATCAGGTTCTTATCAAAGTCTTTAATCGTAAGAACATCGACGTTGATGAAGTGCTTAATGAATATTTAGCATACGCCGAGATCTTGCGCCCCTTTGTCGCCGATACAGGGTTGTTGCTCAACCAAGCGCTTGCTGCAGGCAAATATGTTCTACTTGAAGGCTCACAGGGAACTTTGCTCGATGTTGATCACGGCACTTACCCATTCGTTACATCGAGCAATCCAACAGCAGGCGGTGCTTGTACGGGTTCTGGTATCGGTCCGACAAAGATCACTCGCGTTATTGGTATCATGAAGGCTTACACAACTCGCGTTGGCTCTGGCCCATTCCCTACTGAACTCTTAGATGAAGATGGCGAGAAGTTGCGTACCATCGGTGGCGAAATTGGTGTTACTACAGGACGCGCTCGCCGATGTGGTTGGTATGACGCACCGATTGCGCGTTATGCAGTTCGCGTCAATGGTCTTACTGATTTCTTCTTAACTAAGTTGGATGTCTTAACTGGTTGGGAAAAAATTCCAGTCTGCGTTGCATATGAGATTGATGGCAAGCGCGTTGAGGAATTGCCATCATCGCAATCTGATTTCCATCACGCCAAGCCGATCTATGAATACTTACCTGGTTGGAGCGAAGATATCTCCAAGGAGCGCACTCTTGCCGATCTTCCAGAGAATGCGCAGAATTACGTGAAATTCCTGGAAGAAATATCTGGCGCTTCCATGAGCGCAATCGGCGTTGGGCCGGGTCGAAATGAAACCATTGTGGTGAAGGAATTCATCTAACGATGAGAATCCTCCTAGTTGGCAGCGGTGGCAGGGAGCACGCACTTGCGCTAGGACTAAAGACAGATCCAGTTGTTACCGAACTGCATTGCGCACCAGGCAATCCTGGTATTGCCGAAGTAGCAACTATTCATCCGGTATCAATTACCGACAACGATGCGATCGTTAAATTGGCCCAAGAGTTAGATGTTGATTTGGTTGTGATCGGCCCAGAAGTTCCCCTCGTCAACGGCGTTGCTGATTTACTGCGTGTAGCGGGATTTGCCACCTTTGGTCCGTCAAAGGCGGCCGCGCAATTAGAGGGCTCCAAAACTTTCGCAAAAGAAGTCATGCACGATGCAGGAGTTCCAACTGCAAAGAGTGTCACATGTTCAACACGCGCGGAGATTGAAAGAGCGCTTGATGGATTCGGCACGCCATATGTTGTTAAGGATGATGGCTTAGCAGCGGGCAAAGGCGTTGTTGTTACAGATGATCGCCAGGAAGCCCTTGATCACGCACTTGCCTGCAGACGAGTCGTTATTGAAGAGTTTTTAGAGGGTCCGGAGATTTCACTCTTTGGTATCTCTGATGGAAAAACTGTTCTAGCCATGGAGCCTGCGCAGGACTTTAAACGTGCATTTAATGGCGATCAAGGTCCAAACACTGGTGGCATGGGCGCTTACTCACCACTGCCATGGGCGCCCAACGACATCATTGAGCGGACGCATCGTGAAGTTCTTGCACCAATGATCGCCGAAATGGCTGCCCGCGGCACACCTTTTGTGGGGCTTCTCTATGTCGGACTCTCTCTCACAGATCATGGTCTGCGTGTTATTGAATTTAATGTCCGTTTTGGAGATCCTGAAACTCAAGTTCTTATCCCACGGTTGGTAACTCCACTTGCTACATTGCTATATAAAGCTGCGACTCGCGACCTTGCGGGTCAAAATTTGCAATGGCGGAACGATTCTGCGGTCACCGTAGTTCTGGCTGCTGATGGATATCCAGCAGCGCCAAAAACTGGCGGCGTAATCTCATCTATCCCTGCAATTGCAGATACTTACGTTTTCCATGCGGGCACATCTAGCACTGATGCGAGCTTACTTTCCAGTGGTGGCCGAGTCTTGACCGTCACGGGTATTGGCAGTGATCTCACCGAAGCCCGCGATCGCGCTTACCGCGCCATTAGCCAGATCCAGCTTGAAGGCTCTTTTTATCGCACCGATATCGCGCTCAATGCGTCGGTTGCAGAGAAGGGCAATTAAATGCGGGAGAATGCACTAGTGAGTGTGCTGGCAAGTAGATATGCATCGAGTGCGATGCGCGAGATTTTTGCGCCAGAGGCCAAGATTATCTCCGAGCGCAAACTCTGGTTGGCAGTTGCTCGTGCCCAATCCAAGTTGGGGCATGCGATAAGCGACGCGGTAATTGCTGATTATGAAAAAGTTATTACTGTCGTTGATTTGGCATCTATTGATGCGCGCGAAAAAAAGACTCGCCACGATGTGAAAGCGCGGATTGAAGAGTTCAATGCTCTTGCTGGGCATGAAGCGATCCATGCAGGCATGACGAGTCGCGACTTGACTGAAAACATTGAAGCACTGCAGATTCGCAACGGTTTACAGATTGTCCATGACAAGACTGTGAGCGTTCTTGCTCGCTTAGGTGAACGCGCTCTGCAGTATGCCGACCAACCAATTGCAGGCCGCTCGCACAATGTTCCTGCGCAGATCACCACATTAGGCAAGCGCTTTGCCAACACTGCTGAAGAACTGCTTTTTGCGTACGAGCGCCTTACCTCACTCCTTGATCGTTATCCCATGCGCGGCATCAAGGGGCCAGTTGGCACCGCGCAAGATTCGATCGATCTACTTGGATCATCCGATGCGCATCAAAAACTTGAATCAGCTATTGCTGCCGAACTAGGTTTTGCACATGTTCTCGATTCAACCGGTCAGATTTATCCACGATCTTTTGATTACGATGTTCTCACAACGCTAGTGCAGATTGCAGCCGGGCCATCCTCTCTTGCAACTTCCATTCGATTGATGGCAGGGGCTGAGTTGGTCACTGAAGGATTTAAAGTTGGCCAAGTGGGTTCATCGGCCATGCCGCATAAGATGAATACCCGCTCGTGCGAACGTGTGAATGGTTTGGTAGTTGTTCTACGTGGCTATGCATCAATGGTTAGTGAACTCGCAGGCGATCAATGGAATGAAGGCGATGTTTCCTGCAGCGTCGTACGTCGAGTTGCCCTACCTGACGCGTTCTATGCCATCGACGGTCTCCTTGAAACGATACTCACAGTTATTGCTGAATTTGGCGCATTCCCTGCAGTTATTGCGGCTGAACTTGAGCGTTACTTACCATTTTTAGCAACCACCAAGATCTTGATGGCTGCGGTCAAAGCGGGTGTTGGCCGCGAAGTTGCCCATGAAGTTATTAAGGAACACGCCACTAAGGCAGCCCTTGAGATGCGCGAGGGCAAGGCTAATTTATTATTAGATGCGCTTGCAGCAGATATCCGTATCCCACTTGATCGTGCAGCACTTGATGCGTTGATCAGCGACCCCATTGAATTTACTGGCGATGCTCGCCAACAAATTGCACGAGTTGTTAATCGCATCGACGTGATTACTTCCGCGTATCCTGCCGCAGCGCAGTACAAACCCGGCGCTATCCGGTGAGCGGCTTCGGCTTAGCTGGTCCACCGCCGGCGCCTGCGATACCTGGGTGGGTTCATCTGCGTACCGGAAAAGTTCGCGATCTTTACACCAACGACTCTGGCCAACTCTTAATCGTTGCATCAGATCGGGTATCAGCTTTTGATTGGGTTTTACCGACTACGATCCCAGGCAAAGGCGCAGTACTCACCCAACTTTCATTTTTCTGGTTTGAGAGACTTGCCAATCTTGTGCCGAATCACATTATTGGTACTGATGTGCCTGTAGAAGTTGCAGGTCGCGCGGTAATTGCAAAACCGTTAACAATGTTTCCAATTGAATGTGTAGCACGCGGATATCTCACTGGTAGTGGCTGGAGCGAGTACACAACTTCGCAGACCGTCTGCGGGATTTCACTGCCGAGTGGACTACAAGATGGTTCGCAGTTGCCATTCAACATTTTCACGC
This sequence comes from Actinomycetes bacterium, assembly GCA_919902125.1. Taxonomy (GTDB): domain Bacteria; phylum Actinomycetota; class Actinomycetes; order Nanopelagicales; family Nanopelagicaceae; genus QYPT01. Next base: position 6,139 of record CAKKQM010000085.1, on the reverse strand, counting down.
CAGCAACAAAAGCCGAAGTTGGCGATCACGACATTAATATAACTTTCGAGCAAGCATTGGATATTGTCGAAGAAGCGGGAACGCTCCGTGATCTCACTTTGACGCTGTACAGTGCTGCTGCGGATTTCGCTCGCGAACGAGGAATAATTTTGGCTGATACCAAGTTTGAGTTTGGCCGTGATAGTAAGGGTGAAATCACATTGGGCGATGAAGTTTTAACGCCTGATTCATCGCGCTTCTGGGATGCGGCCACATGGAAACCAGGTGGCGCCCAACCATCCTTTGATAAGCAGTACCTACGCGATTATTTGATTCGTTCTGGTTGGGACCGCCAATCGCCACCTCCAGAGTTACCAACTGAAATCGTGGAAAAAACAGCGCAGCGCTATCGCGATGCCTATCTACGGCTTACTGGCAGGCAGTTCAAAGAATAAATTTTCAATCAACAAAGGAGCGCACAATGGCAAAGATCGTGGTTGATGTGATGTTAAAACCAGAGATCCTCGACCCGCAAGGTCAAGCAGTTGGTGCGGCACTGCCACGACTTGGTTTCACATTTGCAAAATCAGTGCGCCAAGGAAAGCGCTTCGAGATAGAAGTTGATGGGGATCCAACTCCTGCACAACTTGCCGAGGTATCCAAAGCAGCGCAAACTCTGCTCGCAAACCCCGTTATCGAAACATTTGTTGTGAAGGTCGAAAAGTAGATGAAAGTTGGAGTCGTAACTTTTCCCGGATCACTCGATGATCGTGATGCTGCGCGTGCTATCCGCGCCGTCGGTGCCGAAGCGATTGCACTCTGGCATGGTGATTCTGAATTACATAATGTCGATGCAGTCATCCTCCCTGGCGGTTTTTCTTACGGCGATTATTTGCGTTGTGGCGCGATCTCACGCTTTGCACCAGTGATGACTTCCATTATCGAACGCGCGAACACCGGCATGCCAGTGCTAGGCATCTGTAATGGCTTCCAGATTTTGTGTGAGTCTCATTTACTTCCAGGAGCACTGACTCGCAATCATGCACTGCATTTTTTGTGCACTGATCAAAGACTGAGGATTGAGAACACAACTACTGCCTGGACAAGTAATTTCACCGTTGGCCAAGAGATCGTCATTCCACTTAAGAATGGCGAAGGCTCGTTCCAATGTGACGATGCAACCTTGGCCCAACTTGAAGATGAAGGTCGCGTCGTTCTCCGTTACGTAGGTGAGAATCCCAACGGATCACGGAATCTGATTGCAGGTATTACAAATGCGCGTGGCAATGTTGTAGGCCTAATGCCGCACCCCGAGCATGCAATTGATCCACTGACGGGCCCGAGCGCTGATGGTCTGCCATTTTTCACATCCGTTCTCACGGCATTGGTAGGAAAATAAATGGCCCTTGATACCGTGGCAGCTGCTGGCACAACGCCAGATCGAAGCCAGCCCTTTGCTGCACTTGGGCTAAAACCCGATGAGTATCAACGTATCCGAGAGATCTTGGGCCGACGCCCAACTTCTAGTGAATTAGCTATGTATTCGGTGATGTGGAGCGAACATTGCTCTTACAAATCATCAAAGGTGCACCTGCGCCAATTTGGCGAGAAAGCCCCACATAGCGATGCACTCCTTGTTGGCATTGGCGAAAATGCCGGTGTTGTTGATGTGGGTCAAGGCTACGCAGTGACATTTAAAATTGAGTCCCATAACCACCCATCATTTGTTGAGCCATATCAAGGCGCAGCAACCGGAGTTGGCGGAATCGTCCGGGATATTTTAACGATGGGCGCACGTCCCATTGCCGTTATGGATCCGTTGCGATTTGGCCCAGCCGATGCACCTGATACTCATCGTGTCTTGCCAGGTATTGTCGCAGGCATCGGCGGTTACGGAAATTGTTTAGGTCTGCCAAATATCGGCGGAGAGATAGTTTTCGATGAAACATATGCGGGCAATCCATTGGTAAACGCACTCTGTGTGGGTGTTATGCGACATGATCAAATTAAATTGGCGAAAGCATCGGGTGTTGGCAATCTCGTTGTCCTGTATGGAGCAAAAACAGGCGGTGATGGTATCGGTGGAGTTTCAATATTGGCTAGTGAAACATTTGATTCAACTGGTTCTGCCAAGCGCCCCAGCGTGCAAGTAGGAGACCCATTTGTCGAAAAAGTGTTGATTGAATGTTCCCTTGAAATTTTTGCTGAAGATCTGGTTGTAGGTATTCAAGATCTTGGTGGTGCGGGACTTTCATGTGCTACTAGCGAACTTGCCTCAGCCGGCACTGGCGGAATGAAAGTTGCTTTAGATACCGTTCCGTTGCGCGATCCAAGTTTGTCTCCTGAAGAGATTTTAATGAGTGAATCCCAAGAGCGTATGTGCGCGATTGTCGAACCAAGCAAGATTGATCGTTTTTTGGAAATCTGTAAAAAATGGGATGTCACTGTCACTGTGATTGGTGAAGTCACAGATAGCGACCGATTGATTATTACCTGGCATGATGAAGTAATTGTTAATGTCCCACCGCGTACGGTTGCGCACGAAGGCCCCGTCTATGAGCGGCCATGTATTAAACCTGATTATGTTGATCGCGTTAATGCTGAAAAACTCAATCTGCCAATGCCAACTACTGCGAGCGAAATCCGTGCCGCGGTACTGAAGTTGATATCTAGCCCTAATTTGGCTGATAAATCCTGGGTTACTTCGCAATATGACAAGTATGTGCAGGGCAACACGATTCAATCCCAACCTGAAGATTCAGGGATGGTACGGATTGATGAGAAAACACATCTTGGGGTTGCGATCTCTACCGACGCCAATGCTTCGTGGTCATACTTAAACCCTTACGAAGGCGCGAAGTTAGCTCTAGCTGAAGCTGCGCGCAACATTGCAACTGCTGGTGCCAAACCATTGGCAGTTACCAATTGCTTAAACTTTGGATCACCCGAAGATCCAGGCGTGATGTGGCAATTTGCTGAGACCGTGCGCGGTCTTGCCGATGGCTGTTTGGAGATGGGACTTCCTGTCACAGGTGGAAATGTTTCCTTCTATAACTCAACTGGTGATGTTGCTATCTTGCCAACGCCGGTCATCGGTGTTCTTGGCGTTATCCAGGATGTGCGTACTCGAACACCGATGTCCTTTGATCGCACAGGTTTAGATCTGTATTTATTCGGAGAAACCCACGCTGATCTAGCTGGTAGTGAATGGGCATATCTGCACAACCAGCGTGGTGGTCAAGCACCCACTGCTGACTTGCAACGAGAGATACGGTTGATCAAACTTCTTCTAGAAGGCCAGCCACTATTTGCAGCAGCGCATGATTTGAGCCAAGGTGGCTTGGTTGCAACTTTGTCTGAGATGGTCTTGCGTCACAACATGGGTGCGACTATTCAACTTACCGGTGATCTTGCAACAGCATTATTAAGTGAAACACCTGGTCGAGTTGTTGTTGCGGTTGAACCAACAAATGCCCAAGCAATTAATACTTTGGCCGCAAAGCATCAGATTGCATTAACCCAGATCGGCACAACGGGTGGATCTTCACTCACGATCAATGATGCGGCCATAGGACTTGATGAATTGCGCAGAGCCTTCACAGACACGATTCCGAAACTCTTCGGCCACTCGCGCGCCGATCTCCCTTCAATCCTCCCACTCGATGCAAAGAAAATAGGATGAGCCAGTGACGCGCCGATCCGATGGTCTACTTACACACGAGCTTTTCTCGCAAGATAAAGGCCCGCAGGATGCCTGCGGAATTTTCGGCGTGTGGGCACCAGGTGAGGAAGTATCAAAATTAACTTTTTATGGTCTTTACGCGTTGCAGCATCGCGGTCAAGAATCTGCTGGCATTGCCACCAGTGATGGCGAACGTATTCTTATTTACAAAGATATGGGCCTGGTCTCACAGGTTTTCACTGAAAGTGATCTTGTCTCCCTTAAAGGCGATTTAGCAATCGGGCATTGTCGCTATTCCACAACTGGCTCGAGCACGTGGGCTAATGCGCAACCAACGCTCCGTCCCACCAAGTATGGCGCGCTTGCTCTGGCACATAATGGAAACCTCACTAACACTGGTGATCTAGCCGAACTCTTGCAACGCCAAACTGCAATTACGTTAGGAAAAGACCACGGCGCAACAACTGATACTGAATTGATGACAGCGCTTATTGCTGGACAGGATGAGAAAAATTTTGAAGCCAGCGCAATAGCAGTGCTGCCGTTGCTTGAAGGCGCTTTCTCTCTGGTCTTTATGGATGAGCACACTCTGTATGCCGCTCGCGATCGCCATGGTGTTCGTCCGTTGGTAATTGGAAAACTCGAACGCGGTTGGGTTGTCGCATCCGAGACTGCTGCTTTGGATATCGTGGGTGCATCATTTGTTCGCGAAGTTGAACCTGGTGAATTTATCGCCATTGATGAAAATGGACTCCGTTCGCAACATTGGGCAACGCCAGAACCAAAGGGTTGCCTCTTTGAGTATGTATATTTGGCTCGTCCAGACACGACCATTGCAGGTCGGGGTATCCACGCGACTCGTGTCGCAGTTGGCGAACGCTTAGCGCACGAGCATCCCATTGAGGCAGATTTAGTTATACCCGTCCCTGAATCTGGCACCCCCGCCGCAATTGGCTATGCCAAAGCCTCTGGAATCCCTTATGGATCAGGTTTTGTGAAGAATTCCTATGTAGGCCGCACTTTTATTCAACCTAGCCAGACAATTCGCCAACTTGGCATCCGCTTGAAACTCAACCCGTTGCGAGAAATTATCGAAGGCAAACGGATTATTGTTGTCGATGATTCCATTGTCCGCGGCAACACGCAGCGCGCGATTGTCCGCATGTTGCGCGAAGCTGGCGCCCTCGAAATTCATGTCCGTATCTCTAGTCCGCCAGTGAAGTGGCCTTGCTTTTACGGAATTGATTTTGCCTCCCGTGTTGAGTTAATTGCTAGCGGACTTGAAGTTGAAGAGATCCGTCGTTCTATCGGGGCAGATTCTCTTGGGTATGTCTCACTCGAGGGCTTGATCGAAGCGACACAGATTGCTGAATCAAGACTCTGCCAGGCTTGTTTCACTGGTCAATATCCCATCACGATTCCGGCAGATATGTCTGAAGGAAAGATGCGGCTAGAAATCACGCCAGTTTACGGGGCGCATTAATGGCTACCTATCGTGACGCTGGCGTTGATATCGAGGCGGGAGAGCGCGCGGTGGAATTGATGAAAGCTTCAATCGCTAAGACATCGCGCCCTGAAGTTGTCGGTGGAATCGGTGGCTTTGCTGGCCTCTTTGATGTAAGTGCTCTAAAGAATTACAAGCAACCTCTACTTGCTACATCGACTGATGGGGTTGGCACCAAAACAGAGATTGCACGACAGATGGGGATCTACGACACCATTGGCGAAGATCTCGTTGCAATGGTGGTCGATGACCTTGTGGTCTGTGGTGCCGAACCATTATTCATGACTGATTACATTGCAGTTGGAAAAGTCATTCCTGAGCGCATTGCGGAAATTGTCAAGGGAATTGCATCTGGTTGTGTCAAAGCCAACACAGCGTTAATTGGCGGCGAGACCGCCGAACACCCAGGTCTTCTCAAAGAAGATGAATTTGATATTGCTGGCGCCGCAACCGGCGTTGTTGATGCGCCAAATTTGCTCAGTGCGCAGAGAGTTCAGGTCGGTGATTTATTACTTGCCATGCCTGCCAATGGTTTCCACTCCAATGGTTATTCATTAATCCGCCACATTCTGGCAACTAAAAAACTGGATTTGGGCCACACTTATCAAGAACTCGGGAGATCCCTTGGTGAAGAGTTACTGCGTCCAACCCAGATATACACGCGCGATTGTTTGGTCTTGATTGCCGCCCTGGGAGAGCACCTGCGGACTTTTGCGCACGTCACAGGTGGGGGCCTGGCAGCCAATACCGCCCGCGTGATCCCAAGTCACCTCACTGCACGCTTTGACCGATCTACGTGGGCGCTGCCCGTTGCCACCGAACTCCTTGCCACCCTAGGCGGGGTCCTACAGGCGGACTACGAGCGCACCTGGAACTGCGGGGTAGGCATGGTCGCTCTGATCGCCCCAGAGCAGGCTGGCCTGGCTCTTGCCACCCTGGCTGCCCGCGGGATGCACGCCTGGATCGCCGGCGAA
>CAKKQM010000084.1:1627-17097 GCA_919902125.1 Actinomycetes bacterium | reverse complement strand
CGGGTACGGATGCAATCTTTGATGCTGCGCTAACTCAGTTGGCTAAATCCGGCATTACTTTAATTGACGTCGATCTGGCGGAACCGGATAAGACAGTTGGTGACGACGAACTTCACGTTCTGCTTCACGAGTTGGTAGATGATCTGGCTTCATATTTTTCGGTTCGCTCTGATTCGAAACTCTCATCTCTGGCAGATGTAGTTCGATTCAACCGAGAGAACGCCAATACTGAGCTTCAGTACTTTGGGCAAGAGTTATTTGAGCAAGCCCTTGAATTGGGTGGTCGTGGAAGAGAGTACGTCGAAAAACGGGCGCGGAATTTGGCATGGGCAGAGAAGACTCTGGCATTGGGATTAGATGGCGTTGATGTCTTAATCGGCGCTACCTATTCACCGGCCTGGGTTAGCACGCTGGGCAAAGGTGATGACTTTTCTAAATCAAGTTGGATCACGTTGGCACCTGCCATCGCTGGCACCCCAATCGGTTGCCTTCCGATGGGGTTCACCGACGGACTCCCAGTTGGGATGGGAATTGTTTCGCGCCGAAATGATGAGGCTCGATTGATTACGGCGATGGCGCAGATAGAACGCTCGCTTGCCCTGGGAATACTAGAACCGACTTTTATTAAATAGGCCTACGCGAAGGCAAAAGCAGAGGTAGCCGAATTGTTCGATCGCGGTTAAGAAGTGGATCAAATGGCGATATGACTCGTTTATTTGCCCGGATAAAGGATCTCGCCGTTATTTAGGGATATTGATTTTGTACGACAACCCCGCTCTATCGCCTACGATTGCCCAATGAGCACGATGAAGCCCAGATCCGGCCTTGTTACTGATGGAATGGAGCGCGCTCCCGCACGTGGAATGTTGCGCGCAGTCGGAATGGGTGATGACGATTGGGTCAAGCCACAGATCGGCATTGTTTCCTCGTGGAATGAAATTACCCCATGCAATTTATCTCTGGATCGTTTAGCAAAAGCTTCACGTCAAGGCGTTATTGATGCCGGGGGATTTCCCATGCAATTTAATACGATCTCAGTTTCTGATGGAATTTCCATGGGTCACGAAGGAATGCACTTTTCACTTGTTTCGCGCGAAGTAATTGCAGATTCTGTCGAGACGGTCATGCAGGCCGAACGGCTAGATGGAATGGTGACATTCGCTGGGTGCGATAAATCATTGCCAGGGATGATGATGGCGGCGGCGCGTATTGATGTTGCCAGCGTTTTTGTTTACGCGGGTTCGACATTGCCAGGGCAAGTTGATGGCAAAGATGTCACGATCATTGATGCGTTTGAAGCAGTGGGGGCGTGCGCCAGAGGATTGATTTCGCAAGGGCAGTTGGACAAGATCGAGCGGGCAATCTGTCCCGGTGAAGGTGCGTGTGGCGGTATGTACACCGCCAACACCATGGCAACGGTTGGCGAAGCGATTGGTCTTTCCTTGCCTGGTTCTGCTGCACCCCCTGCGGTAGATCGTCGCCGCGATGCGTACTCGGTAAAAGCTGGCGCCGCCGTTGTTGAATTGATTCGCCAAGGAATTACCACCCGCGACATTCTCACCAAACGTGCATTCGAAAATGCGATAACTGCAATCATGGCGTTAGGTGGTTCCACCAATGCGGTTCTGCATTTGTTGGCCATTGCACATGAAGCAGATGTGGATCTCGCCCTTGATGATTTCCATCGGGTTGGTTCGAAAGTTCCGCTGCTTGGTGATCTCAAACCATTTGGCCGCTTTGTCATGAGCGATATGGATAAAGTTGGTGGTGTTCCGGTTGTATTGAAGGCGCTGCTGGGTGCAGGTCTGTTGCATGGCGATTGTTTGACGGTGACAGGTAAAACGATGGCAGAAAACTTGGCTGATATCGCACCTCCTGATGCTGATGGTGAAATCTTGCGCGCAACAAGCAAGCCACTCTCACTCGGTGGTGGCATCACGATTCTGCGTGGCTTACTTGCTCCAGATGGTGCTGTTACCAAGACTGCTGGCGTTGGTGTTGATCTTTTCGAAGGTCCTGCGCGTGTTTTTGAACGCGAACAACAGGCGATGGATGCGCTTGAAAATGGGACGATCCAGGCCGGCGATGTTGTCGTCATCCGCTATGAAGGGCCCAAAGGCGGTCCTGGGATGCGCGAAATGCTGATGATCACTGGCGCCATTAAGGGTGCAGGTTTAGGCAAATCCGTACTTCTGCTCACTGATGGTCGCTTCTCAGGTGGCACCACTGGTCTGTGTGTTGGCCACGTTGCACCAGAGGCATCAGAAGGTGGTCCCATTGCTTTCGTTCGTGATGGTGATCGCATCCGCATCAACATAGTTGAGCGAACATTGGATCTATTGGTTGATGAGGCCGAATTGACCAAGCGTCGAGTTGGGTTTGCTCCAATTCCTCATAAGTACACCCGTGGTGTTCTGGCCAAGTATGCAAAGTTGGTCGGATCCGCCAGCAAGGGAGCTGTCTGTGATTAAACCGATTAGCCCTGGTGCTGCCCAAATTGTGAGATCACAATCTCAAAGGGTTGACGCCTCTGGTTGTGCGTTGGAGAATACGAAGATGAGAACGTCAGTGGTGATTAAAAAGCGCGCGATCTAGCAGCATCACATCACGCGCTACCCTCAGTTTTTACTGAGGGTTTTTGCGTTAATAAGGGGCGATTTTTTACGTGCGAGATTAGGAAAGGAGTAGGAAATGGCTAAAGAGATAACAGGGGCAAGTAGCCTGGTGAAATCTCTAGAAGCCGCTGGCATCGATGTCATGTTTGGCATCCCTGGTGGCGCAATCCTTCCTGCATACGATCCGATCTTTGATTCGACAATTCGCCACATCTTGGTCCGTCACGAGCAGGGCGCGGGACATGCAGCTACTGGATATGCGCAAGCAACTGGCCGAGTCGGCGTCTGTATCGTGACCTCTGGGCCTGGAGCTACAAACCTCGTTACTCCCTTGGCCGATGCTGCGATGGATTCAGTTCCGTTGGTTGCCATTACCGGTCAGGTGCCCTCAGCGGCAATTGGTACCGATGCTTTTCAGGAAGCCGATATCCGAGGCATAACAATGCCGATCACCAAACATAATTACTTGATCACCGATCCTGCCGATATTCCTCGTGCAATTGCTGAAGCGTTCCACATAGCAAGCACCGGACGTCCGGGCCCAGTTCTGGTTGATATTGCAAAAGACGCTCTGCAGAAAATGACCACTTTTAACTATCCCAAAAATATTCAACTTGCTGGATATAAGCCGCGGGTCGAACCGGAGGCAGAAGCAATCCGCGACGCGGCTGCGCTTATCGCGCAGTCTTCCAAGCCTGTTCTCTTCGTTGGCGGAGGAGTAATTAAGGCAAACGCCCATAAACAATTAATGCGCCTTGCTGAACTCATCGGCGCACCGGTTGTGACAACGTTGATGGCGCGGGGCGCTTTCCCGGATAGCCATCACTTGCATTTAGGCATGCCTGGCATGCACGGAACAGTTGCTGCTGTTACTGCGTTGCAGAAGGCCGACCTATTAATCACACTCGGCGCTCGCTTCGATGATCGCGTTACCGGAAAACTTTCATCATTTGCCGTCAACGCAAAAGTTATCCATGCTGATATTGATCCTGCCGAAATAGGCAAGAATCGTTTTGCAGACGTTGCTGTCATCGGCGATCTTGCGCACACAATTTCCGCGCTAATTCCTGCCATCGAGAAAGAGTTTAAAAAAGCAGAACCTGATTTAACGCTCTGGTGGAAACAGATGGGTTCGCTCCGCGCCACTTATCCAGTGGGTTACAACCAACCTGAAGATGGTTCAGTCTCACCGCAATACGTCATTGAAAGAATCGGCGCGATTTCGGGCCCAGATTCAATTTATGTTGCAGGAGTCGGTCAACATCAGATGTGGGCCTCGCAATTTCTCAAGTTTGAAAAACCGCGCACCTGGTTGAACTCTGGCGGCCTTGGCACGATGGGGTACGCAGTTCCTGCTGCCATGGGCGCAAAGGTGGGGATGCCAGATACCACAGTCTGGGCGATTGATGGCGATGGTTGTTTCCAGATGACCAATCAAGAGTTGGTGACGTGCGCGCTTAACAATATTCCGATCAAGGTCGCGATTATCAATAACGAAAGCCTGGGCATGGTTCGCCAATGGCAGACTATGTTCTATGAAGGCCGTTACTCGAACACCTCATTACATTCAAAGCGAATCCCTGATTTTGTGAAACTGGCTGATGCAATGGGTTGTGCTGGACTTCGCTGTGAGCGTACCGAAGATGTTGATGCGGTCATTAAGGAAGCAATGTCTATCAACGATCAACCCGTTGTCGTGGACTTCCGCGTCTTCCGTGACGCAATGGTCTGGCCGATGGTTGCTGCTGGGTCATCAAATGATGACATTATGATCGCTCGGGGACTGACCCCCGACTGGGATTCACAGGAGCTCTGATGAGTACACACACCCTCGCAGTCCTCGTTGAAAATAGCCCTGGCGTACTTGCCCGCGTTGCATCGCTATTTTCTCGTCGCGCATACAACATCGATTCATTGGCGGTAGGCCCAACCGAGAATCCAGATATTTCACGTATGACAATTGTTCTTAACCTGGAAGGTCACGTACTTGATCAAGTAATGGCCCAGGTCTACAAGTTGGTCAACGTGATCGCAGTTTCGGAGATGCCAACTCAGTCAACGATTCATCGCGAATTACTCCTAGTAAAAGTTGCGACATCACAACTGGACGAAGTTCTTGCCATCGTTGCTCGCTTTGGCGCCGCAGTGGTTGATGAGGATGCTGACGTAATTACGGTCGAGGCAATTGGCGAGAGTGCTCACATTGAAGGTTTATTGAAGGCGCTGACGCCACTTGGCATTAAGGAATTAGTCCAATCAGGTCTGGTCGCTCTTGAGCGGGGCGCGGCCGCGCTCTCAGACCGTACCCTTAGCGCACAGGGGATTTCAACGCTTCATGAAGTCGGCACGCAAGCCGATTATCAGAATTAAAACCAAAGAAGATAAAAAGGAGAAAACCATGGCAACGATGTATCACGATGAGGACGCCGACTTATCCATCATCCAAGGTCGAAAGGTCGCCGTCATTGGTTATGGCTCACAGGGTCATGCGCATGCGCTCAATCTTCGTGACAGTGGCGTTGATGTTCGTGTCGGTCTTGCTGAAGGTTCAAAGTCGCGCGAGAAAGCCGAAGCTGAAGGTTTGCGCGTTCTCTCGGTTGCTGAAGCAGTTAAAGAAGCAACCGTCATCATGATTCTTGCGCCAGACCCTGTACAGCGGCATATCTATAAAGAATCCATATTGCCTAACCTCAAAGATGGCGACGCAATTTTTTTCGGTCACGGTTTCAGTATCCGTTACGGATACATTGCGCCACCAGCAAACATTGATGTCTGCATGGTTGCTCCTAAGGGTCCAGGCCATCTTGTTCGCCGCGAATACTCTGCAGGTCGAGGCGTCCCAGTGATTGTTGCTGTTGAGCAAGATGCAACTGGCAGCGCTTGGCCACTAACACTCTCTTACGCAAAAGCGATCGGCGGTTTACGCGCAGGAGGCATTCTTACTACCTTTACCGAAGAGACTGAGACTGATCTTTTTGGCGAGCAATCAGTTCTCTGCGGTGGCGCATCGCAATTAGTTATGTATGGCTTTGAAGTTCTTACTGAAGCCGGGTACCAGCCAGAAGTTGCTTACTTTGAATGTCTCCACGAACTCAAACTCATTGTGGACTTGATGTATGAAGGTGGCATTGCCAAGCAGCGCTGGTCAGTTTCTGACACCGCTGAATTTGGAGACTATGTTTCCGGTCCACGTGTCATTGACCCACATGTTAAGGAGAACATGAAGGCAGTTCTGGCCGATATTCAGGATGGCACCTTTGCCAAACGATTTGTTGAAGATCAAGATGCAGGCGGACCTGAATTTAAGGCATTCCGCGAAAAGGGCCAGGCACATCCGATCGAGGCAGTCGGCCGCGAACTACGGAAGATGATGTCCTGGGTCAAGAATCCAAAGGATGATTACCAAGAAGGTAGCGCTGCGCGTGGCTAAACCCGTCGTGCTGATTGCCGAAGAACTCAGTCCAGCAACGTTAGATGCGCTCGGGCCTGATTTCGAAGTCCGTCACTGTGATGGAGCAAATCGCGCCGAACTTCTTAGCGCACTTGGGCAGGGAGTAGATGCGGTCCTAATTCGCTCGGCAACCAAGATGGATGAAGAGGCAATCGCTGTAGCAAAAGGTTTAAAAGTAATTGCTCGTGCAGGAGTAGGTCTTGATAACGTTGAAATTCCTGCTGCAACAGCAGCGGGAGTCATGGTTGTTAACGCACCTACATCAAATATCGTCAGCGCTGCAGAGTTGGCAATCGGTCTGTTGCTGGCATCTGCTCGCCATATTTCACCTGCGCATGCAGCACTCCGTAATGGCAAGTGGGCACGTTCTAAATACACCGGCGTCGAACTCTTTGAAAAAACGCTCGGAATTGTGGGTTTTGGCCGCATTGGTCAACTTGTTGCGTACCGCATGCAGGCATTTGGTATGGATGTAGTTGCTTATGATCCATATTTACAACCCGCTCGTGCTGCTCAATTGGGAGTACGTTTAGTTGAACTCGACGAACTTCTTGCGATGAGCGATTTCATCACTATCCATTTACCAAAGACCAAGGAGACAACAAATCTCATTGGCGTTGAAGCGTTAAAGAAAGTAAAACCAACTGTACGGATCATCAATGCCGCACGCGGTGGAGTTCTGGACGAAGCAGCACTTTATGACGCAATCAAAGAAGGTCGCGTTGCAGGTGCAGGCCTGGATGTTTTCTCAACCGAACCATGTACTGACTCGCCTCTTTTTACTCTCGATAGCGTAGTTGCAACGCCTCATTTGGGTGCATCCACTGATGAAGCCCAAGAGCGCGCAGGAATCGCAGTTGCCGTTTCGGTACGTAAAGCACTTGCGGGTCAACTGGTACCTGATGCAGTTAACGTTAAAGGCGGGCTCATCCATGAAGATGTCCGTCCAGCCCTTGCCTTGGTGGAGAAACTGGCAGGCGTGCTTGTTGGCTTGGCTGGAGAAGTTCCAGTCAGCATTGAAGTGGAAGTACATGGTGAAATCGCCGCACATGATTGTTCCATTCTTGCCACCAGTGCGCTTCGCGGTGCGCTAGCTGCTCTTGGTGCTGAAGATGTCACATACGTTAACGCTCCTGGCATTGCGCAAGAGCGTGGGCTTGTCGCGACAGTAACAACTGATGTGATTTCACCAGAGCACCGCAATGTTGTCTCTCTCAATGCAGCGCTCTCTAATGGTCTCAAGATTTCTATCAGTGGAACTCTGATGGGTATCCGTCAAGTGCAGAAGATTGTTGCCATTGATGCATATGATCTTGACTTGGTTCCAACCGATAATCTTCTTTTCTTGCGCTATGCAGATCGTCCTGGCGTAGTCGGCACAGTCGGAAATGCACTTGGGAAAGCGTCCATCAATATTGCTGGAATGCAGGTTGCTCGGGACCATCTTGGTGGCGAAGCGCTTATGGTGATCACTGTTGACTCATCCGTTCCTGCCGATGTTGTTGCGTTGCTGGCTCGTGAAACGGGAGCCAATCTGGCTCGTTCCATCACGTTGGGTGCATAGTGATGACCATGTCGGAGAGAACATTCAACCTTGCCGTTATTGGTGGAGACGGAATCGGGCCAGAGGTAGTTGCTGAAGGCCTTAAAGTTCTGGATGTCGTCAGCGAAAAATATGGAGTTACATTTACAAAAACATCATACGATCTTGGTGCTGGTTATTGGCATCGCACCGGGGAAGCACTCCCTGAATCAGTTCTTGCGCAATTAGCCAAGAGCGATGTTATTTTGCTTGGCGCAGTTGGAGATCCAACCGTACCTAGTGGTGTTCTGGAGCGTGGCCTGCTCCTGAAGTTGCGTTTCGCATTTGATCATTACATTAATTTGCGACCTGCCCGTTTATATCCAGGGGTGAAATCACCATTGGCTACAGTCGATAAAATCGATTTCGTTGTTGTCCGGGAAGGCACTGAAGGACCTTATGTGGGTGCTGGTGGAGTTCTTGCGGAAGGCACCGAGGCTGAAATTGCAACGGAGGAGAGTTTAAATACTCGCCGCGGCGTAGAGCGTGTTATCCGTGATGCTTTTGGGCGAGCCAGGCAGCGTGAGCGTAAAAAATTGACGTTGGTGCATAAGAACAATGTTCTTACCCATGCCGGCGGTCTGTGGACTCGCACCTTCAATGAAGTTGCCAAGGAGTTCCCAGAGATTTCAACCGATTATTTACATGTTGATGCTGCCTCCATGTTCTTTGTGACCAATCCTGGTCGCTTTGATGTGGTTGTCACCGACAATCTATTCGGTGACATTCTCACCGATATTGCCGCGGCAATCTGTGGTGGCATTGGCCTTGCAGCATCGGGAAATATAAACCCCACCGGGAAATTCCCTTCGATGTTTGAGCCTGTACACGGCTCAGCCCCTGACATCGCGGGTAAAGGTTTAGCTGATCCAACTGCAACAGTGATGTCGGTTGCGATGATGCTGGATCATCTAGGACTTGTAGCTGCAGCTCGTGATGTTGAACGCGTTGTAGCTGCAGATTTGTTAACGCGGGGATCGTCAAAACGGAGCACCAGTGAAATCGGAAGCGCGCTTGTAGTAGCGTTGAAAGGTTGATCATGTCTATAAAAATCACGCCATCAACTCACCCAGTCTCAGCAGCCGAGCGCGTTGAAAAATTAGCAAACCCAGGGTTTGGTAAGTACTACACCGATCACATGGTTGTTGCGCAATGGACCGAGAACGATGGCTGGGGTCAGGCCGAACTCAAAGCCTATGCACCTATCTCATTGGATCCAGCAGCGATGGTTTTTCATTACGGACAGGAAATCTTTGAAGGCCTGAAGGCATATCGCCAACCCGACGGCGGAATCGCTCTCTTTCGTCCTGAGGCGAATGCTGCGCGATTTGCGCGGAGTGCAAGGCGGTTGGCGCTTCCGGAATTGCCAGTCGAGTCATTCCTGGACTCTATCTATGCTCTCGTGAAACAAGACGCCAGCTGGGTTCCAGACAAGGTGGGAGAGTCTTTATATCTGCGCCCATTTATGTTTGCTAATGAAGTTGGTTTAGGAGTCCGCCCTGCCAATCGCGCACTCTATATGTTGATTGCAACACCCGCGGGAGCGTACTTCAATCCTGCCAACGCTGTGACGGTATGGATCTCCACTGAATATGTCCGTGCAGCGCAAGGTGGCACGGGCGAAGCCAAATGCGGTGGCAATTACGCAGCATCTCTGGTTGCGCAGAAGGCAGCTGCAAAGCAGGGCTGCGATCAAGTTGTCTGGATTGATGCCAAAGAACGTAAGTGGGTGGAAGAGATGGGTGGTATGAACCTCTTCTTTGTTAAAGGAAGCGGTTCAAACGCAACAGTCATCACACCAAAATTGACCGGCACGTTGTTGCCAGGTATTACTCGCGATTCAATTCTTAGTGTTGCTGCTGATCTTGGGTACACAGTGGAGGAGACGATGATCAGCATTGATGATTGGCGAGATGGCGTCGCCAGTGGCGAGATCACTGAAATTTTTGCTTGCGGCACCGCCGCTGTTGTTTCACCTGTAGGTACTGCAAAAAGTTCGATGGGAACGTGGGTTACAGGCGATGGCACACCTGGCGTGATCACCATGCAGATCCGTAATACCCTTCTTGGAATTCAGCACGGAACGATTGCTGATACGCATCATTGGATGAAAAAAGTTCTGTAATGACAATTTCCGATGCCTTTCATATTTATGACACCACTTTGCGCGATGGTGCGCAGCAGGAAGGCTTAAACCTTTCGGTCCATGACAAGTTGGCAATTGCTCGCCATTTGGATGATTTAGGCGTCGGTTTCATTGAAGGTGGCTGGCCAGGTGCTAACCCCAAAGACACCGAATTTTTTGCTCGCGCAAAGAGCGAATTAAAGTTAAAGAATGCCACTTTTGTTGCTTTCGGTGCGACCCGTCGTGCAGGCGCTAAGGCAGCCGATGATCAACTCCTTGGTGCGCTACGCGATTCTGGCGCATCTGTAGTCACCCTTGTTGCGAAAGCTTATGATCGTCATGTTGATTTAGCTCTGCGTACAACTCTGGATGAAAATTTGGCAATGATTGCCGATTCTATTAAACATCTGCGTGATGAAGGACAACGGGTATTCCTAGACGCTGAACATTTCTTTGATGGATATCGTTCCAATCGTGCTTATGCTCTAGAAGTTGTACGCATTGCTGCGCAAGCGGGCGCTGATGTTATCGCGCTATGTGATACCAACGGCGGCATGTTGCCTGATGAACTCTCGCAAGTTGTTCACGATGTCTTACAGAATAGTTCAGCGCGTCTAGGTATTCATTGCCACAATGACACTGGTTGTGCAGTCGCAAACTCAATGGCTGCCCTCGCCGCTGGTGCAACCCATGTCCAAGGAACTCTCAATGGATATGGCGAACGTACGGGTAATGCCGACCTTGTCACCATCATTGCCAATCTGCAACTAAAGAAACATCAGCAAGTTCTGCCTGCCGGATTGCTATCTGAAGCATTCCGAATTTCGCATGCTGTTGCAGAGATAACCAACGTGACGCCAAGTGCGCGCCAACCCTATGTTGGAGTATCGGCATTTGCTCACAAAGGCGGTCTACATGCCAGCGCAATCAAGGTGGATTCTTCGTTGTATCAACATGAAGACCCAGCCACAGTTGGCAATAACATGCGCATGCTTGTATCTGAAATGGCAGGACGCGCATCTATTGAATTGAAGTCACAGGAACTCGGCGTCGAACTCGGTGGTGATCGCGAACTCATTGGCCGCGTTGTAGAACGCGTCAAAGAGATGGAATCACGGGGCTTTACTTTTGAAGCTGCCGATGCTTCCTTCGAATTATTATTGCGCGAAGAGATGACTGGAAAGCGCCCACGTTTCTTTACTATTGATCATTGGCTCACCACAGTTGAACGCGTTGCTAATCAACGGATCATCACTACAGCAGAAGTCACCATCACTGCTAAAGGTGAAAAGATTTCTTGCACTGGCCAAGGGAATGGCCCAGTCAACGCAATCGATAACGCCCTGAGATCAGGATTGCAACAGTTCTATCCAGAACTTTCCGTTCTTGAACTTACCGATTACAAGGTGCGTATTCTGGAAGGTCGTTTCGGCACTGGCGCAGTTACTCGCGTGCTTGTTGAAACCAGCGATGGAAAAGGCGAATGGAGCACGGTGGGCGTTCATGAAAACGTCATTGCGGCCTCTGCAATGGCACTTGAAGATGCGCTCACCTATGGCTTACTGCGGCAAGGTAGATCACCCGAGTAACCTTGGAATATGTCAGTTACTGATTTTGCAGAAGTCGCCACGGCGTTTGAGCGGCACCTGCGGACAGAGCGCAACCTGGCAGTTCATAGCATTCGTGCCTATCTCGGGGATCTTGAAAGTCTTTTCACTCATCTTCAAATTTTGGGCGTTGCAGATATTTCTCATCTAGAACTTTCACATATCCGTTCGTGGCTGGCCAATATGCAGGTCAAAGGGGGAGCGCGCACCTCGCTTTCGCGTCGGGCAGTCTCGATACGTCTTTTTACAAAGTGGGCTTTCAGATCTGGACTGATTGCCAGAGATGTTGGTGTCGCACTTGCAATTCCGAAGGCGCATCGCACTCTGCCGGAAGTTTTAGATATTCCCAGTGCGAAACTTGCGATGAATGCTCTGGCTATGCGAGTTGGGGAGGAAGAAACTCCGATTGCCCTGCGCGATTGCGCCATAGTTGAAGTGCTCTATGCCAGCGGTGCTCGTGTTGCCGAACTATGCGGTCTTGACCTGCGCGACATTGATTACGAGCGCCAGACGATTCGCGTTCTAGGTAAAGGAAATAAAGAGCGGACAATCCCGATCGGTAATCCCGCAATGCGTGCGCTGAAAGCATGGCTCAAAGATGGTCGTTCAGGAATTGAAAACAAGCTCTCAGAGAGCGCTGTTTTTCTTGGAGCGCGAGGAAAACGTATTGATCAACGTACAGTTCGGACCGTTGTCTACATCGCCCTTGGTGCCCTGGAAGGGATAGAGCGGATGGGACCGCATGGGCTGCGCCATTCAGCCGCCACTCATCTATTAGAAGGCGGTGCCGATCTCCGTACTGTTCAGGAAATATTGGGTCATGCATCCCTTGCAACTACGCAGATCTACACCCATGTTTCGACCGAGCGCCTTCAAAAAGCTTTCAAACAGGCTCACCCGAGGGCCTAGCTCTGGCAAAGTTTTGGCAAAGGCGGTCGGATTTTGCAGGCCATTTAGTCAGGTAGAATTTGCCCCGCATCGCAAGAAATTGCGATGACTTCACGCACCTAGTAAGTACCACCTCGGTCCAGTTCGCTGGTCGGTGTCTGGGTGCTAGAGGGCCGGCAACTTGTTGGTCCGTTAACCGAGAGCCAACTTCTTAAGAAGTTGGTAAGAAGGAGAGTGCCGCCATGGCGGTTGTAACAATGCGAGAACTTCTCGACAGTGGAGTCCACTTTGGACACCAGACTCGTCGATGGAATCCAAAGATGAAGCGTTTTATTTTTACTGAACGCAACGGCATCTACATCATTGATATCCAGCAATCATTAGGCCTCATTGATAACGCCTATGAATTTGTGAAGGATGTTGTCGCCAAGGGCGGGCATATCCTCTTTGTTGGTACTAAGAAGCAGGCGCAAGAGCCAATCATTCAACAATCAGCCCGTGTTGGCATGCCATATGTAACCGAGCGCTGGCTTGGTGGCATGCTCACCAATTTTCCAACTGTCTACAAGCGCATACAGCGACTCAAGGAACTTGAAGCTCTTGAAACTGCAAATGACCAGTTGTTAACTAAGAAGGAATTGCTTGTCTTGCGCCGTGAGCGCGAGAAGCTCAACAAGAACCTCAACGGCATTCGCAACATGACCAAGTTGCCAGCTGCAATCTGGGTAGTCGATACAAAAAAGGAACACCTCGCTGTTGCTGAAGCAAAGAAGTTGGGTATTCCTGTTATTGCAATTCTCGACACCAATTGCGATCCAGATGAAGTTGATTTCAAGATTCCAGGTAACGATGATGCAATCCGCTCCATCGGACTTCTTACTCGCGTTATTACTGATGCAATTGCAGCTGGTCTGCAAGCACGCGCAGCAGCAAGTGTAAAAGAAGAGGTAAAGCCTGAAGCAGAAGCAATTTCCGCAGGAGAGCCATTGGCTGAGTGGGAGAATGAAATTCTTACCGGCGCAGCAGTAGTTGCTGAGACTCCAGTAGTTGCTGAGACTCCAGTAGTTGCTGAGACTCCTGCCGCAACGGAGGCATAAGTTGAAATACTCTGCACAAGATGTAAAGAAGCTCCGTGAAACAACCGCAGCAGGAATGCTTGATTGCAAGAAGGCTCTGGATGAAGCAGAGGGTGATTTCGATAAAGCTGTCGAAATCATCCGCGTCAAAGGTTTGAAGGGCATCACTAAGCGCGAAGGTCGGACAGCGTCTAATGGACTCGTCATCGCAAAGGTACAAGATAACCTTGGCGTAATGCTCGAACTCAATTGCGAGACCGACTTCGTTGCCAAAGGTGAGCATTTTCAAGCACTCGCTGATGAGTTACTAGAACATCTCGCCCAGGCGAAAATTTCTGAAATAGATGCATTCCTTGCTTCTGAAATTAAACCAGGACGCAAAGTCCAAGATGCAGTTGATGAAGCAAATGCAACCTTAGGAGAGAAAATCGAAGTTCGTCGCGTTGCGGTTCTGGATGGATCACCCGTTGGCATCTATCTCCACCGCACCAGCCCAGATCTTCCACCACAGGTTGGCGTTCTCGTTCAACTCACCAAAGATGTACTTGATGTTGGCAAGGATATTGCACAGCACATTGCTGCGTTCGCACCTATATATGTCAATCGCGAAGCTGTTCCAGCTGATGTGATTGAAAACGAACGTCGTGTTGCGGAAGAGACTGCACGTAATGAAGGCAAGCCAGAAGCCGCGCTCTCTAAGATCGTTGAAGGCCGAGTTACTGGTTTCGTTAAGGAAGTCAGTTTGATTGAGCAGGCTTTTGCGAAAGATGCCAAGAAGAGCGTCAAACAGATTCTCGATGAGGCCGGCACTGCCGTAAAGGCGTTCCATCGCTTCCGCGTGGGTCAATAATCTCCCAGGAGGAGACCTTTAGACTCTAGACAGATAAGCGAGAGGAGCACTTATGCCCGGCAGTAGAGGTAGTTACGGGCGAGTGCTCCTTAAACTTTCGGGAGAAGTTTTCGGTGGGACCAAAGGCATTGGCGTTGATCCCGATGTTGTTCAAGATGTTGCCAAACAAATTGCTGGTGTCGCCAACAGTGGAGTACAAGTAGCAATCGTTGTCGGTGGAGGAAATTATTTCCGGGGTGCTGAATTACAGCAACTAGGGATGGACCGAGCACGCGCCGATTACATGGGCATGCTTGGTACGGTCATGAACTGTTTGGCACTTCAAGATTTTCTTGAGAAGTTAGGTATCGCCACTCGCGTTCAAACTGCGATCACTATGGGCCAAGTTGCCGAGCCTTATATTCCACGCCGTGCGATACGCCACCTCGAAAAGGGTCGCGTCGTAATCTTCGGTGCGGGAGCCGGAATGCCATTTTTTACAACCGATACTGTTGCAGCCCAGCGCGCGCTAGAAATCGGTTCTGAAGCATTACTGTTAGCAAAGAGCGGCGTTGATGGCGTGTATTCAGCAGATCCCAAGAAAGATCCATCAGCCATCAAGTACGACACTATTTCTTATGATGACGTGCTCTCTAAGTCGTTGGCAGTTGCTGATGCGGCCGCCTTTAGCCTCTGTCGTGAAAACAACTTGCCGATCGTCGTCTTTGATCTGATGATAAATGGCAATATTGCCCGCGCGGTACGCGGTGAAGTAATCGGAACCCTTGTTGCATAAGTAGTAAAAACTATAAAAACTAGAGGAGCAGTAATGAGCGATGTAGCTGGCACCCTGAAGGATGCCGATACAAAGATGAGTAAGGCCGTCGAAGTGGCGAAAGAAGATTTTGCCACCATCCGTACAGGGCGGGCTCACCCTTCCCTCTTTAACAAGATCATGGTTGATTACTACGGAACAATGACCCCTCTTTCTCAACTTGCCTCATTTCAAGTTCCAGAAGCACGGATGGCAATAATTTCTCCTTTCGATAAGGGCGCAATGGCTTCAATAGAAAAGGCGATTCGTGACTCTGACTTGGGTGTTAATCCTGGCAACGACGGTGTTGTAATCCGCGTGGCCTTCCCGCAACTTACAGAGGAGCGTCGCAAGGAGTACATCAAGGTTGTACGTACCAAAGCGGAAGATTCCAAGATTTCACTTCGCAATATCCGCCGCCATGCCAAAGAAACGATAGAAAAGCTGGAAAAAGATAGCCTGATTGGCAAAGACGATCTCACT
>CAKKQM010000084.1:0-1617 GCA_919902125.1 Actinomycetes bacterium | reverse complement strand
GAGAAAGATCTGGAAAAATTAACCTCTGATCATGTTTCCAAGATTGATGATCTCTTAAAGCATAAGGAGATAGAACTTCTCGAAGTCTGAGGGTTCTTGCCGCGCGCAATGTCAGACCTACATTCGATCAACGAAGCGATTAATCGCAAGGCGGGACGTAAATTTCTGCCTTCCGTTGCAGTTGGTCTACTGATAATCGCCCTTGTCTGGTTTGCGCTTGCTTTCCATCGTGAACTCTTCGCAGTACTTGTGGGGATCGCGGTTATTCTCGGAATTCGCGAGATTACACACGCATTTGATCTAGGCAAAACATATATATCTTTACCTGCTTTGGTCATTGCAACGGTCTGCTTAACTTTTGCTACCTGGCTGGGTAGCGTGGCTGGATTGGCAGTGGCGACTGCATTCTGTCTTCCAATCCTTCTTGTCGATCTTCTGCGTCGCGGACCAGATGGCTTTGTCCGCAACGCTACTGCAACCACTCTTGTACTTATCTATCTTCCATTTCTTGCAGGTTTTCTTATTCTCTTAGCTCGTCCCTATGACGGATTAAGTCGAGTTATGACATTCGTTGTATTGATTGGTTGCAATGACACTTTTGGTTATTTAGTGGGGATACTTCTTGGTCGACATCCGCTAATCCCAAAAATCAGTCCTAAGAAAACGTGGGAAGGGCTTGCTGGCTCGCTGATTTTTACCATTATTGGCGGCGCTCTAAGCTTTCGTTACCTCATGCATGAACATTGGTGGATTGGTGCCCTCGTCGGTCTGATAGTTGTATTCACTGCCACTAGTGGCGATCTGATTGAAAGCGCATTAAAGCGCGATCTTTCGCTTAAGGATATGGGCTCGATATTGCCAGGACACGGGGGAATGCTAGATCGTTTGGATTCAGCCTTGCTCTCTGGCCCTGCAGTCTGGCTGGCATTTGAGATAGTGAAGCGCTACTTATGAGTCGCCTAGAACAACCTGCCGAAATCACGTTGGTCTTTGATGAACCAGTTCAACGGAAGAAAGCTCCACGACATATCGCTGATTTCTCTCCTGAGGAACGTCGTGAATTAGCCAAAGAGTTAGGGTTGCCAGCATTTCGCGCCAATCAAGTTGCTGCTCATTATTTCGGTCATTTTTCTGACGACCCGCAAACCTGGAGCGATATTCCCGCTGATATGCGAACAACATTCGCAGAACTTTTTACTCCAAAGTTGATCGAACTTGTGCGCTCGATTACTTGTGACAACGGTATGACACGGAAAGATCTCTGGCGTTTACATGATGGTGTACTTGTAGAGAGTGTATTGATGCGTTACACCGATCGCACAACAGTCTGTATCTCATCGCAAGCCGGCTGCGGAATGAACTGCCCTTTCTGCGCCACAGGCCAAGCAGGTCTTACGCGCAACTTGACGGCTGGCGAAATTACTGAGCAGATTGTTGCATCGGCCCGGGCTTGTGCATTGGGCGAATTACCCGGTGGTCCAACTCGATTATCCAATATTGTTTTTATGGGCATGGGCGAGCCGCTCGCCAATTACGACGCGGTGATGCGCACATTGCGAAATTTGACAGACCCTAGCCCAGATGGCTTAGGCATTAGCGCGCGTTCAGTCACAGTTT
>CAKKQM010000083.1 GCA_919902125.1 Actinomycetes bacterium | reverse complement strand
GGTTGCCCGCTGCGCTCTGACTTCGCATAACCGCAGATCGAGTGAGAGTTTGATCCGAACTGACTGGAAAATGGTAGAAACCAATAATCAAAAGGTATAACATATAAATCATGGGAATGAACATTAAGAATGAAGAGGCGCACCGCCTAGCTATCCAGGTGGCTTCGATTTATGATGAAACGCTCACGGAGGCTGTGACTGTCGCATTACGCGAGCGTTTGGCTCGGGCAAAAGCCGAGGATCGTCTTGAGAGGTTGCGCACTCTGGCTCACGAAATCTCGATACGAATGCCAAAAGGCATGACCAGAGAATCGGTCGATTCCATGCTTTACGACGAATCTGGCCTACCACGATGAAGGTAGTTGTCGATAGTTCGGCAATTTTATCCATTCTATTTGCTGAACCCGATAGCGATGAGATTCTTATCGCTATTAATGAGAACGAATGCGCTATCTCTGCTGGAAATTACTTGGAGACAGCGATAGTCGTAGATTCCACGAAGGATCCAGTTGCGATCCGTAAATTTAACGCTCTTATTAAAGAGGGCGGCATTGAAATACTTTCAGTAGATTCAAAACAAGTTGATGTTGCGCGCGCGGCTTATCGTGATTACGGAAAAGGTACTGGTCATCCAGCCAGACTGAACTATGGAGATGTTTTTGCCTATGCACTGGCTGCGACCACACGCAGAAAACTGATTTGTAAAGGCGGCGATTTCCTCGAAACCGATATTGCAATTTTTGATCTTTAGAGATTTTAGCTTGGGTTAAACCGAAGCGATGGCCCGATCCAGTACTTCTAGCGCTTCGCGTAAGAGATTCTCAGGCATCACCAGCGGAGGCAAAATCAATGAGAACAAAAGTGACTATGCCAAGTAATAACCATTCAGAAGTTTTCATCGTGGTTTATCCTTTTAGTAAAGTTGTAAGGGCGATCTCGACCATTGTGTTTAATGATTGCTCGCGCGAGATTGAATCCATGGATTCATGTGTGATCACATGATCAGAGACGGTAAGAATGGTAAGTGCACGTCTTTGTTTGCGTGCAGCGATTGAGTAGAGTTGATTAGCTTCCATCTCAACACCGAGCACTCCATGTTGAATTAATTTTTGTGCAGCATCTGTTTCATCGTAAAAATAATCCATTGATGAAACTCCTCCGATATGAACATTGGGTAAGTATTTCGATGCTTCATATGCGGCAAGCAAGAGTTGAAAATCTGCGTGCGGTGCAAAATCCAATCCATGTGTAATTCTCCGGTTAATATTGGAATCAGTGGATGCAGTCATAGCCAAGATGACATCACCTATCTTGGTCTTTTCTAATAAGCCCCCGCAGGTTCCTATTCGGATCGCACTTTGGACCCCGTATTCAGTAAAAAGCTCATTGACATAGATGGCAAGGGAGGGCAGTCCCATACCAGTGCCCTGGACTGAGAGCCGCTCACCTTTGTACATACCGGTAAATCCGAACATATTGCGGACCGAGGTGTACTGATGAACCCGTTCGAGGTAGTTTTCGGCGACCCATTTGGCCCGAAGGGGGTCTCCAGGAAGCAGAATTCGCTCGGCTATCTCACCCGGGGCTGCGCTTATGTGTTTGCTCATTGTGGAGATAATATGCCAAGGTCCACGCTTCGGCTATGCCTGCGCAATAGCGCGATCGAGAATTTCCAACGCTTCGCGCAATAAATTTTCTGGTATTACTAACGGTGGCAGCAAACGGATGACGTTGCCGTAAGTTCCAGCCGAAAGAATAAGTACGCCTTCGCTCTGACAGAATTTAATAATCGAAGTTAGGGCAACAGGGTTGGGTTCGATGCCGCCAGGAATGACAAGTTCGATGGCTTGCATTGCACCGCGGCCACGGACCTCGCCAATGATGGAATATTTCGCTTTCATCGCATTAAGTGCGTCGGAGATGATTGTGCCAATCTCTTTTGCGCGATCGCAGAGGTTCTCCTGTTCAATAGTGGCGATTGCGCCCAGAGCAGCTGCGCATGCGATCGGGGAGCCCCCAAAAGTTCCGCCGAGTCCGCTGGCATGAACTGAATCCATAATTTCAGCACGTCCAGTGACGCCAGCAAGCGGAAGTCCACCTGCAATTCCTTTTGCGGTTGCAATCAGATCAGGAACTACGCCTTCATCTTCAGAGGCGAACATCTGACCAGTGCGTGCAAAACCTGTCTGCACTTCATCGGCGATAAATACGATGCCATTTTCTGTTGCGAACTTTGCCAAGCCTGGCAAGAAACCTTTTGGTGGAACGATGAAACCACCTTCGCCTTGGATAGGTTCGATAACTATCGCAGCAATATTTTTGGCGCCAAGTTCTTTCTCCATTTTATGGATGACGACATTTAGAGCATCACTCGCGCAATTTTGCGCACCACCTGGCCAACGCAATGGATAGGCCATCGGCATGCGATAAATTTCAGGAGTAAACGGACCAAAACCTTCTTTGTATGGCATATTTTTTGCAGTCATGGCCATAGTGAGGTTTGTGCGACCGTGATAGCCGTGTTCAAAGACAACGACCGCTTGGCGTTTGGTGTAACTACGGGCAATTTTCACGGCGTTTTCTAAGGCTTCAGCCCCCGAATTAAGAAGAATTGATTTTTTCTTATGCGTTCCAGGAGTTAAGCGATTGAGGGCTTCGCAAACTTCAATGTAACCCAGATACGGCGCAACCATAAAACAGGTATGAGTGAACGCTTCCACTTGTGCTTTTACATTTGCAACGACTCGATCGGCGCTATTGCCAACATTTACTACCGCAATACCAGCGCCCATATCAATGATGGAGTTGCCGTCGACATCGACCAAGATTCCGCCACCGGCGCGTTCAACGATCATCGGGATCGCCATTCCAAGGGCGGCAGAAACTGCATCTGCACGGCGTTTGAGAATTTCTTGTGACTTTGGGCCGGGGATTGCGGTGACCAGTTTGCGTACCTGTGGAATTGATGTCATGGCCTCAATGCTACTACTTCGCATAAATACCCATTTGTCAGTCTAATCTGAGAGGATAGCCAAATGCAGTTACTTGGAATTGTGGCATTTATTGTTGCGCTTTTATTCTCGGTTATGGTCCATGAGTTTGGCCATTTCATTATGGCTAAACATTTTGGCATGAAAGTAACGGAGTTTTTCCTAGGTTTTGGTAAGAAAATCTGGTCAACCCAGCGCGGGGAAACAGAATTTGGTATTAAGACAATCCCGGCAGGTGGGTATTGCCGTATTGAAGGCATGGTGCCAAATGACGTCATGGACCCAGGTGAAGAAGGTCGCGCGTTTTATCGCGCTAGTGGCGGTCGAAAACTCATCGTCCTTGGCGCTGGATCATTCCTGCATTTCGTCCTTGGTTTTGTTCTACTTCTAGCACTCTTTATGGGGGTTGGAACTGCGCAGGTCACATCAACCATTGCGCAGGTCAGTTCCTGCGTTCCGCCTGTCACCGGCGCTCAAGAGTGCACAGCACAATCGCCGATCTCTCCCGCTAAATCCGCAGGTTTGAAAGCTGGCGACAAAATTGTCTCTATTAATGGCATACCCATCAAAGAGTGGGCCAAGGATGTCGAACTGATCCGTAGTTCTGCTGGCAAGTCTCTTATTCTTGGAATTGATCGTGGTAGTCAGAAACTGCAAAATGTTGATGGGTCTGGTCTTCCAGATTTTGAAATTACTGTGGTACCGCAAGCCAGAGTTATCAATGGCAAAACGATTGGTTTTGTGGGCATTGTTAATCAATTTGCGTTTGTACGAAGCGATCCGGTCACGGCGGTAAAGCAATCAACTTCTACTACAAGCCTTTTCATCGCTGCCTCCCTAAAATCTTTGATCGCGCTTCCGAGTAAAATCCCCGCCCTCTGGTCACAAACTATTGGTGGCAAACCTCGTGACTCTGCAGGTCTGGTGGGAGTTGTTGGAGTTGCTCGAGTTTCTGGTCAAGCTGTTGGTAGCGCAAAACTTTCAATTCCTGAGCGCCTGGCAACATTTATCGTAATTATCGCCAGCCTCAATATCTTTGTAGGCATCTTTAATCTCCTGCCTATTTTGCCCCTTGATGGCGGGCATATGGCTGTGGCAATTGCTGACGAAATACGTGCATTCTTGGCGCGCCTTCGTGGGCGCGCACGACCTGCTGCGATTGATGTGGCTGTTTTAACACCCGTCACCATGGTGGTCTTTGTTCTCTTAGTTGGACTGACGCTCATGCTCTTAGTGGCAGATATCGTCAATCCAGTAAACTTTAATCTGTAATGACGAGCCTTGGAAGGTGAAGCCGCGGGCGCATTAGGGCAGAATGAGAAGATGGTCGATCTAGGTATGCCGGCAGTTTCGCTGCCCACTCTTGCTCCACGACGCAAGACCCGCCAACTCCAGGTAGGCAGTGTCGCCGTTGGAAGTGAAGCACAAGTCAGCGTGCAATCAATGTGCACCACGTTGACCTCTGATGTCGATGCAACTTTGCAACAGATCGCTGAATTAACAGCAGCGGGTTGTCAGATTGTTCGGGTTGCGGTACCAAGTCAAGATGATGCCGACGCGCTTGCTCAGATTGCTAAAAAATCGCAGATCCCCGTTATCGCAGATATTCATTTCCAACCCAAGTACATCTTTGCGGCAATTGATGCTGGTTGTGCAGCGGTACGAGTTAACCCTGGGAATATCAAACAGTTTGATGACAAAGTGAAAGAGGTAGCGAAAGCTGCAGGTGACGCTGGCATTCCGATTCGTATTGGTGTTAACGCTGGTTCGCTCGACCCTCGTCTGCTCGCAAAGTACGGTAAAGCAACCCCCGAGGCGCTTGTTGAGTCCGCGCTCTGGGAATGTTCATTATTTGAAGAGCACGGATTTACCAATATCAAGATCTCTGTCAAGCATCATGACCCCGTTACGATGGTCCGCGCATATCGTCTGCTCGCACAGAAATGTGATTATCCATTACACCTTGGTGTTACAGAAGCCGGTCCCATTTTTCAAGGAACAATTAAGTCTGCCACGGCTTTTGGAATACTTCTGGCAGAGGGGATCGGAGACACCATCCGTGTCTCACTCTCTGCTCCACCTGTCGAGGAAGTTAAAGTTGGAATATCGATCCTTGAATCACTCAATTTGCGCCAGCGAAAACTAGAAATCGTCTCGTGCCCATCATGCGGTCGCGCACAAGTGGATGTGTACGCCTTGGCCGAGAAAGTACAGGCAGGTTTGCAAGGCATGACAGTTCCACTGCGCGTTGCTGTCATGGGTTGCGTTGTTAACGGCCCAGGGGAGGCTCGCGAAGCAGATCTTGGCGTGGCCTCAGGAAACGGAAAGGGGCAAATATTTGTCAAAGGTCAGGTCATTAAGACTGTTCCCGAATCTGCAATCGTCGAGACACTTATCGAAGAGGCGATGCGCCTAGCCGAAGAGATGGAAGCAGCAGGAGTCGGCTGGGGCGAGCCAATAGTTGAGGTTCGTTAGCACCAACGTCACACACCAGACCAAATTACTCAGGTAGGCTGGCAGATATGTTGCGAATGTCCACTCTCTTCCTGCGTACCCTGCGCGACGACCCAGCTGATGCGGAAGTTGCCAGCCACCGTTTACTAGTGCGGGCTGGATACATTCGCCGAATCGCCGCCGGTATTTATTCATGGTTGCCACTGGGTTACATCACACTTCGTAATATTGAACGGATTATCCGTGAAGAGATGGACAAGGCTGGATTTCAGGAAGTGCACTTTCCTGCCCTGCTGCCACGCGATGCTTACGAAAAGACCAATCGCTGGAGTGAGTACGGCGCCGATATCTTCCGCCTCCAAGATCGCAAAGGCGGCGACTATTTATTAGGACCCACGCATGAGGAAATGTTTACGCTCATGGTTAAAGGGGAGTACTCCTCATATAAGGATCTTCCTCTTTCGCTCTATCAAATTCAGACCAAGTATCGCGATGAACCAAGGCCACGCAGTGGAATCATTCGCGGTCGCGAATTTGTCATGAAAGATTCCTATTCTTTTGATCTTACAGATGAAGGCTTAAGCCAGTCCTACAACAAGCATCGTGATGCTTACATTAAAACTTTTGATCGCCTTGGAATGCGCTACAACATTGTCAGTGCAATGTCCGGCGCAATGGGCGGATCACGCTCAGAAGAATTCCTTGCCCCGTGCCCCACTGGTGAAGATACCTACGTACTCTGCGAAAAATGCGGCTATGCGGCAAATGTAGAAGCAATGAAAACCGTGGTGGTAGCCGTTGATTTTTCAAGTGCCCCTAAAATGAAAATAGTAGATACCCCAGATACGCCCACTATCGATTCTTTAGTGAACGTATTAAATGAAAAATTTGGTAGCGGATACACAGGTGCACAGACGCTTAAGAATGTACTTTTGATTGCTGACGGTAAAAATATTTCTGTCTTAGTTCCTGGCGATCGGGAAGTTGATCTGAAGCGGTTGGAAGCAAATCTGCCTGGCGTAAAGGAAATTCGCCTCTTTGAGGATTCTGATTTTGCCAAGAATCCTAGTTTGGTAAAAGGTTATGTAGGTCCACAAGATGCACAGAAATTTGGTCTTACCGTTTACGCCGATCCACGTGTCGCTCCAGGAACGTCATGGGTCACCGGGGCTAATAAGAAAGATCGCCACGCGCTCAATGTTGTTAATGGTCGCGACTTTACTGTTGATGATTATGTGGATGCAGCGGAAGTTCGCAAGGGTGACACATGTCCTGAATGTTCTGCGCCAGTGGTTATCGATCATGCCATTGAAATTGGTCATATTTTTCAACTCGGTCGCAAGTTTGCGCAAGCACTTGACCTCACTGTTCTAGATAGTGATGGAAAATCGCGAGTTGTGACAATGGGTTCTTATGGAATTGGCGTCTCTCGTGCTGTGGCTGCAATTGCCGAACAGACTCATGATGAAATCGGCTTATGTTGGCCTGCTGAAGTTGCACCAGCGCAAGTTCATATCGTTGCTACAGGTAAAGACGACAATCCCTTTAACGTCGCAGATTCGTTGGCTTTAACATTAGAAAAACTAGGCGTTAGTGTAATGTTGGACGATCGCCGCGATGCAAGCCCCGGTGTGAAATTTAAGGATGCTGAATTAATTGGCAATCCAATCATTGTTGTTGTTGGCAAAGCCTTGGCCGAAGGAAAAGTAGAAGTTCGCATTCGTCGCAGCGCCGAACGCAGGGAAGTTCTTATTGCCGACGCAGCCAGCGAAATTGCCAAACTCCTGCCCTAGGTAACTTTTATATGCATTTTTTTGGCGAAATTTCATTCGCTGCTGGGGCATTTATGGTGGTCGCCGCCCTTTGCGCAGGTTTTGTGGATGCAATTGCAGGCGGTGGCGGGTTGGTCCAATTACCTGCGTTGCTCATTGGTTTACCGGAATCCGCAACAGTGCAAGTTCTGGGAACTAACAAACTTTCATCATTTTTTGGTACTAGCGCTGCCGCGATTATGTATCGCAGGCGAGTAAAGCCAGATCTCGCTTTTACGTTAACGATGGCACTGCCCGCGTTTTTTGGTTCGATGTCTGGTGCATTCCTTGCCGCACAGATTCCAACACATTCGCTCCGTCCGCTTGTCCTTATTTTGCTCATCGCTGTTGTGATCTATACCTGGCGCAATCCAACGTTGGGTAAAATAGAAGTATTGCGTCATACGCCGCGTCGGCGAACAGCAATCGCGATACTTGCAGGTGCTGGGATTGGTTTTTACGACGGAATTTTTGGTCCAGGAACCGGCACGTTTCTAATGTTGGTATTGGTTGCCCTCTTGGGTTTTGCTTTCTTAACGGCATCATCAATTGCAAAAGTGGTTAACGTCTCAACCAATCTGGGAGCTATCGTAGTTTTTGGACTTCATGGTGTGATTTTGTGGCGCCTAGGCTTGGTCTTGGCTCTAGCAAATGTTCTTGGCGGTCTGCTCGGTGCGCATATTGCCATTCGTGGAGGGTCACCACTCGTGCGCCGAGTCTTCCTCCTTGTCACCGTGGTGCTCATTCTTAAAGTGGGAATGGACACTATCGCGTACTGGTAACTGGAAGAAATCTGGGTTATGCTCAAACTACAACTTCATAGAAAGTGGAAGATTATGTCGCTCGTAGAAATAATTCATGAGGCTATAGCGCCCGTAGTTGAAGCGACTGGTTTCTTTCTTGAAGAAGTCCATATTGTATCCCCTGGTAATCGCCGCGTCGTTACATGCATCATTGATGGCGAGAATAATTTAAATCTGGATGAAGTCACAGTAGTCTCGCGCGAGATTGCCGCCGTTCTTGATGTTGCTCCCTTTATGGGCGATACACCTTTTACTCTTGAAGTTACCTCCCCTGGCGTTGATCGCCCACTGACGCAAATGCGACATTGGGCGAAGAACAAGACCCGTTTAGTGCGCATTGTGATGCTCAATGGTGATGCTATTACTGGTCGGATCCTTGCGGTAGATGAAACAGGAGTTTCCCTTCTCGTTGGAGAAAAAGATCCCAAAGAAGTAGTCGTCCCGTTTGCCGATATCAAGAGAGCGCTCGTGGAGATTGAGTTCAACCGTAAAGGGGATGATCTCTAATGCATGTAGATATGAAGGCTCTTGCCTCACTGACGATCGAACGCGAGATTCCGCTTGATCGTTTAATTCTGGCCATTGAAGCTGCCGTTCTTACCGCCTACATGCATACTCCGGAACCTCGCCAGCATGCTGCTGCCCATTTAGATCGCGAAACCGGTGAAATTCGGATCATGGTCTCAGTCTTCGGAGAAAACGGGGAGAAAATCGACGAAGTTGTCCATGACCCAGATGGCTTTAGTCGAATCGCCACCTCAACAGCGCGCCAGATCATCAAGATGAAAATGCGCGAAGCAAATGATGCTGAGATCGTCGGTGAATTCACCGCATCGGTTGGCGATGTTGTATCTGGAGTTGTTCAACAGGGCCGCGATCCGCGGATGGTCTATGTCAATTTAGGGCGCGTCGAGGGAAAAGTTCCACCACAGGAACAAGTACCTGGTGAGGTTTATTCACACGGAGAGCGCATCAAATGTTTTGTGATTGATGTAAAGCAGGGCATGCGCGGCCCAGAAGTGACGCTCTCGCGCAGTCATCCTGCGTTAGTGAAACAACTTTTTGCTCTTGAAGTTCCCGAAATCTCCGATCGTATTGTCGAAATCATGGCGATCGCGCGTGAAGCTGGACATCGCACCAAGATTGCGGTGCGGACGCATCGCGCTGGCGTTAGCCCCAAGGGATCACTTATTGGTCCTATGGGCTCTCGTGCTCGTGCGGTAATGGATGAACTCCATGGCGAGAAGATCGATATCGTGGATTGGTCCGAGGATCCTGCAATTTTTGTTGGCCATGCCCTCGCCCCTGCGCGGGTAGAACGTGTGGAAATTATTGATTTACAGACGCGATCGGCAAGAGTTACTGTGCCCGATTACCAACTCTCCTTGGCGATTGGGAAAGATGGCCAAAATGCCCGTCTTGCCGCCCGCCTTACCGGATGGCGGATCGATATTCATTCCGATGCCGAAGTCCGAGCGGGGCAGTAACGAGCGGTATTTTAGGGGTTTCGACCCCTGGGCAGGTAAGGTTGGCACCGTTGAATTTAAGCGGACGGCTGCCATGAACCCCTCGCATCGGATATCTGTGCGGAGTTGCATTGATTGTCGAAAACGTGAAAATCCAGCGGCGCTACTTCGCGTGATCTGTGTTGACGGAAGAGTTCTTCCAGATCCTGATCGCAGCGCTCCAGGTCGGGGCGCATGGGTACACCGTGAATGTGCAGTACGAGCAGTCGAACGCGGGGCATTTCGTTGGGCATTCCGACGGAACGAAAACGTTGATGGCAGCGAGTTACTCGATTACATCGCACGTGTGAATCCACAAAAGTAGTACCTACTAACGTACTTCCAATTAGCAATGACGAAATGGATGCGAAAGATATGACACTCAAATGAGTTCGAACCGATCATGAGGTCAGGCAACTAAGGCTCGCGTCTTTAGAAATCGCGGGCCAAGACAGGAGAACTGTGGCAAAGGTCCGCGTACATGAGTTAGCAAAACAACTCGGTATGGAGAGCAAGGTCGTCCTTGTAAAACTCCAAGAGATGGGCGAATTCGTCCGATCTGCATCATCAACAGTAGAAGCGCCAGTCGTGCGCAAGATGCTTGAACTCTTCCCGAATGCAAAGCCGGTTGAAGAGAAAAAGCCAGTGAAGAAAACCGCTGCCAAAAAAGTTGCTGCCAAGCCGGCGCAGAACGCTCTTACGTCAGAAGCCGCTACCGAACTCCTCGCAGAGATTGCGCCAGATTTAGCGGAGCAAGCCACCGCACAGAAGGTTGCTGCCGAAGCAAGACCCATTGCCCCTGTGACACCGACTGCGCCCTCTGGCGATGCTGCGCCAACACCGCGTCCGGCGATGCCACGCCCTGCAGCGCCGCGTCCTGGTAATAATCCATTTGGTACGCCACGCCCGGCAGCGCCGCGTCCTGGTAATAATCCATTCTCTGGTGGAACATCTATGCCACGTCCGCCACAGCGACCAGCCAGAACAGGCGGACCGCGTCCAGGAATGTCAGGACCGCGTCCAGGTTCTGTCCGTCCAGGTTTTGCTGCACGTCCTTCATCTCCACGTCCGCCACAAGGAAATTTCCCACCCCGTAGTGGTGCTCCTACAACTGGTGCACCAGGAAGTCCATATCGCACACCAAGTACAGGTGGAGCAACTGGTGCTCCGGCGCGTCCAGGTGGCGCCGGGCGACCACAACGCGGAAGTACTGGCGGTGCATTTGGTAAAAATGCCAGCAAGAGCAGCAAGAGAAAACCAAAGAGTAGAAAAGCGTTGCGCGATGAATTCGACAATATGCAAGCGCCACAATTGGGTGGCGCAGTTGTTCCGCACGGAGACGGAAAAACTCCCATCCGTATGCGACGTGGTGCATCTCTTGCGGATTTCGCCGACAAAATTAATGCAGATCCAGCGGCGTTAGTAGCAGCGCTATTCCACTTAGGTGAAATGGTGACAGCAACACAATCAGTGGATGAAGATACCTTCGCACTGCTTGGCGCTGAATTGGGTTATGTCATCCACATTGTTAGCCCCGAGGATGAAGATCGCGAACTCTTGCAGACCTTCGATATTGACCTTGATAATGAATTAGCGACCCTTGATTCTTCGATGCTCATAACGCGCCCCCCAGTTGTCACGGTCATGGGCCACGTGGATCACGGTAAGACACGTATGCTCGATGCGATTCGCAAGACTGAGGTTGTCAAGAGCGAAGCCGGCGGAATTACTCAGCACATCGGTGCTTACCAGATTCACCATAATCACAATGGCGTAGATCGCGCGATTACCTTTATCGATACTCCGGGTCACGAAGCATTTACCGCCATGCGTGCTCGTGGTGCCAAGGTCACCGATATCGCAGTTTTGGTAGTCGCGGCCGATGATGGCGTGATGCCGCAGACGATTGAAGCGCTCAACCACGCGCAAGCAGCTGATGTTCCAATCGTTGTTGCCGTAAACAAGATTGATAAAGAGGGTGCTAACCCAGATAAAGTCCGCCAGCAGTTGACTGAGTACAACTTAGTTGCTGAGGAGTATGGCGGAGAGACCATCTTCGTAAATGTTTCAGCAAAAACAGGTGAAGGAATCAAAGAACTGATCGATTCCATTCTTCTTACCGCAGATGCTGTAATTGATCTTCAGGCAGTTGCCGATGATGATGCGCGAGGTGTTGCAATTGAAGCGCACCTGGATCGCGGTCGCGGCCCAGTTGCCACCGTTCTTATCCAGCGTGGAACGCTCAAAGTGGGAGACGCAATTGTTGCCGGAGGCTCCTTCGGCCGCGTTCGTGCGATGTTGGATGAACAAGGTGAAAACGTTCTTACTGCTGGTCCATCACGTCCAGTGCAGGTTCTTGGTTTCACCTCAGTGCCAAGTGCCGGAGACACGTTCCTTGTTGCCGATGAAGATCGCACTGCACGTCAGATTGCTGAAAAGCGTCAGGCAGCAGAGCGGAACGCACAACTTGCCAAGGCCCGCAAGAAGGTTTCGCTCGAAGACTTCATGGAGCAATCCAAGATCACGACACTCAATCTCATCCTCAAGGGTGACGTTAGTGGTTCAGTGGAAGCCCTCGAAGATGCCTTGCTACAACTTGATGTCGGCGCCGAAGTTGATCTACGTGTTATCCATCGTGGCGTAGGCGCAATTACCAAGAGCGATATCACTCTTGCCTCTGCATCAACTGCCGTTGTTATTGGCTTTAATGTGAAGCCTGAGCCACAGACTGCAATCTTCGCTGATCGAGAGGGTGTGGAAGTCCGCTTCTACTCTGTTATTTATCAAGCAATCGAAGAGATTGAGCTTGCGCTCAAGGGTCTGCTCAAGCCAGAATTCGAAGAGGTAATTCTTGGAAATGCCGAAATTCGCGAAATTTTCAAATCCAGCAAGATCGGCAATATCGCCGGTTCCATCGTTCTGGATGGAATTATTCGACGCAATGCCAAGGCTCGCTTGCTGCGTAAGGGCGAACTCGTGGTCGATAACCTCACCATTGAATCTCTTAAGCGCTTCAAGGAGGATGCCACTGAAGTTCGTGAAGGATTCGAGTGCGGTATCGGCATTGGATCATTCAAGGATGTTCAGATAGGTGACACGGTCCAGGTATTTGAGATGCGCGAGAAGAAGCGGGCATAACTAGTCATGAGCCAATCGCATCGTTCGCAGAAAGTTGCCGACCGTATCAAAGTAGTTGTGGCACAACTCCTTGAGGGGAAGATCAAAGATCCTCGCCTGGGGTTTGTCACGATTACTGATACTCGTGTTACTGGCGATCTGCAACATGCATCGATTTTCTACACTGTTCTCGGTGACGATGACCAACGCGCCGCAACTGCGGCAGCGCTGGAAAGCGCAAAGGGCGTTATCCGTTCTGCCGTAGGTAAAGATTTAGGTGTGCGCATTACTCCATCAATTCAATTCTTTCCTGATGGACTGCCCGAAAGCGCGCTCGCCCTCGAATCACTGCTGGAGACCGTGCATCAACGCGATGCAGAAGTGATCGCTCTTCGTGCCAATGCGCAATACGCAGGCGAAGCTGATCCGTATAAGACTCCGCACGAAATTCAGGATGAAAAGCTTGAGCACTGACGGTTTTCTCGTCATTGATAAATCTGCAGGAATGACAAGTCACGATGTTGTGGCGATTGCACGACGTGCATTTGGCACACGCAAAGTGGGTCATGCAGGAACTCTCGATCCCATGGCAACGGGCGTTCTGGTTCTGGGATTTGGCGGAGGGACTCGTTTATTGCAGTACATCACCGATGGCGATAAGTCTTACGCAGCAACGATTGTTCTGGGTGCAAGTACGGTCACTGATGATGTGGAAGGTGCAATAGAAACGACTGCATCGCCGATAGAGATTGCCGCGATTACGGATCAGGCCATTAGGGAAGAACTTGCGAAAATGTGCGGAAAGATTATGCAGCGCCCCAGTTCTGTATCCGCGATTAAAGTTGATGGCGAGCGTGCATATGCACGAGTGCGTGCGGGCGAAGATGTGCAACTCCCTGCCAGGGAAGTAACAATCTCGCAATTGGATATCAAGGCTATTCGCCGTAGCGAACGAATGATTGAGATTGATATTGAAGTGACTTGTTCGGCCGGAACATATATTCGCGCCATTGCCCGTGATTGCGGAGTTGCCCTGGATGTCGGTGGCCACCTCAACGCACTGCGTCGCACCCGAGTTGCAAGTTTTGACCTAACTCGGGCAGTGACAATTGAAAAACTTAAAGCCAACGAGTTTGAGGCATTGACGGTTGCGGAAGTTGCTGCAGCAATCTTCCCTATTCGCGAACTTTCTAGCGATGAGGCCCATGAAATCTCCTTTGGTCGCTCGCTAACGTTGGGGACTTCGGAGGCGATAATGGCAGCAATGGCCCAAGGCCAGCTTGTGGCGCTTCTGTCTAATCGCGATGGCGCCGCTCGTCCTATCACCGTTTTCGCGGCACAGTCATAAGAATGCGATAATGACCGAATGAATCGACTGCAATGGCGTGATGAACAAATTGCAGGAGCGACCGTTGCTATCGGAATTTTTGATGGAGTACACCTAGGACATCAAGCGATTCTGACAAGAGCCAAAGAAGTCAGCAATGGTCGTGGAGTGCTGGCGCTGACTTTTGATCCACATCCCGCGCAAGTTTTTGCGCCTAATAAAGTTCCGACCATGCTGTTATCACTGGAGCGACGGGTTGAATTGCTTAAGAGTTATGGCGTTGATGCTGTTGTTATCTGCGAATTCGATCGCGAGTTTGCAGCCAAATCGCCCGAAGATTTTATTGCAGAAGTGCTTCTTAAGAGATTGCAGATTTCAGGTGTTGTTGTTGGCGAAAACTTTACTTATGGTCACAGAGCTGCCGGGCGGGTGGATGACCTTATTGCGGCGGGCTTAAAAAACAACTTTGTAGCCGAAGAGGTACCTCTGGAAGAAATGGATGGCGCAGTTGTTTCCTCAACACGCATCCGCACAGCAGTTGTTCAAGGCGATGTCGAAACGGCGGAGAAATTATTGTCGCGGCCACATCGGGTTGAGGGTGTGGTTGTTCATGGTGAAAAACGTGGACGAGAGATTGGCTACCCCACAGCAAATCTTGGTTATTCGGTTACGGCCAATACAATTCCCAGAGATGGCGTCTATGCAGGGTGGCTGGAAGTCGATGCGCAGCGTTGGCCGGCAGCAATATCGATTGGCACGAATCCAACATTTGCGGGGGAGCGATCACGGCAAGTGGAGGCTTATGCACTCGATCAAAGCGACCTCAATCTTTATGATCGCAATGCGAAGATTGATTTTGGTTGGAGATTGCGCGATACCTTGAAATTTGACGGCTTAGATTCATTGCTAGATCAGATGAAAAATGACTGCGATCAAGCGCGTAAATTGACTCAGTAAGGCTCGATTTCTCTCAAGCGTGCGTGCGCTGGTAGCCTTTGCCCCGTCCATACGAGAAAGCGAGTTTCCGTGAGGCACACCGGAAGCCCTCGTGAACAGTAGAAGGAGTACCAAGAAATGGCACTAACCTCAGAAGTAAAGAAAGAAATCATCGCAAAGTACGGTAGCTCACCTACTGACACGGGAAGCCCTGAAACTCAGGTCGCTCTGCTCTCCAAGCGTATTGAAGAAATCACAGAACATTTGAAGACCAACAAGCATGATCACCACAACCGTCGTGGTCTGCTTCTTTTAGTAGGTCAGCGTCGCCGAATTCTTCAGTACCTCGCAAAGACAAACATCGAACGTTACAGAGCGATTATCGAAAAACTCGGTATTCGCCGCTAATTACACCGATCAACCGGGAGCAATGGTCCTCGGTAGTGGTTTACGGAACTACTAATAGATATCCGTGGACTTCGATCGAAGATTCATTAACTCCTTCGGGTTGATCGAGAACAGGAGTGACCCATGGAGGGTCAAGGAATTTCGTCCGCCGTTGCAAAAATTGATAACGGCAAATTCGGAAAAAGAGAAATACGTTTTGAAACAGGTCGCTTAGCGCGCCAAGCAGGTGGAAGTACCGTCGTTTATCTTGACGATGAGACCATGCTCTTGTCCGCTACAACAGTTTCCAAGCAACCAAAAGATCAATTCGACTTCTTTCCACTCACCGTGGATGTTGAAGAGCGTATGTACGCAATTGGTCGCATTCCAGGATCGTTCTTCCGTCGCGAAGGTCGTCCATCAGAGGATGCGATTCTTACCTGCCGTCTGATCGATCGCCCATTGCGTCCATCCTTCGTTAAGGGTCTGCGTAATGAAGTTCAGGTTGTTGTAACCGTCATGGCCTTAAACCCAGACCACATGTATGACGTTGTTGCAATCAACGCGGCATCTATGTCAACGCAGTTAGCTGGATTGCCATTCTCTGGTCCAATCGGTGGCGTCCGCGTCGCCTTGATCTCTGGCCAGTGGGTTGCGTTCCCTAACCACTCACAACTTGAAAATGCAGTCTTCGACATGGTGGTTGCAGGACGTATCGCTGGCGATGACGTTGCAATCATGATGGTCGAAGCAGAAGCTACCGTCCACACCATTGAATTGATTAAGGGTGGAGCACCAACTCCTACAGAGGAGGTTGTGGCTCAAGGCCTTGAGGCCTCCAAGCCATTTATCCGCGCACTCTGCGAAGCGCAAATGGCTGTTGCCAAGTTGGCCGCAAAGCCAACTGCTGAATTTCCAATCTTCTTGGATTACCAGACTGATGTTTTGGATGCAGTCTCTGCAGCCGTAAGCACAGATCTTGCCAAGGCGCTGACCATTACTGGTAAGCAAGATCGCGAAACTGAGACTAATCGCTTAAATGCATCAGTTAAAGAAACTCTTGCAACGCAATTTGAAGGTCGTGAGAAGGAAATTCCAGCAGCATTCCGTTCATTGACCAAGACATTGGTCCGTCAGCGCGTATTGCGCGAGAAGATCCGTATGGATGGTCGTGGTCTTCGCGATATCCGCCCATTGTCTGCTGAGGTCGAAGTTGTTCCTCGCGTGCATGGTTCAGCAATCTTCGAGCGTGGAGAGACCCAGATCCTTGGTATCACCACCTTGAACATGCTCAAGATGGAGCAGCAACTCGATACTTTGAACCCGGAAAACCATAAGCGTTATATGCACAATTACAACTTCCCACCATATTCAACTGGTGAGACCGGTCGCGTAGGTACTCCTAAGCGCCGCGAAATTGGTCATGGTGCACTTGCAGAACGCGCACTCCTGCCAGTTCTTCCAAGTCGCGCAGAATTTCCTTACGCAATTCGTCAGGTATCTGAAGCACTCGGTTCCAATGGGTCAACATCCATGGGTTCAGTCTGTGCTTCAACCTTGGCACTTCTCAACGCTGGTGTGCCACTTCGCGCACCTGTTGCAGGTATTGCTATGGGTCTGATTTCAGATAATGTTGATGGCAAGGTTGAGTACGTAGCACTAACTGACATCCTTGGAGCTGAAGATGCATTCGGCGATATGGATTTCAAAGTTGCTGGTACCCGCGAATTTGTTACAGCACTTCAACTCGACACCAAACTCGATGGAATTCCTGCATCAGTTCTTGCTGGCGCACTGCATCAGGCAAAGGAAGCTCGCTTAGCAATTCTGGATGTTATGGCAGAAGCCATTGATACTCCAGATGAGATGAGCCCATTTGCTCCTCGCATCATTTCGATCAAAATCCCAGTGGATCAGATCGGTGCAGTGATCGGGCC
Source organism: Actinomycetes bacterium (assembly GCA_919902125.1). GTDB lineage: Bacteria > Actinomycetota > Actinomycetes > Nanopelagicales > Nanopelagicaceae > QYPT01. The sequence goes on along the minus strand of CAKKQM010000083.1, from coordinate 18,825 downwards.
TAAGGGCAAGATCATCAACCAGATTCAAGATGAAACTGGTGCTGAGATCTCCATTGAAGATGACGGCACGATCTATATTGGGGCAACTGATGGCCCGAAGGCGGAAGCCGCTCGCGCCCAGATCAACGCTATTGCCAATCCACAGATGCCAGAAGTGGGAGAGCGCTACCTCGGTACCGTTGTAAAGCTTGCTGCATTTGGCGCGTTTATCTCATTGCTTCCAGGAAAAGATGGCTTGCTCCACGTCTCGCAGATACGGAAGATGCACGGCGGCAAGCGCATCGATAACCTCGAAGAGGTAATGAAGGTTGGCGACAAGATTCAAGTTGAGATCGGCGAGATTGATCCCAAAGGCAAGTTGTCGCTTATTCCTGTCCTCGAAGACTCAGCCTTATCAGCTGAATAATCAGCCGAATAAATAGTGAGCGTTCGACGCACAGTTCTACCTAGTGGCCTGCGTATCGTCACAGAGGAAGTTTCCTCGGTACGTAGCGCCGCAATAGGAATCTGGGTCAATGTTGGTTCACGTGATGAAACTCCGGCAGTCGCTGGGGCTTCTCATTTTCTGGAGCATTTACTTTTCAAAGGCACCAAGACTCGGACTGCGTTAGAGATTTCATCCTCCATTGAATCTGTTGGTGGAGAGATGAATGCTTTTACCAGTCAGGAGTACACCTGCTTCTACGCACGCGTGATTGATACTGATTTACCGATGGCTGTAGATGTCATCTCTGATCTGATTACTTCATCGCTTGTGACGGCATCTGATGTTGATGCCGAACGCAAAGTTATTCTGGAAGAGATCGCAATGCGCGATGACGACCCCAGTGATCTCGTGCACGATCTTTTTGCGCAGTCCTATTATGGCGATACTCACTTGGGTCGCTCGATTCTTGGCACAGTTCAATCCATCAACGAAATGTCACGCAAAAACGTCTTCAATTATTATAAGAAGCGTTACTTGCCACAAGATCTCGTTGTCGCAGTTGCTGGCAATATCGAACATAAAAAAGTTGTCGCAATGGTGAAGAAAGCTCTTTCACGCGATGGCTTCCTTGATGTTACCGGCAAGCCGCAAGTGCGGCCAAATACCCCTGTCAAAGTACGCGCACAACAATCGGTTGGATTGATCCATCGCAAGACCGAGCAAGCGCATATGTTTTATGGCATGGCAGGCGTGGATCGCAATGATGATCGCCGTTTTACGTTGGGTGTTCTTGCGGCAGCCCTAGGCGGTGGAATGTCATCGCGCCTCTTCCAAGAAATTCGTGAGAAGCGCGGCCTGGCATATTCGGTCTATTCTTACGCCCAACAGTTTGCAGGCTCTGGGATCTTGGGTTTTTACGCCGGCTCTCATCCATCCAAGGCCATTGAAGTTGTCAAGATCATCCGGGAAGTCCTTAATGACGTTGCTGAAAACGGAATGTCGCATGAAGAAATTGCCCGCGCAAAGGGCGCCGTGAAAGGCTCTCTTGTCTTAAGTCAGGAAGATTCAGGATCTCGAATGAGCCGTATTGGCAAGAGCGAGATCGTCTACGGCGAGATCATGGGTTTTGATGAGATCCTCAAGGAGATCTCAGACGTGACTCCCGAGGCGGTACGTAAAGTCGCTGGCGAGATATTGCTCCAAAGACCTACTCTTGCACTTGTCGGTCCATTTAAGGATGAATCGAAGTTTGCCAAAGTTCTCGGCTAGCGGGGTGGCTAAATGAATCTGAAGGTTGCAGTCCTTGGCGCTAAAGGGCGCATGGGCGCAGAAGTCGTCCGAGCTGTTGGCGATGCACCCGACCTCACACTCGTTGCGCAGTTAGATCTAGATGATTCTCTTGATCAACTTGTAACGGCAGAAGCCGCGGTTGCCGTTGATTTCACTACCCCAGATTCCGTCATGGCAAACCTCGAATTTTTGATTTCACATGGCATCCACGCAGTCGTTGGTACTACTGGTTTCGATGATGCTCGTATCGCAACCGTGAAGTCGCTTCTTGCCAAGCACCCAAATGTTGGGGTTCTGATTGCTCCCAACTTTGCACTTGGCGCAGTATTAATGATGGAATTTTCCAAGCAAGCAGCGAAGTATTTCGAATCTGCTGAAATTATTGAATTACATCACCCCAACAAAGTCGATGCGCCCAGCGGTACAGCTGCTCGCACTGCTGAGTTAATGACGCAATCTAGGCGTGAAGCCAAGTTAGATCCGATGCCCGATGCAACAAAGATTGCCCTTGAGGGTGCGCGCGGTGCAACTGTTGGGCATATTCCAATTCATTCAATTAGGTTGCGCGGTCTTGTTGCCCATCAAGAAGTTCTCTTTGGCGGACCAGGGGAGACTCTTTCCATTCGTCATGATTCTTTGGATCGCGCAGGATTTATGCCCGGAGTGCTTCTGGGTATCCGCGAAGTCGGCAAACATCCAGGACTTACCTTTGGTCTCGAACATTTTTTATCTTTATAATTAACGTATCTCATAGGGTTGAGGGAGAGAACAATGTCTTCAGGAATTACGATATACGCAGCCGATTGGTGTGGGGATTGCCGTCGTTCCAAACGCTTACTTGACTCACTCGGCGTGAAGTACACCCTGATCGATGTAGAAGCAGATCGCACAGCGGCGGATAAAGTTATTGAAATCAACGGGGGAGCGCAATCAATCCCCGTGCTTATTTTTTCCGATGGCACTCATCTAACCGAGCCATCCGATATCGCTCTCAGGGCGAAGTTAGAAGAACTGGCGATTATTTGATTCTGGCAACTACACGTTGTCAATTAAAGCAGTCCTAATCTGTGCCCTTCGGATGCAGCTGTGACTCGGTCCGAAACACCAAGTGATTCAAAAATTCGCATCGTCTCATGACGAACGGTGCTAACACTATAGCCAAGTTCTTTGGCAATCTCATGGTTTGTTTTCTTTGCTGCGACTCTTGATAGGATCGAAACTTGCCTAGTTGTTAACTCGATCCTTTTATTTACCGTATTTGTTAATGGTGCCCCATTAGACATTGATGCCCTGTCGTCTAGTCCTAAGAATCCATGGAACCGGAGTGCTAAGTACAGTGAAATTTGCCAAGAAAATTCTTCAGCGTCAGAATTAAAATCTTCCACGTTGCCGACGGGTTCTGCAAAACTTAACGACAAGAATCCAATCAGCAGATTCTGTGCGTATAAGTTGATCACAACCTGCGTGTTCCCTTCAGACCAGATTATTGGATCTCCTGAAACTGTATGTAAGGCAAAAGGGGCCGCTTTTGAACCAGTTCGCCATATTGATCCTGCGAAAGATTTTCCTATCGGTGTCTCTTGGTCTCCATAGCTGGCCAACAATATGAGTGAGTCACTCTTATCGAGGTGCCAGATCATTGATTTAATAGGATTAAACGAGGAGAGGTGATCTAGAACTAGGGATCTGGCGACGTTCTCCAATGGTGGCATGAATGAGAGCCAAGCGAGAAGCCGCTGCATTCGTTGAGAACGATTCAAAGTTTCTCCCTCCGTCTGATCTCTTTTGCTAATTATTGAGAGCGAATTGAGAAAGGGTACGTCTCAGTTCTGACATTGATCCAGTCATCAATAGCACTGACCAGTCACGTTTTTACCCTTAATCTGTCTTGAAGATAAACACCTTGTATGACTGAGTGTGCAATAAGTAACTACTAGTGAGTAAAGGTATGACCAAGCAATGACCGATCATTACAGAGAAATATTTTTATCTTTACCTTAAGTTTTCTGTTAAGTAGAAACAGGGAGCCAGATTGATCTTAAAAAAAAGAATGAGACGCTTCATTCCATATCTCATTACTGCCATCGTCTTTTCAACTTTGGCCTTCGGTGCAGGACAGGTACTTGGTATGAAACAGAAGAGCGTTGACAGTGCTGCCTTCATTATGAGTGGCCGTCTTGCCGTTAATGAGAAAGATCTTCGCAATATGGTTGCTGCCAAAAATCTAACCGTCTATTGGCTAGGGCCTGAGGCTGGAGCCAAGTATCTCCTGGATACCTCTCTCGCAGATGGAATTTCTCTCCGCGTCATCTACGCCTCTGCTAGCACAGGATCGACTGCTGCAAGCGAGACTTACTATGAGGTCGGTACCTTTGCTTCTCCAGATGCTTTCGCATTGACTCAAAAAGCTGGATTGCAACCCAATGGAGTGGGTCTTATTAATACAGATGGCAATGCTATTTACTATGATTCACGAGATCCGAAAAATGTTTATGTCGGGCTTAAAGGCACTGACATGCAAGTCGAAATATTCGACCCCAGGCCAGAGCGGGCTCTTGCTGTTGCCATGGTGCAAGGTGGTATTCAAAAGATTAGTTAACAGCGCGAGCAATCAGTGCAATGAGTCTATACAGAGTGGCACGTAAACGGAATGCAATTTGGGACTGTGGCAAGTAGGATTCCACGCATGAAACCAATTGTTCAAGTCTCTCTAGATCTCACAGATATCAAAGAAGCAATGGAGATGGCCCATACCGCCATGCGAGCTGGTGTTGATTGGCTTGAGGCAGGTACTCCCTTCATTCTTGCTGAAGGACTGCATGGCGTCCGTGCACTCCGTGCAGAATTTCCCGGAGTGCCAATCGTCGCTGATTTAAAGACGATGGATGGTGGGTATCTTGAAGCCGAGATGATGGCCAAAGCTGGCGCAACCCATGTTGTTGTGATGGCGCGTTCGCATCCAGAGACAATTAAATGCGTTGTTGCTGCTGGAAAAGATTACGGTGTATTTGTTATGGGAGATAATTTAGGTTGTCTTGACATGATCCAAGGTGCGCGCGAACTCGAAGAATTAGGTTGCGATATGGTGATTCACCACATTGGATATGACGAGCGTCGTGGAATTGCAGCGCGTGGAGAACGTGCACCAAATCCGCTCGATCAATTGCGTGAAGTGGTCGACGCGGTCCGTGTGCCAGTGCAAGCAGTTGGGGGTCTCTCCCTCGAGCAAGCGATTCAAACTCCTGCTTATGGCGCCCCTCTAGTTGTCATTGGAGCTCCTCTTGCTATCGACGCTGATTCCTTTAGCGCAGGTGCGGGCAATGTTGAAGAAGTACTACGAAAGATTTGCGAAAGTGTTCATGGATTTGGCGATGTACCCGTGAAAGGTGAGAAGTAAATGGGATCAATCGGTGTCGTTAACTATTCATCCACGCCGCATAGCGTTGAATTGCGTGAGGTTGATCGCCCAGTAGCGGGTGACGATGATGTCATTATGCAGGTGGAAGCAGTCAGCGTCTGCGGAAGTGATCTACATCAATGGAGCGGTAGCCAGAGTTGGCCAGTGAACTACCCCGTGGTCCTTGGCCACGAATTTGGCGGCCACATTGTTGAACTGGGTAAGAACGTCAAATCTTGGGCCCAAGGCGATCGTGTTGTAAGCGAAACTGCAGCGGAAGTAGATATGTCTAGTCCTATGTCGCGCAGTGGCCGTTACAACCTTGATCCCAACCGGAAAGGTTTCGGTTATGGCGTCAATGGTGGCATGACACGCTTTGTCAAGGTGCCAGCCCGTTGTTTGCACCGCATTCCAGAGAGTGTTTCTTTTGAACACGCAGCGATGACCGAACCATGTGCAGTGGCGTATAGCGCAGTGATTGCACCAGGAAATATCCGCCCAGGCGATCGCATTATTGTACTAGGTCCTGGCCCGATTGGCATTCTCTGTGCGGCTATGGCACGTCTTGCCGGGGCTGAGGTGGCCGTTGTTGGCTTAGAGCGCGACCGCGCACGACTACAAGCGGGGCTTGCTTATGGCTGTGAAATTATCATTGGTGATGCCACTGAGTGGGCGCTTGCAGTCGATGGACTTGGTGCAGATGGAGTTGTTGATGCGGCAGGAGTTTCGGCCACATTAAAAATGGCGCTCTCACTCGTGCGCCCCGCTGGATGGATTGCAAAAGTCGGTTGGGGTCCACAACCGTTGGATTTCTCACTCGATCCTTTGGTACAGAAGAACGTCACACTACAAGGAAGTTTTAGCCATAACTGGCCAATGTGGGAGCGCGTGCTCCGTATGCTGGGTACTGGCAGATTGGATATCGCACCAGTACTTGGAGGTGTCTGGCCGATTCAAGAATGGCAGAGCGCTTTCGAGAAGATGCACTCGGGCGAAATTCTCAAATCAGTCTTGAAACCTGAATAAAAGAGGTCAAGTTAATGCGTCTTAAAGATAAAGCGATCATTGTTACTGGTGCAACTTCAGGTATTGGCAGGGCTATCGCTGAAGCAGCCGTTCGAGAAGGCGCCAAAGTTCTAGTTCATGGAATTAATGAAGAAGAAGGCAAGGCGGTTGTAGCAAAGCTGGGTAGTTCGACCCAACTTTGCATTGCAGATTTAGCCGATAATGCCGCGCCAGCAAAGATAGTTGCCGCGGCCATCAACGCCTTTGGTCGTATCGATGGTCTGGTAAATAATGCTGCAATTGTTGCCAGATCAAACCTTGCTGAATTGACGCCAGGTGAACTTGAACGCTTATTGCAAGTAAATCTCAAAGCGCCACTTTTTCTTATCCAAGCCGCTTATGAACATCTCAAAGCAGCACGAGGTTCGGTACTCAATATCGGGTCCGTCAACGCATATGCGGGGGAGTCAAGCCTGCTTGCATACAGCATCAGCAAAGGCGCGATGGCGACCATGACGCGCAACCTTGCCAACGCCCATGGCGTCCACGGAATTCGGATCAATCAGATCAATCCTGGTTGGGTGCTGACAGAGCGCGAAGATCGTGACCAAGTGGCAAGGGGTCTTGAACCTGGTTGGCACCAGCGCTTAGATCGCACTTCAATTCCATTTGGCACGATGACAACATCGCAGCAGATGGGCGAGGCTGCGATTTATTGGCTCGGTGATGAATCCCGCCCATTTACTGGCACCATTCTTGAGTTGGAACAATTTTCCATCATTGGAAGAAACCCGGAGAAACTCTAAATGCCTAAGTTGGCCGCATTCCCCAAAGGATTTATCCATCAACTCGTTGCCGAAAACGAGATGAGTATTTATGAGTGGATAGATATCTCAACCTCTCTCGAGATCGATGGCCTTGAGTTCTATAGCAATTTTGCCGACCTTAAAGATCCAGCACAGTGGCCGAAGATTCGCAGAGCAGTTGAAGCCACTGGCATGGTCATTCCGATGATGTGTTGCTCGCCAGATTTCACTATTGCCGATCCTGAAGGTCGGCGCCGTGAAGTTGAGAAAGAAATTTCATGGATTCGCATGAGTGCTGAACTCGGCGCAAAGTACTGCCGCGTGCTCTCGGGTCAACGTCGCAAGGAGATCACCCGCGAACAAGGACTCGGTTATGTCGTGGAATCCATTGAGGCGTGCTTGCCAGAGGCAGAAAAACTTGGCGTGACTTTAACTTTGGAGAACCATTACAAAGATGATTTCTGGACCGAGCCTGAATTTGCGCAAATGATGGATGTCTTCGTTGAACTTGTTGGTCGCATTGATTCACCGTGGTTTGGAGTGAATTTTGACCCCAGCAATGCAATTGCTGCAGGAGAAAACCCGCTAGATTTATTGGAAGCAATAAAGCATCGTGTTGTCACTATGCACGCCAGTGACCGCTATCTCGCGCAAGGCACGATCGAAGATCTGCGCCGTGAAGAAGGCGGTAGCGCTGGATATGTGAAGTTTTTCCGCCATGGTGTTATCGGCAAAGGACTCAACGATTACGACGCGATCTTTTCAACCCTTAAGGCAGTGGGATTTGATGGCTGGATCAGTATTGAGGATGGCGTCGAAGGTATGGAGCAGATGGTTGAGAGCGCTCAATTCTTGAAAAAGAAAATCGCCCAACACTGGGGTTAAACAAAGTGATACAGCAACGCCGATGACGCAGCGGCGGAAAGAACAACGATAGGGAATGGTGCGCGAAGCAGCAATGCAACAATTGCAACCCCAACACCTAGGGCGCGATGATCAATTACCAATTTCGTTTTTTCTGTAAAAGTTTGTACCGCCACGAGTGCACTTAAGAGTGCAATGGGGATGAGCGTGTTGATCTTTTGAATTTTCGGGTGCGATAAATATCGTTCCGGAATTGATTGACCGAGATACTTCAGTGCGAATGCTGCAACACTGGTACCGATAACACCCCACCACATAGCAGTCATGATTTGCGCAGCCGAAGGCGGAGCGGTTTGAGATTGCGAATTCCCATGCCGACCGCTAATAAAGCAGTTGCGATGATTGGCAGACCTGCAGGAACCAACGGAGTCAGTGCCAGCGCGAGGAATACTGCAGATGCGCCAAGGGCGCGTTCAGAAGTTGATTCCAAACGTGGCCACACCAGACCCAAGAAGGCTGCGGGTACTGCTGCATCCAGGCCCCATGCAGCAGGATTGCCCATTGCTTGCGCGCCAAGTGCGCCAGCTAAGGTGAAGAGATTCCAGAAAATAAATACTCCAAAGCCGGTGAGCCAAAATCCTGCACGCATTGCGTCTTCGCCAAGGCTCTCTTGCGATAAGGCAATCCCAGTGGATTCATCAATCGTGATATGTGCCGCAATGATTCGTTTTGTACCTTTTACTTTAAGTAACGGAGCCATACGCAAGCCGTAGAGCCCGTTGCGAAAACCGAGCAGAGTTGCCGTTGCAATGCCGCTGAGCGCCGTGCCACCTGCACCGATAACGCCGACGATGGCAAATTGCGATGCCCCCGAAAAGGTGAGTAGCGAAAGCAGGCAACTTTGCAGAACCGAAAACCCGGCGGCTACGCTTGCTGCTCCAAAAGCAATTCCATAAGCCCCGACCGTGAGGGAGACACTGAGGGAATCGCGGATAGTCGATCGGGGAGTGGCAGACACACCCCGCATTCTGCCGTATCAATCCGAAGTTGGACGCACTTGGCTAGGTAGGGTCACAATATGCCTGAAGCAATTTTTCCAATCTTCCGTAGCGATATGTCCGTCGAACTCGTCAAAGCCAGCGCCAGTGATGCTGACGTAATCTGGGCGGCACGAGTTTCAACTGCTGGCGAGCAATCGCTGGAAGAAGTGGGTGAGGATCCAGCCCGCTCTGCCGGTCTGATTAATTACTTGGCCCGCGAACGTCATGGTTCACCCTTTGAGCACACCTCGATGACATTTTTTGTTTCAGCCCCTATCTTCGTTTTTCGCGAATTTATGCGCCATCGCATTGCCTCCTATAACGAGGAGAGTGGTCGCTATCGCGAATTGCAGCCAGTTTTTTATGTGCCCGCACCTGAACGCAAATTGGTGCAGATCGGTAAGACCGGCGCCTATACATTTATAGATGGCACACAAGAGCAGTACGACATCACGGTCAAAGCGATGAAGGAAAGTTACCTCTTTGTTTATGAGAGATATCAAACGATGCTAGAAGCGGGAGTTGCACGAGAAGTTGCCCGCGCAGTTCTACCAGTGGGGCTCTATTCGTCAATGTATGTCACCATGAATGCCCGTGCTTTAATGAACTTCCTTTCGTTGCGTACCTCCCGAGAGGGCTCACTTTTTCCGAGCTACCCACAGCGCGAAATCGAGATGGTTGCAGAGAAGATGGAAGAACATTTCGCACGTTTAATGCCGCTCACGTATGCTGCTTTTGAAAAATCGGGGCGCATCGCTCCTTAAGCATGCTTAAGGAGCGCGACAAAGTGGTTCCTCGACGGGGTAGCCTTACCCCATGAGGATCCTTCCGCCATTTGGGCGCTTAGCCACTGCGATGGTGACGCCTTTTAAGAAGGATCTGTCGATTGATTGGGAGGGCGTTTCAACTCTGGCCAACCACTTAGTTTCCACCGGACATGATGCCATTGTCGTTAACGGCACTACAGGGGAGGCTCCAACTACAAGTGATGACGAGAAAGATCAGATCATCAAGGTTGTGTTAGAAGCAGTTGGCAATCGCGCCAAAGTTATTGCAGGGGCTGGAAATAATGAAACATCTCATTCGGTAGAACAAGCATTACGCGCTCAGAAAGTGGGTGCGCACGCGCTATTGGTTGTCACCCCGTATTACAACAAACCACCGCAGACCGGAATTGAAGCTCACTTTCGCGCAATTGCAGATGCAACTGACTTGCCAGTAATGATGTATGACATTCCCGGACGGACTGGAATACAGATTGAATCCGACACCATTGTGCGTCTTGCCGAACATCCACGTATTGCAGCGCTTAAAGATGCCAAAGGCGATGTCGCTGCAACCTCTTGGGTGATTAAACGTTCAGGTATTCCCGTCTATTCCGGCGATGACATTCTAAATTTGCCGCTGCTCTCTGTTGGTGCAGTCGGTTTTGTTTCAGTCTGCGGCCACAGCGTTGGCCCACAACTGCGCGAGATGCTCGATGCGTGGTTTGCTGGCAATGCAGCGCGCGCATTAGAGATTCATCAAAAAATCTTGCCAGTCTTTACTGGAACTTTCCGCACGCAAGGTGCGATCTTAAGTAAGGCCGCCCTCACCTTGATGGGACTTCCTGGCGGCTACACCCGACTGCCTTTAGTGGATGCAACGCCAGATCAGATCACGCAATTGCGCGCTGATCTGATCGCCGGCGGCGTAACTCTGGCCCAATGACGCATCCGCATCCAGGACTGGGTACGCCAGCAAAGTTACCTGCGGGGGGATTGCGTATCGTCGCACTTGGCGGCCTAGGCGAAATTGGCCGCAATATGACGGTCTTTGAAACCGCTGGCAAGTTAATGATTGTGGATGTGGGTGTTCTTTTTCCAGAGGAGACGCAGCCAGGTATCGATCTAATTCTGCCTGATTTTTCTTACATCCGTGATCGCCTCGATGATGTAATCGGAATCGTTCTTACGCATGGCCATGAAGACCACATAGGCGCTGTCCCATATCTATTGCGCGAACGCGGGGATATTGCCGTTTATGGCTCGGCGTTAACGTTGGGACTCCTTGGTGCCAAGTTGAAGGAACACCGCATCACTGCGTTAACACGCGAAGTTCGCGCTGGCGGTACTGAGGACATCGGACCATTCACTGTTGAATTTGTTGCTGTCAATCATTCAATCCCCGATGCGCTTGCTCTTGCGATTCATACTCCCGCGGGAAGCGTTCTGCATACGGGTGATTTCAAAATGGATCAACTACCGCTTGATGGTCGAATTACTGATCTACGCGCCTTTGCCGCACTAGGCAAGAAGGGTGTAGATCTTTTCCTGGTCGATTCCACCAATGCTGATGTCCCTGGTTTTACCCCGTCCGAACGCGAGATCATGCCGGTTTTGGATCGAGTTTTTCGACAGACCAGACGTCGGGTTATTGTTGCGTCTTTCGCATCCCATGTTCATCGCGTGCAACAGATTATTGACACCGCAGTAATACATAAACGCAAGGTTGCTTTCGTGGGGCGTTCGATGGTGCGCAATATGAAGATCGCCCAAGAGATGGGTTATCTCACAATTCCTGAGAACCTCATGATTGATTCTAAGGAACTTGAAAACTACGGCGACAATGTAGTTTTGATCTGCACGGGGTCGCAAGGTGAGCCATTGGCAGCGTTATCACGGATGGCCAATGGCGATCACGCAATCCGCGTCGGCGAGGGTGACACCGTTATTCTGGCGTCATCATTGATTCCCGGTAACGAGAATCCCGTTTTCCGTGTTATCAATGAACTTACGCGTTTTGGAGCGAATGTAGTCCACAAAGCCAATGCATTGGTACATGTTTCAGGACACGCAGCTGCTGGCGAACTTCTTTATTGCTACAACATTGTTAAGCCAAAATATGTTATGCCAGTGCATGGCGAGTGGCGCCATCTGCGGGCAAATGCTGAATTAGCAATTAAAACCGGAGTCCCTCGCAGCAATGTCATTATTGTTGAAAACGGTATCGTGGTCGATCTCATTGATCACAGAGCAGAGGTAGTAGGAAGTGTTCCCGTTGGATTCGTTTATGTTGATGGTCAGAGCATTGGAGACATCACAGAGTCATCACTTAAAGATCGCCGCATTCTTGGAGAAGAAGGTTTTATTTCAGTAGTGGTTGTGATTGATTCACAGAGTGGCAAGATTGTTGCTGGCCCTGATATCCATGCTCGCGGATTTGCTGAAGACCTTGCTTTGTTTGATGAAGTGAAAGCACGGATTGAGAAGGCCCTTGCGGTCGCTGTGGCAGATGGCATCAATGGAACTCATCAGTTATCGCAAGTTGTTCGTAAGACCGTTGGTGGTTGGGTCGGTGGCGAACATCGTCGACGTCCAATGATTGTGCCTTTAATCATTGAGGTATAACGTTCAACCTCGGCGCGCCTGCTCTCATAGATTTTGTTAAGGAATTACGCTCAATCCCATGGCTAAAAGGAAAAAACGCGCGCCCAAAAGTGTCGGACGTGGTCTGCGTGGAATCTGGCGTTTCATCGCAACGGCCTTGGGGAGTGCTGTTCGTTTTCTCGCTAGGGGAGCGCGGGATTTAGATCCTGTTCATCAGCGCGACGGGGTTGCATTTCTTTTTTTAGTGATGTCAATTATTGCAGCAGCGGGTACCTGGTTCCATTTCAACAATCTTCTTGGTCGCGCACTGTATTCTTTTGTGTACGGTGGCTTCGGTCGTATTGGTTTTTTCACACCGCTTCTTCTTCTTTACTTTGCACTCCGTCTTTTCCGTGTTCCAGATGAGAAAGCCGCGACAGGCCGCATAAGCGTTGGCACCGTGGCACTACTTCTGAGTGCAACTGGTCTTTCCCATATGCTCAATGGATCAATTGGCACTGGCACAACGGCAATGCATCATGGTGGCGGTTGGCTGGGATACGCAGTCTCGCGCCCTCTTATCGGACTGATGACCTCGCTTCTAGCTTATCCAGTGCTGATCTTCCTTTTTATTTTCGGAATTCTTGTTATAACCGCCACTCCGGTTTCGCAAGTTTTCACACGTGTTCGCACAATTACGAGATGGGTATTTGCCAAGGCCTCGGGGCATTTGAAGAAAGTGGTCGACGACTTTCAAATTTCTGAATCTGAGCCTTTTGAAACGCCACTTGTCGCAGATTGGCACCATCAGGTTGATGAGGAACTTGATGAAGAAAGCTTTGATGAAGAGTTCACTGTACCAATTGAACACGCGCCAGTTTCTGCGGTGGAAAAATCTGACACCAAACGCCCTATACAACTTCTGTTGACCAATGATGCTAAGTACGTTCTGCCACCGCCTGATGCACTGCGCGCAGGGCCTCCTGGGAAGGCAAGAAGCAAGGCGAATGACGCCGTTGTAGCCTCGCTAACCGAAGTCTTTTTGCAGTTTGAAATTGATGCAACAGTTACTGGTTTTATGCGGGGACCAACTGTTACACGTTATGAGGTTGAACTCGGCAATGCAGTCAAAGTTGAACGAATCACGGCGTTAGCAAAGAATATTTCTTACGCAGTTGCTAGTGCTGAAGTGCGTATTCTTTCGCCTATTCCGGGCAAATCAGCAGTTGGTATTGAGATCCCTAACGCTGATCGCGAAATTGTCGCACTCGGCGATGTCTTGCGTTCATCGGTTGCTGGGCAAGATCACCATCCATTGTTGGTGGCATTAGGTAAAGATGTAGAAGGTAATTTTGTCTGTGCTAATTTGGCCAAGATGCCTCACCTGTTAGTGGCAGGTGCAACTGGTTCCGGTAAGTCATCGATGATTAACTCCATGATTGTTTCGATTTTGATGCGATCTACGCCAGATGATGTGCGCTTAATTTTGATCGACCCCAAGCGCGTTGAACTGACGGCTTATGAAGGAATCCCACATCTCATTACACCAATCATTACCAGCCCAAAAAAAGCAGCAGATGCACTGCAATGGGTCGTGCGTGAGATGGATTTGCGATACGAAGATCTTGCAACTTTTGGTTATCGTCATATTGATGATTTCAACAAGGCGGTGCGCGCAGGTAAAGCGGTAGCGCCCCCCGGTAGTGATCGGATCCTTGAGCCGTATCCATATCTCCTTGTAGTTATTGATGAGTTAGCCGATCTCATGATGATCTCGGCAAAAGAGGTCGAAGAGTGTGTCGTGCGTATCACGCAGTTGGCGCGTTCTGCAGGTATTCACTTAGTGGTGGCTACCCAGCGCCCTAGTGTTGACGTGGTCACTGGTCTGATAAAAGCCAATGTTCCCTCTCGTCTTTCTTTTGCTACAAGCAGTTTGGCAGATAGCCGAGTTATTCTCGATAGCGGCGGCGCGGAAAAATTGGTGGGCCAAGGCGATGCTCTCTTCATCCCAATGGGGACAAGTCGCGCGGTGCGTATCCAAGGTGCCTATGTCTCTGAGCGCGAGATCGAAGTTATTGTTAACCATGTGAAGGGCCAACTTTCGCCGCGTTATCGCAGTGATGTCACTGCGTCTCACGTCACAGTCAAGTTGGTTGATAAAGATATTGGTGATGACCTTGATCTTTTACTGCAAGCCGTTCATCTGGTGATAACCACGCAGTTTGGTTCGACCTCGATGTTGCAACGAAAACTACGAGTCGGTTTTGCAAAGGCAGGACGTTTGATGGATCTCATGGAATCACGGGGGATCGTTGGCCCCTCGGAAGGATCTAAGGCGAGAGTGGTTTTGGTGAAGGTAGAGGAGTTAGATGCAGTGCTGGACACCATCCACGACTAATTGGGTGAACTTGAGGAGCTATATAGACCTTTGGGGTACCCGTCCGCGGTGATATGGGGTTACGCTTACGTTTCATAGTTCCCCGGCAGGTAAAGGTTTTTCTATGTCGCTAGGTTCGTCTCTACAACAAGTGCGTAAGAGCGCTGGCATGAGCCTTGACGACCTTGCTGAACGTACCAGTATTCGACCTAGTCTTTTGCGCGAATTTGAGAACAATAATTTTTCAAAATGCGGTGGTGAAACATATGCTCGCGGACACCTTCGTAATTTGGCTCATGCATTGGGTGTTGATCCAAATATTTTTCTAGAACTTTATAGCACGGAACAATTAACCGAGAAGCGTCCGATGTATGACTTGCTCGTTGAGAGTAATGTGGCAGTGCCCAGAGCCGAGAAAGCACGAATCTCGTTAAAGACCCTTGCAATTATTTCAGGCAGTGCAGTTCTTATTGCCGTGGCAGGTCAGATTATTTTTTCTAATTTTCAATCCGACAGTAAAATCACCGCAAAGCCGCTTGCATCAACTGCTTCGCCTTCGCCTTCACTTTCGCCTTCGCCTAGCATAACCCCGACACCAACTGCATCGGATGTGGTAGTTGCTGCTGTAACAGTGCAAGTCACTGCAACTCGGGGATCATGTTGGCTCTCTGTTTCAGATGGTGCAGGCGCAACACTATTTTCTGGTCTTTTGGCCCGTGGTGCGAGCAATACTTTTTCAAGCAACGATAAGGTCAATATTCGCTTTGGAAATGCCGGAGCGGTCGATATCGTTCTCAATAGCAAGGCAATTCCAACCCTTGGAGCGATGGGCGAGGTGGTAGATCATAGTTTTACGGCCAATTCTCCCAATTAACCACCCCTTGACCTCCAAATAACTCTGTATCATCACTTCAATGAGTCGTAGCGTTGCAATTGTAACTTTAGGTTGCGCGCGCAATGAGGTGGACTCTGAAGAATTAGCCGGACGCCTAGCTGCCGATGGTTGGGCCCTCGTCGATGATGTTGAATCAGCCGAAGTCGCACTAGTAAATACTTGTGGCTTTATTGAGTCGGCAAAGAAAGATTCCATCGACGCTCTTTTGGAAGCAAATTCCCTCAAAGGGCATGGAGTCACGCGCGCAGTGGTTGCTGTTGGATGCATGGCCGAACGCTATGGAGAAGAACTCGCCAAGGCCTTGCCGGAGGCAGATGCAATTTTAGGTTTTGACGATTACCGCGATATCAGTGCACGATTACAGAGAATAGTCGCTGGCGAAAAACATGTGCCGCACACTCCTGTCGATCGTCGAGCGTTGTTGCCGATTGCTCCAGTGGAACGAGCAGCAGCGCGTGATGCTAATTTTGCTTCATCCGTTGGCGCAGGCGGCTCACTCTTTCGCAAACGTTTAGGCACTGCGCCGTGGGCACCGCTGAAGATTGCATCAGGCTGTGATCGTCGTTGTTCATTCTGTGCGATTCCTTATTTCCGCGGCTCATTCGTCTCACGCCGTCCCGCTGAGATTATTGAAGAGGCTCGCTGGTTGGCTAACGAAGGCGTCACTGAAGTTTTCTTAGTCAGCGAGAACACCACTTCTTACGGGAAAGACCTCGGGGATCTACGCTTAATGGAGAAGATTCTGCCGCAGATTGCTGCAATCGACGGCATCGAACGAGTCCGGCTTTCCTATCTGCAACCTGCGGAGATGCGTCCAACCTTGATGCAAGCGATGATTGAGACTGAAAAGGTTGTTCCGTACTTTGATCTTTCTTTCCAGCATGCCAGCGGTCCGGTCTTGCGCCGAATGCGCCGCTTTGGTGATAGCGAGAAATTTTTACATCTCATTACCCAAATCCGTGCGCTCTCGCCGGAAGCAGGAATTAGATCCAACGTTATTGTTGGATTTCCTGGTGAGACTGAGGAGGATTATCAAGAGTTGGCGGAGTTCATCACCCATGCCAATTTAGATGCAGTTGGCGTCTTCGGCTATTCCGATGAAGATAACACTGAAGCTCTTGATCTCAACGACAAAGTGGACCCTGAGTTGATCCGCGAACGGGTGGATACGCTTTCAATGTTGGTCGATGAATTGGTGAGCGAGCGGGCAGCCCAGCGTATTGGCGAAGAAGTATTGGTATTGATTGAGGATGCCGAAGCGCAAGAAGGGCGCGCAGAACATCAGGGTCCTGAAGTGGATGGAACGACCTCATTTGTCGGTACCAATTTTAATGTTGGTCAATATGTTGTAGCACGCATTGTCGATACCTTAGGCGCCGATTTGATTGCGCAGCCGCAGGCGGAGCAGTCGGGAATTGCGCAAGCATTATGAGACGTCCTTCGGAATTAAATCTTCCAAACTCAATTACAATCTTGCGAATCTTGGCTTTGCCATTATGTGTTTACGCTCTCTTTAAGAATGGTGGAGATGATCCAACATGGAGAATCATCGCGTGGCTGCTCTTCTTTATTGTGGTTATGAGCGATGTACTGGACGGCAAACTCGCTCGTAGTCGCAACAGCGTCACTGAATTTGGCAAACTACTCGATCCAATTGCAGATAAAGCGCTGATCGGAACTGCGATGGTGGGACTAAGCATCCTGGGAAATTTGCCATGGTGGATCACGATTGTTATTTTGACCCGCGAAATTGGAATAACGATCTTTAGATTTGCAGTTATCAGCAATGGGGTAATTCCAGCCAATCGTGGAGGCAAGATCAAGACCACTATTCAGAACATCGCAGTTGGCTTCTATATCTTGCCGCTAAGTGCGTCATTGTTCTGGTTCCGCGATCTTTTTATGGCGGTTGCGATTATTCTCACTCTAGCAACTGGGCTCTGGTATGTTATCGAAGCGCGCAGAAGGTAGATTCGACTTATGTCAACCAGAGCAACGGAGGCAATTATCGCCTTGCTGCGCGATCGAGGTGAGACTCTGGCCGTGGCGGAGTCTTTAACGGGTGGCGGAGTCGGCGCGGCAATCACCGCAATTGCTGGAGCATCAGATGTTTTTGTGGGCGGCGTCATTGCGTATCAGCCATCAACCAAGGAATCACTGCTCAAAGTCGCACACTCATTGATTGAGACACATACCGTTGTTAGTGAAGAAGTAGCTGTAGCAATGGCTGATGGCGTCCGCGAGATATTTGGCACCACATGGGCAATTGCCACGACGGGTGTTGCTGGCCCTGGTCCTGCCGATGGCCATGCCGCGGGTACGGTCTGGGTCGCAATCCGTGGCCCGATCAATCAGAGCACCCAACTGCAGATCGATGGTGAGCGTGAAGTTGTACGAAACGCCACTGTATCGAGCGCGATTACCACTTTTGCGCGTATCCTTGGCTCTCGTACGGTTTAGACAACTAAGCGAAGCGAGAGAGGGGACTCCAATGGTGATTTTACTGCGCACACATATTGGTCAGTCCCTGCGCGCCGCGCGAAATGCGCAAGATCGCACCCTGCGCGATGTTGCGCGCGAAGCCCGCGTTTCACTGGGCTATCTCTCTGAAGTGGAACGCGGTCAGAAGGAAGCATCTTCCGAGTTGCTCAATGCAATCTGTACCGCTCTTGGTCTAACGCTCTCATCGGTCATCACCGATGTCGCTCATGAACTTACAACCTGCGAAACCGTCAAGCTCACAGTTGTTGACGCTGCTTAAAAAGCGTGTCATTTACTGATAGTTCGATTGCTCCAATTGATGAGCCCTACCATCGTCAAATGACGTCGTATCGTCGCACTCGTAGCGCAATTCTTGAAGCAACTAGAACTCTTATTGCCATGCATGGTTTACAACTAATGAGCATGATCGAGATTGCCGATACTGCAGAAGTTTCGCGCGCTACTCTATATAATCATTTCCGCAACAAAGAGAGCGTCCTTGCCGGTTTGTTGGAGTATGAAGTTGCCCGCATTCTTGAATTAGCGAGTAATGAAAGATCGCTCGACCAGACACTTGCTCGAATCTCCATTGAGATCTCATCTGATTCCGCGCTCGCGACAATACGCGCAACCGATCCAGCCGTCTTGACTCAAATCTTAAGTAGTGGAGCAGGTCCACTCTGGGAGCAGATTCGTGCATCTCTTGCTCAGGCCTTGGGTGCCCCTAACACCGTGGAATTGGCCCTCCGCTGGCTTATTGGGCAGGTCTTACAGCCTTTGACGCCAGATGAGAGCCGCCAGCAGGCACGTGCAATAACCTCCTGAAAAGTTCGAGATCTAGTACAACGCGCCGATCCAATCGGGTGCCTCTTCGTGGATGAAAACGGGGAGGCGAT
>CAKKQM010000082.1 GCA_919902125.1 Actinomycetes bacterium | reverse complement strand
TCAACGGGATAATCAGAAACGTAACCATAGCCGCCAAGCACCTGTATCGCATCAGAAGTCACTTTCATCGCTGTATCGCTGGCCAAACATTTGCTGGCGGCGGAGAAGAATTTCAAATCGGCATCGCCTCGGTCGCTTTTTGCCGCAGCCGCGTAAGTCAATTGGCGTGCAGCTGCAATATCCATAGCCATATCGGCCAACATAAATTGCACACCCTGAAAGTCAAAGATCGGTTTACCAAATTGCTTACGTTCGTGGGTGTACTTGCTGGCAACATCAAGGGCGCCTTGCGCTAAACCTAAAGCTTGAGCGGCAATAGTAATTCGCGTGTGGTCTAGCGTCTTCATCGCCAATGTAAAACCTTCTCCAACCTCACTGATGCGTCGATCATCCGAGAGTTCAATATTATCGAAATACACTTCACGCGTCGGCGATCCGCGAAAACCCATCTTTTTTTCATGCGCACCGAATGAAAGGCCAGTATCACTCTTCTCAACAATAAATGCCGTGATCCCTTTTGCTCCCTTTTCTGGATCAGTTGACGCCATCACGGTGTAGAAATCAGAGAACCCTGCATTCGAAATCCACTTCTTACTACCATTGAGAATCCAGTTACTGCCAGATCTTGTTGCCTTTGTCCGTAGCGCGGCGGCATCAGATCCCGCTTCAGATTCAGACAAGCAGTAGGAGAAACCTTTGCCTTGCGCCAATGGTCGGAGCCATCGCTCTTTCTGTTGCGCAGAACCAGAAAACATTAACGGTAGAGATCCCAATTTGTTCACTGCGGGTATCAATGAGGACGATCCACAAACCCGCGCAACTTCCTCAATGATCAAAACAATTCCTAGTGAATCTGCGCCTTCCCCACCAAATTCAATTGGGACATGGGCTGCGGCAAGACCGGCGCGTTGCAATGCGGTGAATGCTTCAGTTGGGAAACGGGCCTCTTCATCTACCTGTCGTGCGAAAGGGGCGATCTCTTTTTCAGCTAGCAAACGGACGCTTGCTTGCAAATCTTTATACTCTGAAGGCAATTCAAAAAGAGTTTCCGATGGGAATTCATTCGCCATATTGATCCTTACGAGAGAGGTTTGCTAGATAGGTGTTGTATTTTGCTAATTCATCGGGCTGGCCCATGGCAGCAAACCGTTCGGTATTGCGATCGATTCGCCTCGCCTCGCGAGAGTCATCGCGTACCCATTGAATAAATGTCGCAATCAATGCAAGCAGAATCGGAATTTCCCCCATAGCCCAGCCAATGGCACCGCCAAGGCGCTGGTCTGCCAAGAGATCTATCGACCACGGCCGATGCAACTGCGCGAAATAACCACCATCTAACAATGTGCCAGATGACATAAGCGCCACGGAGAAGAAGGCATGGATGCTCATCGCCGCAAAGAGAACAACGATGCGCGCCAAATGTGGAACTCGTTTGGGATTGGGGTCTATACCGATAATTACATAGAAGAAAAGAACGCCTGCAAGAACAAAATGTAGGCTCATCACGAAGTGACCAATATGGCTCTGCATCATTCCACCAAAGAGTGATGTGAAGTAAAGAACAAACAATGATCCGTCGAAAATCAGGAGCGCAACCACGGGGTTAATCCAAATGCCAGCCATACGCGAATGCAGTGCTGCTACGAGAGTGCCACGTACTCCACGTTCATTCTCTGTTCTGCCTTGTGGCAACGTTCGTAACGCCAAAGTAATTGGCGCACCAAGCACTATTCCGATTGGTGCGATCATTCCCAAAATCATATGCGCGATCATGTGATACGAAAAAGCAAAGTGCGCGTAAACCCCAATCCCTCCGCTGGTTGCAAAATCAATTGCGCCAATGCCACACGCGAATGCGATTGTTCGCCCAACTGGCCATTTATCTCCGCGACGAGTTAATACCAAAACACCACGAACATAAAGTGCCATGGAGAGAATTAAAAAACCAATAAAGAGTGCGTCGGGATTATAGGAAAAAAATATTCGACTTAAGTTCGGCGCATCTGGCATCGGTAAACCGGCCACCGAAATTGCCGCATTGAATGTGGCGGTATCAGGTGCTGGAGGGCGATTAGAGGAGAGCCAAGCTCCCAAAGCAAGTGCCACGATCATGATTGATAGTTCAATAAAAATCAATTGAGTAAATTTGGACCAATTGACCGCATTGGTCTTTATGCCGACAAGATTGCGGCGGTGCTGGTAGGCAATAAAAATTAAGGTAACTGTTAAAACTATTTTGACAATAACGACTAAGGCATAACCGCTATGCCAAGCGGCACTAAAATTCAATCTCGTCCAAGCATTTATAGCACCGCTTGCAACCACAGCGATTGCCGCCCAGAGCGCCAATTGGCTAAATCGTGGTGTTGCTATTGCGCGATCTGCTGGATCTAAGAGCGCTAGCGCAAAGACACCACCGATCCAGAGGGAGAGTGCGATTACATGTATACCAAGTGAGCCGATCGCTAGAGCATGTGAACCGCTAGAAGCTGAATGGCTTTGAAAAACAGGAGCAATGATCGCAATCATCGTTACGATCAGTAGAAGGATCGCACCGCCAACGCGTCTGAGTCTTGGTGCTAACGTGATCACTAGAACTGCAATGAGAAATTGAAAAAATAAGTACTGGCCCAGAGTGATTTGTGTAATAAAAGAGCGGATCGTGTTGCCATTAAAGACAGCACCAAATGACTCACCCAGAATATTGGCTAGCGTGAAGAGGATATTTGCTGCGGCAGAGATAACCCAGATAACGCCAGCCCACAATATGACGGGGCGAATTCGCAAGCCAGTTGGGGAAAGTTTTCCATGCTCATCCTCAAGTAAGAATCCTGCTGCTAACAGTGCGCCGACAACTGCAATGCTCGCCGTGATGCCAAGAAACTTGCTCATCGTGGCAAGGGCGCTCACCAATGGTCCTGCAGCCGGCAGTGGCACCGCCATATACATCATCGTTCTTTAAAAATCTTTCTTGCATACAAAGAAAGTAGAACCAAGATAACAAACGCCACGAAAAGTAATCCGATGACGAATACGGATGTCGTCGAACTACTGCTGGCAGTTGGCGGAGTCGCTGTTGTTGAAGTAGCGGTTGGGGATGAGATGACACTTGGCGCAGAAAAACTGAAGGTATACGAACCTTCCAATGGGACATCATTGTCTGCTAACAGCACGTATGTAACTGTGTAATCACCACTTAACGTCAAAGGCTTTAAGCCAATAATGACATTCACACCATCGACCGTGAGTGCTCCATCATCGACGCGAGCGCCTTTTGGATCGGTAACAGTTACCGAATTGCCAATATCCATAAGCGCGACCTGAGTCGTAATTGTGACGGCACTTGGTGGCGCAGAAAGGGTCGAACCACTGACCGGAGAGGTGTTTACGAGTGAATTGGCGCTTGCTGGAGTTACAATAAAAAAAGAGAGTAGGGCAACCGCACAGGCTGCCATCGCTTTACGCACTCTCAGGGTCCCCTCTCAGGTCTGGCGAATTCGCCTCTATCGTCCCACTTCTTTACACTTCCCTCTACTGCCTTTAATGGCCTTACTTGAAAAAGGATGCGGGATGCCGACCTACCAATATGCATGTAACGCCTGCAACCATGAATTCGAGGTTTTTCAAGCCTTTTCAGATGCCTCTCTTACCCACTGCCCTGAATGCGATGGAAAAGTTCGAAAGGTGTATTCAGCTGTGGGTGTCGTTTTTAAGGGCTCCGGGTTTTACAAGACAGATTCCAAGAGTTCGTCACCAGCCCTGCCTTCATCGACCGCCCCAAAGGAACTTACGGCACCAAAAGTGGCTCCCGCGATCTCAAGTGCTCCTCCGGCGGCCAAGACTGAATAGTTTGTATTTACTCGTGATGTGGAGGTTTATCTAATTGGATCTCATCTTCGCGACGTTTTTCTTCCTCTTGGTCATCACGAGGATCTTTTTCGTCAGAAGTTGTCTCTGGCGGCCATATCTCACTCATCGCCACAATCCTACCAGCCATAATCTATATGTCGTTTAACTAAGGAGTCCGACTTGTTCAGCGCGCTTGGTCACTTTGTTGTCCGTCGCCGCAAAGCAACGCTCATTATCTTTATTCTCATTATTCTTGCATCTGGCGGAATTGGTTCACTGGCATTCTCTAAATTAGATAGCGGCGGCTATTCAGATCCCAAGAGTCAATCTGCACAAGCAGCCCAGTATCTATCAACCAATTTCCATGTGAAGGATCCCAGCATCGTACTAATCGTTGATTCTGGCGCACTCGATATCAGCGATCCATCTGTTGCTGCCTCTGCGACGCGGCTGGAGAGAGCAGTAGAGGCAGAACCTGGTGTTGCCCAAACTCTTTCATTCTGGTCGGCGGGCAATGCTCCTACATTGAAATCAAGCGACGGTAAAGCTGGATTTCTTTTCATCTACACAACGAAGACAGGCTTTACTAGCGCGGGCGATGTCGGCAAGAACATTCAGAACAGGTTCGATGGGAAGTTTGAATCCCTCACTGTTTATGCATCGGGGGGTAGTGTCATTGGGCACGCGATCAACACCAAGATCTCCAAGGACTTAGCACTGGCGGAGGCAATTTCCATTCCTCTCACATTTATTTTGTTGGCATTCGTCTTTGGCGCAATGGTCGCTTCAGCCATGCCACTTGTCGTAGGAGTCAGTGCCATCTTGGGTGCATTTTTCTTGATTTTCCTCCTTACTTTTTTCACAAGCGTAAGCGTCTTCGCGCTTAATTTAATTACTGGCTTGGGTCTTGGGCTTGGAATTGATTACGCGCTACTTATCGTTAATCGCTTCCGCGAGGAATTCCACTACGGAAAGAGTGTTGAAGAGTCAGTGGTGGCTACCATATCAACTGCTGGGAAGACTGTCTTTTACTCTGGGCTCACTGTTCTTGTCACTTTGAGTTCATTGATTTTCTTCCCTCTTGATTACCTTAAGTCATTTGGTTACGCAGGTATCTGCGTTGTCGCTCTCGCGGTAGTAGGTGCACTAATTCCGCTTCCAGCAATTTTGGCGATACTCGGAAATAAGATCAATAAAGGTGTTGTGCGCAAGAGTGCCCTCATTCCTAAGGAAGATGGTCGCTGGGCGGCTACTGCACGGATAGTTATGCGTCGACCTGTACCCATTGTCGTGGTTTCATTAACGATTTTGATGATTCTCGCTGCTCCAATAAAAGATATTGCATTCGCTCAAGTTGATGCCCGAGTACTTCCGAAGTCAGATAGAGCTGCAATCGCGTCACAAATAATTCTAGATCGTTTCGCTGGTCAAGAAGGAAGTCCAATTGAAATCATCATTCCTGATGGAGTGCGCAAGAGCGATGAAGTTGCTGCATATGTAAAAGCCGTAAGTACAGTTAATGGCGTGGTGCGAATAAATCCTCCACAGTCCAACGGAGTTGACTTACGGATCATGGCAATTCAATCAATGGGATCACGGACGACACAAGCCCAGACCCTCATCCATAGTATTCGAACAATTGAAGCTCCCGTTGGGACACTAGTCGGTGGCCCTGCTGCTGATTTCACAGACTCGCAAGATGGAATCGCGCATACACTGCCATGGGCGCTGGGATGGATTGCACTCAGTGTTTTTATTTTGGTTTTCATTTTTACTGGGTCGATTATTCTCCCAATCAAAGCAGTTCTCCTCAACATACTCTCACTTGGCGCAACGCTTGGGGTATTAAGTTGGATATTTATTGATGGCCACCTCAGGTGGCTAATTGGAGATTTCACAATCACCGGAACACTTGATACGGGCACGACTATCTTGATTGCAATTGTAGTTTTTGGACTCTCTATGGACTATGAAATCTTTTTACTCTCGCGTATCCGTGAAGAACATGTCGCTGGTAAGTCAAATACCGAATCGGTAGCAATAGGATTGCAACGCTCTGCAAGAATTATCACAGCTGCCGCAATACTACTTGCAGTCGTTTTCGCAGCGTTCACCACTAGTGGTGTCACTTTAATCAAGATGATGGGATTCGGAGTAGCTTTCGCAATATTGCTTGATGCCACATTGATTCGTGCTCTTTTGGTTCCTGCATTGATGCGCCTATTCGGAGAACGAAATTGGTGGGCCCCAAAAGTGCTGAAACGATTTACTCTCACGCACTAGGAAAATTGGTGTCCTCGGCCGGAGTCGGACCGGCGACCTACCGCTTAGGAGGCGGTTGCTCTATCCACTGAGCTACGAGGACAAAATAAATCAAAATCAATGCTTGGAAAACATAGATAAGGGTACCCGCAGAAAAACTACAAAAGGTGCGTCAATTTACGCGGGAAATTGGCAGAAGCACCGCGATTGACTAACATAGCCAATCTAACTGATCAGGAGTAATTCCCTCATGAGAGGCCAACAATGAAAGCGCTAGTTATAGGCGCGGGCGGCGTTGGCAGAGCAATCGCAAATATCGCATCGCGCCGTCCGTTTATTTCTTCAATGGTAATCGCTGATAGACATTTAGTTCGTGCCGAAGAAGCCGTCGCCCGAGTAAAAGACTCACGATTCTCAGCAGCGCAAGTAAACGCTGCCGAGCTGGAAGATATCCGCGAACTTATCCGCAGGGCAGACCCCGATGTCGTCATTAATGCCGTCGATCCGCGCTTTGTTATGCCAATTTTCTTGGCTTGCGAGATTGAAGACACTAACTACATCGATATGGCGATGTCACTCTCGCGACCACATCCGCACTACCCCAACTCTGAAACAGGCGTAAAGCTAGGCGATGAACAGTTTGCCCGTGACTGGAACTGGAGCGAACGCGGTATCTACGCCCTAGTAGGTATGGGTATCGAACCTGGCATGAGCGATGTATTCGCACGATACGCCTCTGACTACCTCTTTAGCCGTATTGATTCAATCACCGTTCTTGATGGCTCCAACCTCACAGTCGAGGGTCATGACTTTGCACCGTCATTTTCTATCTGGACCACTATTGAAGAATGCCTCAATCCGCCATTGGTTTGGGAAGATGGGCGCGGCTGGTTTACAACCGAGCCATTTAGCGAAATCGAGATCTTTGATTTCCCTGAAGGTATTGGTCCGGTGGAGTGCGTTAATGTTGAACACGAAGAAGTTGTCCTTATCCCCCAGAAAGTTGACGCCAAGAAAGTTAACTTCAAATACGGCTTAGGCGCGGAATTCATCACAACTCTGAAGACCATTCATATGTTAGGAATGGATCGTAAAGAGAGCGTTGAAGTACAGGGTGTTTCTGTTTCACCTCGCGATTTGCTGGCAGCTTCTTTGCCAGACCCAGCAACACTTGGCGAACGCATGCGCGGAAAAACTTGCGCTGGCGCGCTTGTTAAGGGTCTTGATAAAAAAGGCAAACCATATGCTTGCTACATCTACAATGTGATCGATAACGCGTGGTCAATGAAGGAATATGGCGACCAAGCAGTTGTCTGGCAGACCGCAATTAACCCTATTGTTGCGATGGAACTCATCCATAAGGGTATTTGGAAACCTTCTGGCGTTAATGGGCCTGAATGGTTTGAACCAAAACCATTCCTAGATCTCCTTGAATCCTACGGAACAAGTTGGACTATTCGCGAAGAAGATGCGAGCGGAATAAAGATCTAAACTCGGTTCGTCCGCACCAATTCGCTCTCCTAATTGACTGCAGGATTACGGGGCGCGCCACCAACGAAGTAACGGTAACAAATCACTTTTCATCAACGTGGTAATCGCTATTGCGCCATCTAGATGATTTCCACGGGTTGGAATCAGATGGGCTTGAGGTAGAAGAGAAGAAACTCTGCGCCGAATTGATTCTTCGTAACCACGATTGCGTGATACTCCGCCAAGAAATGCGAACGATAAACTCTCATTGCGCAGGCCTCCGGCATTCGTCCATGCTGCAGCAACGGTCTTGGCCAATTGCTCGGCTCCGCGATCGCGAATCATCACTGCACTTGAGATATTGCTTTCCGCAGCTTCTAGTATTTTCTTCGCAGTTGAAATGCAGAGAGTTTGAGCTTCTGCACCGGTTTTGCTTACCAAATCGTCGAATTGCGCAACCTCACTGCTGAGAAAATCAAGGAGGACTGCATCATTTTCTCGTCCTTGTCGGGTTGCAAGTACCCGTTCTAATCCATGTTTACCAAGCCAGAAGCCGCTGCCTTCGTCACCGAAGATATGACCCAAACCATCTGCATGTGCGAATTTTCCACGCCGTCCGGCAACAGCAACGACTCCACCACCAACGGAGAGCGCAACTCCGTCTTCGCTTCCCAGGGCACCCATAAATCCAGCTAAGCCATCATCAATGACAGCAACTTCGCTGGCACCAAAAAATTCACGTGCTAATTCTCCATATGGTTCGGGGTCGGGCACATTTCCGTATATTCCAGTCAGGCTCATCGCAACTACCTCGTTCTGGAGGGCGTCCCCATGAAGTGTTACGACTTCTGTGAAGATGTCTCGCAAAACATCCAATGGTGATTCTGCCGCCCGTTTGGCGCGTTGGGATGAATGTTCGCCAGTGGTCCAACGCAACCGTGCGCCTGATTGTCCTAGATCAACTGCGAGCACCATACTTTCATTCTAGAAGAAAGAGACGTCATGAGTAAAACAGCTCTCGTCACAGGAGCAACGGCTGGAATTGGTGCAAGTTTTGCACGGCTCTTAGCGTCAAAGGGTTACAACCTTGTCCTCGTCGCACGTGATGAGGCTCGTCTGCACGAAAATGCGCTGATGCTTCAAACTGATTTTGGTGTAACGAGCGAAATTCTCCGTGCGGACCTAGCGAACACTCAAGAATTGAAATTGGTGGAAGATCGCATCGCCAGCATCACGGACCCAATTGACGTTCTCATCAACAATGCAGGTTTTGGAATAAATAAGAGTTTTCTGCTTAGCAATGTGGATACTGAACAACAACTTCTTGATGTTCTAGTCAATACACCTATGCGATTGATGCACACAGTTTTACCTGTTATGAAATCGCGTAACACTGGAATTATCATCAATGTTTCATCGGTAGCTGCTTGGATAGCTGGCGGAACTTATAGCGCAGCAAAGTCATATTTGACCGTGTTGAGCGAGTCTCTACATACAGAACTACGCGGAACCAATATAAAAGTTCTCGCGCTCTGCCCTGGGTTTACTCGTACTGAGTTTCATCAACGCGGGCGGATGCGGATGAATGGCCTTCCCAGCTTCATGTGGCTTGATGCAGACCGCGTCGTTGCAAAAGCGTGGGATGACGCAACCAAGGGCAAAGCTCTATCTATCCCCGGCTGGCAGTACGTGATCTTGAGTTCCATTACTCGGTTTGGTCCCCGGCCACTAGTTCGCAAACTTGGTATGAATATTCGGGCGAGACAACGGCAGAAATAGGCTGATTTCCTGTCAATTCTCAGTGAATTCTTACTCCTTGAGCGCGTTCTGCTTACAACAATCTCTTCGCAATGGTTACGATGAGTTAACAATCTCTGGAGGTCTCTATGTTTCGCAAAGTACTTGCCGCTTCGATCATTGGTTTTATGCTAACCAGCACTCTGGTTGCCACTTCAGCAAGCGCCGCTGCCATCAGCAATGGGGCTGCTTGCCCCAAATCTAAAATCAACAAAACCACCAAGGTTAATGGCAGCGTCTATAAATGCACGAAGAACCCAACTGTAAAAAAAGCGAAGTTGACCTGGGTCTCCAGGGATTGCCTCAAAGCAAATACCTCATACGCGAAAATGAACACCTCTTACCTTGCCCTAGTTAAAGAATTGCCAGCCACTCTTGCTGCGCTAGATGTAAAAATTACTGCCGAACTTGTCAAAGTGGAGGAAGCCAAAGCAAAGGCAGTTGCGCTTGATCTCCAAATTAAGACATGGACCGATAAATTGACTCAGTTCACAGCAGCAAGAGAAGCGTTAATTGCAGACACTGCAAACGCCACCAAAAATAGGAGTTCAATTTCCACGTACACCTCGGCAATTACATCTCTAAAGTCCGCCATTCGTTCCGCCACTGCCTCTAGCGTCCTTTATGGAAAAGTCGGAAAGACTGTAGAAGCCATGAAGACGACCCGTGAAAATACAGTTGTGCAACTAGGTCAAGCGAAAGAAGGGGTTGCTCAAGCCCTCTCATTACGCGGCCTTGTATGCGATAAAGGTCTATAACCGCCGACCTATGGCTACCCCTATTCGCTCCAGTAAAGAAATGGTTTTACTGTGAAGAATGGGAAATCGACGGCTTACTCGCGCCGTAGTTCCAGTACTGCTGATTCTCCACGTCTTAACTCGTCTTGCTCTTCCTGCACCGCAATTTCTTGTTGATTTAATTCTCTACAATGTAATTGCAATTTGTAGTGCAATTGCAATTCTGGCATCACCTAACTTCAACGACCGAGTAAGCAGAGTTGCCTTAACTTTAGCGATTTTACTCTGGAGTGCTGGATCAATTCTCTCTACCTCTGCCGAGTTCTACGTCTTGCCGCAATTCACAACGACAATTGCCAATGCTTGTTATTTACTACTGTACCCGTGCGCATTTATAGGGCTTCCTCGCGCTCTTCGCAACAAACCGAAATTTGGAACTGTCGAATTGCTTGACTCCACAATCCTTGGTCTGGGCTTAAGTTCTATTGGATCAGCTTTCCTTATTGAACCGGTCGTTCCACATTTTGCCGGTGATATTGTAAAAACTTTCTTTGCAGTGCTATTCCCTATCGCTGACTTGATACTCGTTGCTTTGACACTGACGCTGGCTCTTATCCAGCCGATGTCACGGCGTAGCACCCTAATTTCTTTCGGGATTATAATCTTTGCAATCTCCGATTTTCTCTTCCTCTGGCTCAGCATTAACAATCAATACGCACTTGGATCACTTAGTGATGACGGTTGGTTATTGGGAATTGTCATTCTTGCCGAAGGTTTCTGGCATCGTGGCACAGAGAAAGTGAATACCGAATCGCTCCATCCGCTCTTTATCGCGACTTCAGTAATGATGAGCGCAACTCTCCTTGCAATTACCGCGCTACGGCATGAGTACCTACCCAATTTTATCTTGATTCCTACAATTGCAACTCTCTGCCTCGCATTTATTCGAATGGCTATCGCACTCCGTGATGCACGATCAATTGGTGAAGAGCGCATACTGGCCAGATCTGATGAACTCACAGGCTTGCCTAATCGACGTCGTTTTATTGCAGAACTTAATCTCCTTTCGAAATCTTCTAAGTCAGAAGATGCCCTCTTACTCTTAGATCTTGATGGCTTCAAGCCTATTAATGACCAATACGGTCACGAGGTTGGCGACCTACTACTTAAACAAGTCTCAATGCGATTTGAACGCGCACTACCTCAAGGTTCGTTGCTTGCGCGCTTGGGTGGCGACGAATTTGGCGTAATTGTCCGAGGTGACGACGAGACAACCTTTGAGGCGGCTCTAGCTCTTAGAGCAACTTTGAGTTACCCGTTCTCAATCGCTGAGCACGAGATTACAGTGGGAGTAAGTGTTGGGCATGTCAGCAATGATGGCGCACCTGACCTTCTCCGACGCGCAGATAACGCTATGTACCAAGCAAAGCGTGAGAGGCTTGGCGTCTGGTCAGAGTCAGTCAGAAATTAACTTATGGATTCTGCCCTATAATTTGGGATCGCGAAGTAAATTTTCCTAACACGCTCGCAGAAGAGGTCTAATTGTCCAAAACCTTCCACAATCGAATTCTTGTTTTAGGCGCTGGGTCGGTAGCCCAATGCACTATCCCGCTACTTCTTGAGCATCTTGTAGAAGCTAAACAGATGACGATTGTGGATCAAAGAGACAATAGATCACGAGTACAAAGCGCAATTGATGCAGGTGCAACTTATGTCCAAGATCAATTGACCAAAGAGAATCTTGACCAATTCTTAAGTCGATTTCTTTCCGAAGGTGACTTCCTTCTAGATTTGGCATGGAATATCGGCGCCAATTCGATGATTCAGTGGGCTCACGATCACGGAGTTATTTACGTAAATACATCACTAGAAGAGTGGGAGCCTTACGGAGGAGGCCCAGAACGGAGCGTGCAATCTCGCACCCTCTACGTCCGACATATGCAAATCCGCGACATGAAATCCCGATGGAGTAATACAGGTCCGACCGCAATCGTTGAACACGGTGCCAATCCAGGATTGGTGTCGCATTTAGTTAAGCGAGCGCTTGTGGACATTGCATCGCAAGCATTAAAGGACGGTAAGGCTGTCGCTGGAGTAGAAAATGCTCTCGCTAGTGATAATTTCCCTGTGCTGGCTCAGATCTTGGGAGTGAAGGTAATTCATATCGCCGAACGGGACACTCAAGTGGCCAACAAACCAAAACTCGTTGGCGAGTTCGTTAATACCTGGAGCGTCGAAGGTTTCTATGAGGAAGGTATCGCTCCGGCGGAATTGGGTTGGGGGACGCATGAAAAAACACTTCCCGCCAACGCCTATTTCCATGAAGGCGGGCCACAGAATCAAATAGCTATTGCGCAAGCCGGAGCAACTAAATGGGTTCGATCGTGGGTTCCAAACTCTGAAACTACCGGCCTCCTGGTTCGACATGGTGAAGCTTTCACAATCTCTGATCACTTGACCGTATGGGATGGTGACAAGGCCGTATACCGCCCAACCGTGCATTACGCCTATTGTCCATCCGATGCCGCAATTGTTTCCATGCGTGAACTTGAAATGCGCCAATGGGATCTTCAACCAAATCAGCGGATCATGAATGATGAAATTATTGATGGAGAAGATCGCCTCGGTGTTCTTCTAATGGGTCACGCATACAAGTCATGGTGGACAGGTTCTCTCCTCTCAATCCACGACGCTCGAAAGTTGATACCGAATCAATCGGCAACAACGGTCCAGGTGGCAAGTGCGGTTTACGCTGCTGTCGCCTGGGCAATGAAAAATCCCGACCAGGGGCTCTTGGTCCCGGATGATTTGCCCTGGAAAGAAGTGCTTGCCTTTGCAGAGAAATACTGGGGTGGTTTTCATTCAGAGGCGGCCGATTGGGATCCACTAATGCATCGCAACGACCTTTACCGTAATTGGAACGGTCGTGCTTATGATCACGCTGACCCCTGGCAATTCTCTAACTTCGTGGTGTGACATACATACTCGTCGTGCATAGCGGGGTTTAGAAACTATGGAGAGAGTAGAACGCTTTCAAATTCGTGGCGTCCCAGGACTTGTTCAACGAGTGAGTTTTGATGGGCGAATTGTGGATTATTGGAGTCCACAAACTCCTACTCACCATCTCCTCATCGCGCACGATGGGCAGAATGTCTTTGATCGTCGCACCGCAACACACCGCAGTACATGGCAGATGGCACAATCTGCCATACGTGTTAGCGAAAGACTAGGAATTACTCCCCCAGCAATCATCGGAGTCTTTCATAGTTCAAGCGACAAGAATCCTTTAGGTCGCATCTTGGATCTTGCTCCCCAGGACCCGTACCAAAATGGAATCCCTACTCCGAGGGATATGAACATCTCCATTGCTCCCGAACAATTGCAAGGCAATAGATATTTGGAGCAGATTACGGACCGCATAGCACCAACGATCTCCAAAGAATTAGGCATCAACTTAGCGGAAGCGAACACTGCCATCATCGGTTCGAGTATGGGAGGTCTTGCCTCTCTCTATGCATTAGGGAAACGCCCCGACTTCTTCGGAACGTGTCTGGCGCTATCAACACATTGGCCAGTGGGTGGAAATGCATTGGTAGATGCCCTAATAAATGCGTTGCCAGTACCTGGCACCCACAAGATTTGGATGAGTTATGGCACAAAAGGCCATGATGCGAGTTATGGACCATTTCAAAAATATGCCGATCAGAAAATGCTAGAGGCTGGGTGGCGCAAGAATCACGACTTCACGGCACGCCAATTCGAAAAATCTGGCCACAACGAAAAATCTTGGGCGAAGTACCTTGACCAACCGATGAGGTTCTGGTTGGAGAATTAATACCTGATCGATAAAGTGCGAATATTAGAAGTTACTTTGGCTCCCGATGCATCTTTGACGATAGCAACAATCTCAAGTGTTCTCCCTGATTTGAACTCTCGTGGGTGCAGATAGACCCGATGAAGCCCGCCAACGACAGAATCACTGGCGAAAGTTCTGTGGTCAGAAGTGCCCAAAACCCTCCAATTCTTACTTTTTTCCCGTATCGCAAAAGTGACTTCTACATAATCATTACCTGGAACATTGGCGCTTAACGCAAACCAGTTTTCAGTGCTGTAATCGATTTTGGGAGCATTAAGTTTAATACTTAAAGCTTGGGTAGGAGTGAATTTTCTATCTGCTTTTAGAACAGTATACGAGAGCGGAGCCATGGTAATAGATAGTTCGCCATCCTTCACCTGTGAGACTGATTCAACAGTTCCAAGAATCGGCAACCACTGCACTCCAAGAGTTGCAACTTTAGAACTTGCACTTACGTTCTCTTCTCTAGAGTTAAACACTACTAGATATTCTTGATTATCAAGATAGCGCGTCACGATGAAG
The DNA here is from genome assembly GCA_919902125.1 of Actinomycetes bacterium. Classification (GTDB taxonomy): domain Bacteria; phylum Actinomycetota; class Actinomycetes; order Nanopelagicales; family Nanopelagicaceae; genus QYPT01. Next base: position 21,075 of record CAKKQM010000082.1, on the reverse strand, counting down.
GTGCTTTGACCGGCATATCGCGTCTGTTGGGTACCAGATCGTAGCGCTGGATTTTCCTTTGTTACTTTTTGAATTTCGGCAATCTGCTCTTCAAGAGGATTGCGAACATCAAATGCACTGCGATCCCCTATCGGCGTATTCCCAATGCGAGTCTCATTTTTCCAATCATTGACTTGAGTTGCAAACATGTCTTGACGTGCCAATTGATCGCCGCCAGTCCCCGTCATGCCTTTTTCGTCACCATAATAGAGAACGGGCCCCCCGCGGAGCAAGAATAAAAGTGCATTGGCCATTTTTGATCTGGCTAATAGTAAATCTGTGTCACCAAAAGTGGCATTTTCTAGAAACATCCCGGTACGGCCCATATCGTGATTGCCAAGAAATGTTGCTAGACCATATGCACTGCCCTTTGTAGTTGTAAACAAATCATCAGCATTGAACATGTCGGCCATATTCGCAGGCTGATAGCCACTGCGTGCAAACAAAATCACATTCTTTTGAAATGCGAAGTCCAGAACAGCAGGAAACTTCTGTTGCGTGACAAAGGTTGCAAGTGAATTTGGATCTGTTTCGTATGTCTCACCAAATATTGGAAATTCGCTCTTTCCTGCAGCTTTTGCTGCAGCCAAAATCTTAGGTAGAAACGCCTGCCAAAACTCTGGATTCACGTGTTTTGCAGTATCTATGCGATAGCCGTCGATATTGAACTTAGTGATCCATGATGACCATAAATCTGTCCATCCTTTAACCACTTCTGGCTTTTCGGTAAACAAGTCATCCAACCCTACAAAGTCCCCATCCAGAGTCGATGTACCCGTGAAGGTCGAATCACCACGATTGTGATAATTCGTTGGGTTATTTAGCCAAGCTGGCTTCTTGATTTTTGCATAAGCTTTAGGTAAAAAGGGTTCTCTCGCAAAAGATTTCGTCGCGCTCAATTTAGGGAACGTACTCTTGCCCGCGTACTTAGTTGAATCGAAAGGTTTACCCTTAGCATTTTTATACGGGTAGTCAACAGGCTCTAAATACGTGTACATCCCCAATTTATACTTAATAACATTTGCTGTGTGATTGACGACAATATCAACTATAACTTTCATTTCCAGTTCATGAGCTCGTGCCACGAACGCTTTAAAATCTGCCTCGGTTCCTAAATGCGGATCAATTGTCGTAAAGTCAACGCCCCAATATCCGTGATAGGCAGCAGACATGCCCTGTATATACTGCTGAACCACTGGAGGCGTAATCCAAATCGAAGTGAAACCCAATTCCTTAACTCGATCGAGGTGCGCCGTAAGACCTTGGAAATCTCCACCGTGGTACCAACCAATATCTGTTGGGTCATACCCGCTACCCAATCGACCACCACCAATAAGAGCCTGGTCGTTTCCTGTATCTCCGTTTGCATAACGGTCTGTCATCACAAAATAGACCGAGTCGTTACTTAGATCTCCACGAACTATTGGCTGCCATAAGGATGTTAGATCTGCAGCAGCATTGCCGAATGTGAGATTGGCGTTGATAATTATGATTGAGGTAATTAGCGTTGTTAGAAGCCGCTTTTTCATGCTAACTTCCAAATACCGCTTACTGCGCTCCTACTAGATATTTGAATGCTCTTCCCGCTCTGCGTGGGTCCGTATAGCGTTTTCTTAATTGTGTAACCATAAGGTGCAAGATCAATTGAAAAACGTCCGCCTTTTCGTGAAACCACGACCAAAATTGACTCTTTCTTTGATTCACGAAGATAAGCAACCACATCATCCTTGACTATTATCCAACGCAAACCCCCCTCTTGAAGAGCATGTGCGCTGCGATGAATTGCAATTAACTTTTGGTAGGCGCCAAAAAGCGTGTGATCCCATTTTTCTGGTGAATCCCAATTAATCGTACGTCGCGCATCTTCTCCCCATGCACCTTCAAGCCCTACTTCATCGCCAGCAAAGACTGATGGAACACCTGGGTATGTCATTAACATGCACAGTCCTGCAATGTGGCGCGCATGATTCTTTCCAACAACAGAATGAAATCGCGCTCTATCGTGAGAATCTAAGAGCGTCATACTTGCGACAAGTGATCGCCATGGAATACCGGCAGCAAATTGCCGCATCGCTGCGACCATAGAAGTACCAGGAATTTTTGGCAATTTACCTGGCATGCGGCCATGGTCTTGAAGTTTTGCATCCTTGTCATGTATCCACTGCCATAATGGCATCGTAAAACCGTTGTAATTCATAGTTCCATGCCAGCCAAACCCATCTAAATCCTCTGCGGAAAAATCGGCATTTTCCGCAACAAGCCATGCCTCTGGATTCTCCTTATCCATGGCATCTCTAATACCTCTTGCAACTTCCTTATTGAAATCATCAGACAAATAACGGCCAGTCATATTTGCTACATCAATACGCCAGCCAGCCATATTAAAAGGCGGGCGGAGCCATTTCTTCACAATTGAATCCGCGCCGGAATACATGAGTTCGTGAAGTTTTTGGGAATTGTAGTTAAGTTTTGGAAGTGACTGCGTGTTGTACCAACCAATATATTCATATGGGCTTGCATCGTCCCAGTAGAAAAACTCACATTCACGGGCGCGTGACTTCTTCAAACTCTTCTGTAACCAAGGGTGGCCAGCACCACAATGATTTGTAGTCAGATCACCCATCACTTTCAAACCGCGCTGTTGCGCAGCTTTTGAAAATTCAATAAGTCCCTTATCGCCGCCAAGTAACGGATCAACGAAATCAAAACTGCTTGCGTCGTATCTGTGATTGCTGCGGCTTGGGAAAAAGGGTGTGAAATAGATTGCATTCACACCCAAACTGGTGAGGTGATCTAGATGTGCAGTAGCTCCTTGAAAATCTCCGCCGTAGAATTCTTGCCCAGTAACGTTACTACGACCATTCGGTAATTGATTCCACTCGCGTGGAACTGCCCAATCTGGTAATTCGCGTTTCTGACCAGATGTTGCGAAGCGATCGGGGAAAATCTGGTAAAAAACACTTTGCTTAATCCATTCTGGATATTGCGGTCGGGCGATAATTCGAAAGTCTTCACGATCTACAACGTCATAGTTAAATACTCCTGCACCATTTAGCCATCTGAAACTCACTTTATCTAAAAATAAAAACCTATAACTAGTTGAATGATTAAGAATCTTTACTTGAATCGACCACCAAGTTTCAACAGATGTTGACTTACCCCTCTTTAAGGGAAGAATTCTTGGTTCGGCGTCATACATAATGCGGAGATATACCTGATTCAATCCATCTTTTTTAGGAACGCGGACTCGTAGAGTGACTTTGTCGCCAATTTTTGGCGCTGAATTACTTACGTAAAGTTCGCTTCCATCGTGATGCGCCTCTATCATCTCTTAGCCTCGTTATCCCTTTGTGGAACCAGCTGTAAGGCCTGACACAACATATTTCTGAAGGAACATAAAGAGGATAACCACAGGCACAGAAGCAATTAACGCGCCAGCTGTAAATGGACCCCAATGTTGCTTATATTGGCCGTCAATATATTGCTGCATACCAACAGCTAGCGTTAACGAATTTTGCTTTCCGCCCAGAATTACGGAAGTCAAGAGAAACTCATTCATTGTTCCTATAAATGATAGAAGTACAATGACAGCAAGTACAGGGCGCGCAAGTGGCAAAATAATTCTGAAATAAATTTGAGAGTGGGAGGCACCATCAATTTTGGCGGATTCGTCAATTTCAGAGGGTATTGTGTCGTAGAAGCCCTTAAGCATCCAGGCGTTAATCCCTAGAGCGCCACCGGCAAAAACTATAATCAAAGCAATTGAATTACCAAGTGCTAAAAATGGAATACTTTTCCCTAACTCTGCAAGCATTAAGAAGATTGAAGTTGCAGCAAGTAATTGTGGGAACATTTGAATGATCAGAATCGTCATAAGAGTCGTTTTTCTGCCTTTGAAACGGAATCTACTAAGCGCATATGCCGCAGTTGCCCCTATAAACATCTGGAGAATTGCATTCACTCCTGATATCACAATCGAATTCCTAAACCAGATAAGGTAAGGGTGATCGGGGTCATTAAATAGGGTTCGAAAATTATCTAAGCCGGGGTGATCGGGAATAAGTTTCTGGGATGACACAATCCCGAGAGGATCGAAGGAAGCCGATGCCATCCAGAAAAGTGGGAAGAGAGCAAAGGCAATAGTTATAAATGCGACAAGATGTCTCCATGACATCGTTTTTAACCATTTTCCGAAGGTCATTTTCTTCTGTTGAACCAAAACTACTTTGCGCGTCATATCATGTTCTCCATAGTTCGCGATTTCCTAAAACTGTAAATTGAAATCGAAGCGACCAGCAGGAAGTTGAAAAAAGAGACTGCGCTAGCTAGGCCGTAGTCATTTCCCTTTCCAGACATGAAGGCCAACTTGTATGTATAGGAAATCAGAATATCTGTGTGTCCAGCAATACCACCCGAAGAGATAATCGTCGGACCCCCGCCAGTAAGAAGATAAATGGCACCAAAGTTGCTGAAATTGTAAGCGTAACTTGCAATCAATAAAGGTGTAAGGGTCATAAGCACCAGAGGTAATTTGATATTCCAGAAAACTTTCTGTGGAGAGGCGCCGTCAACAGCGGCAGCTTCAACGATCTCGCTCGGTAAGGCTTGAATTGCACCGGTCGAGATTAGAAACATATAAGGAGTTCCGGCCCATAATTGCACAATAAGTACCGCAACTTTTGCCATCCATTGATCTGACAACCAAGGAATTGATGTATGCAACATGCGATTTATTACGCCGAACTCTTCGTTAAACATTCCAGCCCAGACCAAGAGAGATAAAACAGAGGGCATCGCATACGGAACGATAAGGAGAGATCGATAAACTCGCCTTAATTTCAATCGTGGGTGGTTAAGCACTAGAGCTAAAACAAGTCCGAAGAAAAAAGTAGAAAGGACGACTAGGGCTGCATACGAAAAAGTCCAAGCCAGAACAAGCCCCATTGGACCTCGATAACGCTGGTCGGTTGCTACTTTTGTAAAATTGCGCCAACCTACAGTTGTAGTCCAACCAGGTTCAATTTCCTCACCATCTGCACTAACCATTGACCCGTTCTTATCTGGGCGATAAGTCACACCTGTGGAGATATTTGTAATTTGGTCTTTTGCTTTGTCGTATGCAAGTACGGGCTGAACTTTTTCTACCGCATTAAAGTCAGCAACCCGAAAAAATTGATTTCCGCCTGCAGGAACGTAAAAATCATTAAATTGCTCAATAATCGACATCAACTCTGCATCACTCAGTAACTTAAACCCCTCAACTGCACTGACCTTTCCGTCAGAACCTGGGGTGATTGCAGAAGTTGGAATCTTGGAAGTACCTGATTTCTTAGCAGCAAGAAAAGACCCATCTTTATCTCTGATAATTAAGGCAATTTCTCCAGAGAGACGATCTTTGGCGATCTGCATTGAATAAATTGCGTCGTCGTTAACTAGTTCGTATGAATTCGACACCATTACTTCGATTGCAGACTCTTTATCAAGAAAATGTCCGGTTGAATAGTTTGTAAATGCAATATAGCCAGTAAACAAGGCTGGATAGACCTGAAAGAGTAGAAGTAAAATGACACCAGGAACAATATATTTACCAGCGATTCGCTTGCTGTTTAAGAAAACATAATCAATGAGAATTGTTGAGATCACAAAATATGCAGCAAAAAACCAGGTCTTGTGGCTTAGGAGTATCGGAACCGCCCAGAACGTGAAAGCGTTGAGGGCGCCAAGCAGAATAATCTTGACAAGTAATGCAGGAGTCTTATGGGAAAAACTCCTCACAATTAACCTCCTCTATTTTTGCTTTGGAAAGATCCTTTTTAAAGAATACTCCTGGGGGAACGACCTTCAGAGACGCTGAAAAACTCAGCGTCTCTGAAGCCCATCAATCAATTACTTATGAAACGAGTTTCTTAACATTAGCTGCAGCTAACTTGAAGGCAGCAGCGGCTGTTGATTTTCCGTCAGCAACTGTCTGCCAAGCATTGCCCCAGTCAGTCCAGACTGATGCCATCTGTGGGATGTTCCACATCGGCATGGCGCCAGATGAATCACGGTAAGCAGACATTGCAAGTAGGTCCTGATTGTCGACCTTTGCAGCAGCTGCTAAAAGAGCTGGCATCTTTAATGTGCTCTTATACAAGGTGTACTGGAAAGTTACGTCAGTTACTACATTTGCAATGTAGGACTTGGCTAGAAACTTGTTAGGTGCGTATTTGGATACCATGAATCCATTGGCACCGATCCAAGGGTAACCACCGGGAACGCCAGCAATTGCATAAGAAGAAGCCATGCCTGACTTATGCAAATCTTCTAGATTCCAAGGTCCCATAATTGCATATGGTGCTTTACCCGCATAGAAGTTGGTGTAGGTCCAATCTGAATTCTTATTCAAGAAACCAGAAGCGAACCATTTATCAATCTTTGAGGCATTCTTAGCAAATTTTGCGGAATAAAGTCCAACATTCCTTGGATTAGGGTGGTTAGCCTTTCCACCAAAGACATATCCACCAAGTGCAGTAAAGAGTGGGGTGTTCATATATGGATTTCCCGTTTGGACATCGATACCAACTTTGGCAGTTCCGGCGGCCTTGAGAGTTGCCCATGTTGATTCCATCTCAGCCAAAGTCTTTGGTGCGCTAGAGACTAATTTGGTGTTGTAAACAAGTGCGATGTTCTCTACGTTGTAAGGAATTCCGTAAAGAATGCCTCTATATGTGAAACCATCAAGTGCTGTCCGCGGGAATGCTGACCTGTTAGTAAGGCTCACGCGCTCAAGGGCGCCTGAGGCAGCTAAGCCACCAACCCAGTCATGCGGCGCAATTAAAATATCTGGGCCAAGTCCTTTCGGACCTGCAGTAATCATTTCATCACGAACTTTTCCAAAATCTTTAACAACAACAGTTAGGGTTACGCCATTCTTTGCAGCCCAAGCAGCGGATGCTTCTTTTAGACCTTTGGCGCGATCTGAATCTGTCCAAATCACCAGGTTGCTGCCTGCCGCTTGTGCTGGAGCAACAAACCCAGAAATTGCAACTGCTGCAGCAATAGCAGCACTCGCGATACCGAGACGCTTCTTATTCATTAAATCCTCCATGGATGGTCTTGCTGCACAAAGGTGACAGCGGGTCTATTCCAACGCTTTAAGTTGGCAGCGTCAAGCCGAAAAGAGCTATATAAAAGGCCTTTACCCGATTGTTATGAAGGGCTCTGATTACTGAAATTTTTTCAGCGTAAATCAGAAAGTTGGCGGTCTTAAGAATGAAGTTGAATCACAGATGGATCCCAGCCTTTAACACTCTCAGGTTTGCGTGGGCCTTGGCCAATATAACGGGCTGATGGGCGAACCAATCGGCCAGTACGTTTCTGTTCCAGAATATGCGCGCTCCAACCAGCGGTACGAGCGGCAGTAAACATTGACGTAAAAAGATGTCCTGGTACATCGGCAAAATCTAGAATGATCGCGGCCCAGAATTCAACGTTTGTTTCCAGAACACGTTCTGGGTGACGCTCGTGCAATTCTGCCAACGCGGCTTTTTCTAACGCGAGCGCAACTTCATAACGTGGCGCACCAAGTTCTTTTGCGGTGCGACGCAATGTGCGAGCGCGTGGATCTTCAGCACGGTAAACGCGATGACCAAAGCCCATCAGGCGTTCACCACGATCCATAAGACCCTTTACATATGCGCGTGCATCGCCAGTCTTTTCAACTTCCTCAATCATGTGAAGTACGCGAGATGGTGCACCGCCATGAAGAGGACCTGACATTGCACCGATTGCACCAGAGAGCGCAGCAGCAACATCAGCACCGGTTGAAGCAATTACGCGAGCAGTAAATGTGGATGCATTCATGCCGTGTTCGGCGGCAGAGACAAAGTAAGCATCGATTGCGCGAACATGCAATGGGTCTGGCTCGCCACGCCAGCGAATCATCATGCGTTCAGCAGCAGTGTGTGCCTTATCTACTTCAGTCTGTGGAACCATCGATTGCCATGTACCACGGGCAGATTGAGCAACATAAGAAAGAACCATCACTGATGCACGGGCTAAATTGCTACGAGCTTCTTCATCAGAAATATCAAGAAGCGGTTTGAAACCCCAGGCTGGTGCCAACATTGCAATTGCAGATTGCACATCTACGCGAACATCACCCGAGTGAACTGGAAGTGGAAATGGTTCAGCTGGCGGAAGACCAGGATTAAATTCATCGTCAACAAGAAGTCCCCATACATTTCCAAACTCGACGCGACCTACAAGGTCTTCAATATCAACGCCGCGATAACGAAGGGCGCTGCCCTCTTTATCTGGCTCTGCGATCTCCGACTCAAAAGCAATGACTCCTTCAAGGCCCGGCTTAAAATCGTCAGACACGGTTGACCTTTCATCTTTCATTCTCTCGTTGTGCGCCTTGTACAACGACTAAAGGTAATTCTGCCCCACCCAAGAGGTGGTCTCGACCAATCATCCGCTTGCTGGCGCTCATTTACACGGGAGATGCGCAATAAGAGAAAGTGACGTTAGATACAGGTATGGAGAACGAATTCACCCGGGCAGAGATTTCTGCGATGCGCCGGTCATACAGTCAAATGGGCTTGGAGTCGCTACCTGCCGATCCGCTTGCGGCCTTCGCCCAATGGCTACGGGAGGCGAGCGCAAACCCCATGATCGTCGAAGCCAATGCCATGGTCCTCTCCACTGTGGACCATGCTGGTGAACTTTCATCCCGCACTGTTCTTCTTAAAGATGTTTCGCACCATGGTTTCACTTTTTTCACGAGTTACTCATCACGAAAAGGAAAAGCGATTCACTCACAACCCCGTGTCACGCTTCTCTTTCCTTGGTATGCCATGGAACGGCAAGTAATAATTAATGGGGATGCGCAACAGATTCCACGGAGCGAATCTGAGGAGTACTTCGCAACCAGGCCATGGGAGAGCCAAATTGGTGCATGGGCGAGTCGTCAATCTGCCCCCCTTGCATCGCGAGAAGAGTTAGAAGAGCGCTGGAAGTCGGCGGCCGAGAAATGGCCAGAAGGAACAACGGTGCCAACGCCACCGGAGTGGGGCGGATACCGAGTCTTTCCAACCAGCATCGAATTCTGGCAGGGTCGATATTCACGATTACATGATCGGCTCCGCTATGAGCGCTCTATCACAGACGGCGCAGAAGAACTCAAATGGGAGATAACCCGCTACTACCCATAGGCTCTCTCCGTGAACGCAGAGATCAAAATCCCAAATAACCTAAAACCATCCGATGGTCGCTTCGGTTGCGGCCCTTCCAAGATTCGCGCAGGTGCGCTTGCTGCGCTTGCAGATAGTGGCACTTCAATCTTGGGAACATCCCATCGTCAAAAACCCGTCAAGGATGTTCTCCATCATGTTCGCGAAGGACTCAATTCTCTCTTCGCACTTCCCGCAGGCTATGAGGTGGTCCTTGGCAATGGCGGATCAACTGCGTTTTGGGATATCGCAACCTTCGGATTAATTGAATCTCGTTCACAACATCTGGTATTTGGTGAGTTTTCTTCAAAATTTGCTGCTGCTGCAAGACAAGCGCCATTTCTTGGTGAGCCAACGCTCATTAAGTCAGAGCCAGGCACGCACCCAATGGCACAAGCAGAAGACGGCATTGATGCATACGCCCTTACTCATAATGAAACCAGCACTGGTGTTGCGATGCCCATCAAACGCCCCGCAGGTACGGATGGGGCGCTAGTTCTCGTCGATGCCACTAGCGCTGCAGGTGGTATCGCTGTCGATGCAGAAGAATTCGATACCTACTACTTTGCACCACAGAAATCATTTGCCTCCGACGGTGGACTCTGGCTTGCACTCATGAGCCCTGCAGCAATCGCACGCGTTGAGAAAATTAAATCGAGTGGGCGCTGGGTTCCAGCGTTCTTTGACCTCACAATTGCCATCGAAAATAGCCGCCTTAACCAGACCTACAACACGCCCGCTGTAGCTACTTTGATTCTGCTCGCGCAGCAGATCGAGTGGATGAATCAGAACGGCGGCATGAAATTTGCCGCAGGGCGCTGCGCGGATTCTGCTGCGCGCCTATACGGATGGGCCGAAAAGACTCCTTACACCACCCCGTTTGTTACTGACCCAGCCATGCGCTCCAATGTTGTTGGCACAATCAATTTCGATGACTCCATCGATGCAACAAGGGTCGCTGCAGCGCTGCGCGCCAATGGAATCGTGGATACAGAGCCATACCGCAAACTTGGCAAAAACCAATTGCGTATCGGCATGTTCCCTGCAGTCGAGCCAAGCGATATTGATGCACTAACAGCATCAATTGAATTCGTTGTAAGCGCTCTTTAATCACCAGTGAATTAGAAGTATGACGCTACGACGCGACCGCGTTTTCTGGATGATTGCACTACAAATAGGAACCGTAAATTTCTACCTTGGCGGTTTCGGACCAGCCCAACCATTGCTACGTACGCAGCAACAGACCTCCCTGACAATTGCCGGCCTGCACGGAACTGCTATGGGAATTGCCGCAATTCTCGCTGGATTTGCAGCCCCGAAATTAGCCCATCTCTTCGGTCGCGCGCGTACGGCCTGGTTGGGAATGGCGCTCTTTTGCAGCGGCGTACTGATGTTTATTTTTTCACCACCAGTGCAATTGACTCTTATCGCGACTCTCATCGCTGGTTTTGGAGTTTCTATGGTCATCAACTCCACGGTCCCGCAACTTTCGCACCACTTTCCTAAGAACCCAACGCGCGCGCTATCGCAAGCCTATGGCATTGGCTCTGCCGGTTATATTTTCGGCACTCTGTCGGTGGGAACTCTTGCCGGCACAACATTTAGTTGGCGACTTGGATTGCTTACCGTTATTCCTGCTACCGGTTTTCTCTATCTATTCTTTAAACCCAACGACTCTGCAGAACATATTCCAGATGAAGAGGGTCCACAGAGAGGCTCTCTCAATCGCAAATTTTGGATAGCGTGGTTTGGCTTCATTGCTTGCATCTCCAGCGAATTTGCAACGACATTCTGGGCGGCTGCGTTAGTGCGTGACCGCGTAGGAACCAGCGCGGCAATTTCTACTATCTCAATTGTTGCTGTTGGCGGCGGAATGGGAATCGGCCGCTGGTTTGGGCCAAGCGCCCTCAAGAGATATTCCTTAGATCATCAGCTTAAAGCAGTCATCCTCGCTCAATTTGTTGGCTTCACAATTCTCTGGTCTTCTCACAACCTCTGGATTTCTATCGCTTCACTCTTGGTTGTAGGCCTTGGCCTGTCAATGCAGTTTTCTCTCTCATCGCTACGACTTATTGCCTTTAGTGATGGCCGACCTGATTTAGCGATTGGTAGAAGTTCTCTTGCTGCTGGCACCGCCATTGCATGTGCACCTTTTATTCTTGGCGTACTGGGTGATCACTTAGGGATCTCACGTGCGTATCTGATGGTTCCTGTCTTGATTTTGATCGCTTTAGCCACGATCATTATTATTCCTTCTCACCAGAGGATAGTGCAGGATGCCAAATGAACTATAAAAGTAGACGCCTGATTACATTACTAACGCTCTTTGGTTTGCTAGCCCTTATTGTCATAAACGGGAGGTAGAACCACATCAATTGAGAAGTCAGCAGGTACTTCCACTTTATGTCGGTAGCGCTGCCATGCAAAGAGTCCTGCTAGAACGGTAATTAGACCACCTGTCGCAATTGTGGGACGAACTCCCACGTGCTCGGCCATCAGACCAACGAGGGGTGAACCAAAAGGTGTTCCACCCATAAATACTAAGAGATAGATTCCCATCACACGTCCACGTAATACCGGGTCGGTATTGATCTGCATCAATGAATTCGCAGTAATTAACGTTGTCAACGCCGTGAAGCCACATACAGGCAACCAGATTGCGTAAAGAGTGAAAGTGGGCATGAATGCAAGAATCATGACCGCTGTTCCGAAAAGTAAACTTCCGTAGACAACAAACATTGTCTTTCGGAATCGTTCGAGGCGGGCAGAAATCAGCGCCCCGCTTAATGAACCAATAGCAATGATTGTTCCTAGTAATCCAAAAGAAGCAGCGCCTAGATGGAAAACTTTGGTGGCCATAAGCGCATTAAATATTTGAAAATTCAAACCAAAGGTTGCCATAAAGAAGACCACGATCATGATGGCATAAAGATCGGGTCGGGCTTTTACGTAGCGCAGACCCTCACGCACATTAGCCATGCTCGTGCTTCGAGGTTGGGTAAAAAACTCGCTCTTTCGCAAATTCATGAGAGCGATAATTACGAGAATGTATGAACTAGCGTTCATAAGAAATGAAGGTCCTGTACCAAATACCGCGATTGAGGCGCCTGATAAAGCAGGGCCAATGAGGCGCCCTGCATTGAAATTCGCTGAATTCAGGCTTACTGCATTGGCAATATCGGTATGGCCGACAACTTCAGCAATAAAACTCTGCCGCACTGGCGCATCAACCGCGTTAGAGACACCAAGCGCGAATGCCAACAAGAAAACGTGCCATAACTGCACATGATGCGTTGTAACGAGAAGACCGAGAATTCCAGCAGATAGTCCGCCACCCACGTTGGTTGCGATTAAAACTTTGCGCTTATCAAATCGGTCAGCAAGTGCGCCGCCATGAAGACTGAAAAAGAGCACTGGCACAAACTGCAACGCAGTAACTAGACCCAAGTAAGTTCCGTTATTGTGGCTAAGTTCGAGTACTAGCCAATCTTGAGCAATACGCTGCGCCCAACTTCCAATATTGGAAACGGCATTAGCAGAGAAGAGAATTTGAAAATTGCGATGGCGGAAAGAACGCCAATTGCCATTTTCGTTTACACGCACGCGATCATTCCTCCTGCCGTCACCCTATCGTTACTTTATGAGTACGTGCCTTGGAGTATTATCGGGGCATGGCTCAGAATGTGAGATCAATTGTCACGCTAATCCTCACTGGCGTAGTGCTCTGGTTGGTCGTAGGCGTAATCGCTCTGGCAGTAAATGCAGAGGCAAAAATAATCTGGACCTGCCTATCTGGCGCAACCCTTGGCCTGCTCGGAATTCGTTACACAATCCGTAGAGCACGCAGAAGTGGTCTATAAAAGAGAGTTATTACTGGTTATCTAACTGGCCAGCGATACCGCGTAATACCTTGCCCAAACGTTCTGCCTCAACCGGAGTTGGGTAGCGGCTATGGCGTAGCCCATTACTTACTTTGTCGAGAATTTTGATGGTGTCTTCAATCATTGCTGCGAGGTCGTCATGGCTGGCACGTGAGTTCGCAACTAGAGATGGCGGGGCATCAATGATGCGTACTGAAAGTGCTTGAGGTCCGCGACGACCCTCAGCTACCCCGAACTCCAACTTCGTTCCGGGCTTAACTGTGGTGACACCTGCAGGAAGTGAGGTTGCTGCAAGATAAACATCTTCGCCTTCGTCGGATGCGATAAAGCCAAACCCTTTTTCGAGGCTAAACCATTTGACTCGGCCAGTAGGCATGGGAACGCTCCTTTAAATTACATCTCAACTCGTGTGAGCCGCTCTCTGCGGGCAGACGCCCAGTTTATCGTAAGAGGCACCTTAGGAGAACAGCCATTATTACAAAAACTGACGTGGGGCTTGAAAAGAGGTCAAGCGTAGAGATTGTGCTCTTTCTTTTAATCTCGAGCTTGCCTCTTGAAAGCCGAAACTTTAAACAGTCGCCTCCGAGTGAGCGCCGCAGCCGTGATCCACGGAAACTACGCGCCCATCTTCTGGCGAAATCGCATTGGCGCAGACGCCAAATGCGCTACGCAATGAACCTGAAATGGAAAGAAAGAAGCCGCATGAAACGCATGGCCTCGGTGCCATTTTTGTAATTGGAGTTTCCGGACCACGATCACCAGTATACCAACGCTTACTTGCTTGATCGCGACCTTCAATCGACATTACCCGTGCGCGACCCAGACCTAATTCCCATAATTGCACCGCATCTAATTCTTCATCCCCTGGCAATGCAGCAAACCCTGGCACTAATCGCGTGTCATCAAGAGAAGTTGGAACAATGTCGCCAACACCAATATCCCCTGGTTGAATGCGGTCGACATACGGGATCCATGCAGGTGCAAGTAATGAATCAGGCCCTGGGAGAATTACTACGTCACAAATTGTTGGGTTGCTCTTTTTATCAATCTTTGCAGTGGTGACAACCCAACGCCACCCTTTATAACCAGGTAAGAATGCTTCGAAAAGATAACTTGCAATGCGGCCATCATCATCGAAATCAACGGAGACAAAATCACCAACAAGTTTCTCATCGCCAGCATCCAAGCACGCTGCTTCGCGTGCGAGTTCGAGCGCATCAAAGGATTTCTGTTTTACTGATCTCTTTAACCATGCCATGGGGTAAGGGTAAAGCAGAAAGGACCCCCGAGGTAATCGGGAGTCCTTTCGCGCTTACTTCTCTATCATTTAAGCGAGGAGAATCAGAAGTCCATATCTCCGCCACCAGGACCAGCAGGCATTGCTGACTTTTTCTCTGGCTTATCTGCAATTACCGCTTCAGTGGTGATGAAGAGTGCGGCAATGGATGCCGCATTCTGCAATGCAGAGCGCGTTACCTTTGCTGGATCGATAATGCCGGCCTTAATCATGTCGACATATTCACCAGTTATGGCATCGAGCCCAAATCCTGCTTCGAGGTGGCGAACTTTCTCAACCACAACGCCGCCTTCCAGACCTGCGTTAACTGCGATCTGCTTCAACGGCGCTTCAACTGATGCTTCAACAATCTTTGCACCGGTAGCTTCGTCACCTTCGAGCTTCAACTTAGAGAACGCAATCTTTGCTGCCTGCAAAAGTGCAACGCCACCACCAGCGACGATGCCTTCTTCAATCGCAGCCTTAGCGTTACGGACTGCATCTTCGATGCGGTGCTTACGCTCTTTGAGTTCTACCTCTGTTGCTGCGCCAGCCTTGATTACTGCAACGCCGCCAGCCAACTTGGCCAAACGCTCTTGCAATTTCTCACGGTCGTAATCAGAATCGCTCTTTTCAATTTCAGCACGGATCTGCGTGACACGACCCTTGATCTGATCTGCATCGCCAGCGCCTTCAACAATGGTTGTTTCATCCTTGCTGATGACAACTTTGCGAGCGTGACCCAAGAGTTCAAGTCCTGCTTGATCGAGCTTCAAACCAACTTCTTCAGAAATGACAGTTGCGCCGGTAAGGATCGCAATATCCTGCAACATTGCTTTACGGCGATCACCAAAACCTGGAGCCTTTACTGCAGCAGAGCGGAATGTGCCGCGAATCTTGTTAACTACCAAAGTTGCCAGGGCTTCACCTTCAATATCTTCAGCAATAATTGCTAGTGGCTTACCTGACTGCATAACCTTCTCAAGAACAGGTAAAAGATCTTTGATATTTGTGATCTTGGAGTTGGCAATCAAGATATATGTATCTTCAAGAACAGCTTCCATGCGATCTGAATCGGTAACGAAGTAGGGGGAGATATAACCCTTATCGAAACGCATACCTTCGGTGAGCTCAAGTTCAAGGCCAAAGGTGTTGGATTCTTCGACGGTGATTACGCCCTCTTTGCCGACTTTATCCATCGCCTCGGCGATCATCTCGCCGATAGTGGTATCTGCCGCAGAAATAGATGCAGTTGCTGCGATCTGCTCTCTAGTCTCAACATTTTTTGCCATTGCACTGAGTTCTTTAATAACAGCTTCAACAGCCTTCTCAATGCCACGCTTAAGCGCCATCGGATTAGAACCAGCTGCAACGTTACGTAGACCTTCACGCACAAGCGCTTGAGCCAAGACTGTTGCGGTGGTTGTGCCATCGCCTGCAACATCATCGGTCTTCTTCGCTACTTCTTTAACCAGCTCTGCGCCGATTTTCTCCCATGGGTCTTCTAGATCAATCTCTTTTGCAATCGAAACACCGTCGTTGGTAATCGTGGGTGCGCCCCACTTCTTCTCCAAGACAACATTCCGTCCACGGGGTCCAAGGGTTACCTTGACCGCATCGGCGAGAATATTCATGCCACGCTCTAGACCACGTCGGGCCTCTTCATTAAAGGCAATCTGCTTAGCCATAGTTGTTCTGCTCCTAGGTTTCTTCCGTTGTGGGGGTATTTATCACTCACACCCCTAGAGTGCTAACGCTAAATCTAGAGCAGCGCTTGGCCTCGGGCAAACTGGAGGCGGGCTACTTCGCAGCGCGGGCGGTACGAGCGCTCATACGGGCCTGACGAAGGCGGCGCAGGCGCTTAACCAGCATCGGCGAGGCCGCGAGGGCATCTTCACGGTCGATGAGGTCGTTGAGAAGTTGGTAGTAGCGAGGCGGGGTGAGGTCGAAGAGTTCTTTGATGGCACTCTCCTTGGCTCCGGCATAGCGCCACCAATTACGCTCGAATTCGAGAATTCGCGCCTCGAGATCGCTCAGAGTAGAGACCTGACCAACAAGGTCAATCACCGTGTTCTCGTCCATACGGATAAGCCTAAGCCAGATGGGTAGAAAATCGTGGGATTTAGAGCGTTGCCAAGATCGCTTCGATATCGCTGACTTTGGTCCAGGGATTCACAATCGCAAATCGCAAAATGGGTTGGCCATGATGTGATGATGGCGGAATGAATCCAATTTGATCAGCTAGCAATTGATCACTCCACTTTTGATAATCTGCCGCGTTCCAACCAAGGCGAGTAAATGCAACGATTGAAAGTTCGGGATCACTCACCAGATCTAATCGCGGATGCTGACGAACTTTTTCCGCGGCAACGCGAGCAACTTCCATGGTTTTTTCGATCGCTTCGGCGTAGGCATCAGCGCCATGCGCCGCCAATGAAAACCAGAACGGCAATCCGCGAACTCGACGCGTGAGATGAATTGCGTAATCAGATGGATTCCATGATGCGTCATCATGCAAGGTATCTAGATATGAAGCATGTTGCGTATGTACTGCTCGTGCCAATTCTGGGTTGCGGTAAACAAGAGCACATGCATCAAAAGGAGCAAAAAGCCACTTGTGGGGATCAACGATAAATGAATCCGCCTTTTCAATACCGACAAATTTAGGTTTGATTGCGAGAGCACAGAGCGCCGCAAGTCCATATGCGCCATCCACATGAAACCAGAGGTCGCGCTCTTTCGCAGCGGCACCAACCGTTGCCAGATCATCGATTGTTCCCAGATTGGTAGTTCCCGCCGTTGCAACAACTGCAAAAACTCGTACAGATTGCGTTGCGTGGAAGTTGTCAATTTCGCGGGCAACATCCAAGCCACGCAACTTACCATCTGCATCAGGTGCAATAGCTAGAACTTCGACGTCCATCACTTGGGCAGACGATGCGATCGACGAGTGTGCTTCTTGGCTGCACGCTATTGCCCACCGCGTTGTTTCTGGCCAGCGTTTGCGTGCTTCTGCGCGTGCAACAACGAGAGCAGAAAGATTTCCCACTGTTCCACCCTGTACGAAAACACCGCCGGCACTCTCTGGCAATCCGGCTAAATCAGATAACCAACGGAGCGCTTGATTCTCAGCAAAGACTGCCCCTGAACCTTCTTGCCATGATCCACCATAAAGAGCGCTCGCACCAACAACGAGATCAAAGAGGTTTGCATACTCACTCGGAGCCGAAGGAATAAAGGCTAAATTTCGCGGATGATCCGTTGAGATACAAGCCTTTGCTAAAACATTTGTGAAAACTTCTAGCGCCTTATGTCCGCCAAGACCCTCGGCTGTGATGGTGTTTCCAACGGCTGCAAATAAGTCTTGCGCCGAACGAGGACCATCTAGCGGTGGATCGCTCTTTAAGCGATACAGACTGTATGCCAATATCTCATCAGCTAGGGCTTGGACTTCCGACGTGAACTCATGCATGAGCGTAAGTCTGCCATGACACGAGAGAATATCTACATACGGCTATTGTGAACCTCCCATAGCGATCCATAGTAAAGATTGGCCGTAACAAATGCCCACATATGTAGACCTTCGTGGTCACCGGATATGGAACAGCGAGTGGGCAAATAATGGTGAAGCACTCGTCCTTCTTCACGGTGGACTTGGCGCAACAGAGGATTGGGACACGTACCTTCTCCCCGCAGTGGAATCTACCCATCATGTTTTTGGATATGACCGGACCGGGCAAGGTAGAACAGCAGATCAACTAGGCAGTTTGCACTTTGCTTTCCAAAGCGCCGAAACGATTGCTTATCTTGAAGATATCGTAAAAGAGCCAGCGCACCTTATTGGATGGAGTGATGGCGGCAATATCGCACTGATGGTGGCAATTCAACGTCCTGATCTGGTTCGATCAATTGTTGCGATCGGGGCCAACTATCACTACAACCACGGTGGGGATCCAACCCCTGAGTCGCCGATTAGCGATGAAGATCGCGCCGAGTATGCGATGCAATCACCTGATGCTCCAGAGACTTTGGATCTCAAAGTTGCACGCATGCAAGGGATCTGGAATTCCGAGCCAACGTTAACGGTAGACGATTTAGCAAAAGTTCAATGCCCCGCATTGATCCTTGCTGGTGATGATGAACTATTTAGTATTGAACACACGTCCTCCATGTACGAAGCAATTCCACAAGGTCAATTAGCAATCATTCCCGGAACTTCACACTATGTTCTGAAGGAAAAACCAGAATTAACGCAAGCGGTCATTAAACAATTCCTATCCGACTTATCCGCGCCCATCACTCGCGCGCCAGTACGCAGACAAAATCCTAAACTTTTCTAGTTGCTCGCTACTCGCTCAGCATGAAGCTCATTAAAGATCGGGGCTGAAAGTGGCGCCAATTCACCAACTTTGCGGGCTAGGACCCAATCAGCCAACTCTGGGTTTCGAGCGAAAGCTGGCCCATGCATATATGTGGCAATAATCTGATCTGTGACAACACCATCTACGTTGCTATGTAAACCATTACCAACGCCACGCAGAACGCGACCAAGGGGCTGTAATTCCTCTAAGAATCGCGTCTGCCCGCCATGGTTTTCAAAACCAGTTAGCGTTGCAACTGAAATTGTTGGTTGCGATAAAATTTCACCTACTGATCGAGGCGATGTGGCCAGCGTTTCAATGGGCAATATTCCAAGTCCAGTAATGGTGCGCTTTCTGGATGCAGGAAAACTCGCACCCAATAACTGGAATCCCGCGCACACAGCAAATATATGCCCGCCATTATTTAGAGCCTTCTGCAATGCAGCATCTTGTTCCAAAATTTCACGCGCTGCAATCTGAGCATCATCTTCTCCGCCGCCCAAAAAATAGAGATCGGCAGAAGTTGGAACTTTATCCCACACGCCAACAGTGATTACCTCGTGCGCAATACCGCGTTGTTTAAGCCTCCAACTTGCAATCTCAACATTGCCGCGATCTCCGTATGTTCCGAGAAGTTCGGGCAATAAATGAACGATGGCTAGAGTCATGAGCGTTTCACCAACTTAGCTAAACGATGAAACGCTGTATAAGACGCAATAACATCGGCTTGAACTGCGCCAAAAATCTCGGCTGCCTCGGCTTCATCTTCTGCAATCTGATGTGGAATTTCATTCACCGTCAACCGAGCAGAAACGTCCAAGCGCCGTTGGCCTGTAACAACTACCTTGCGTCCACGAAGCGGCGTGAAATCAACATCCCATAACCAAGAAGTATCTTTCCCATCTTGCGTATTTGCGTTAACTACCAGTGCAACGGCATTTGGTCCGCTCGCACTAGTCTCAAGAGTTTCGCGCCAACTTGCTGGATTCTTCGATAAGAGTAGGCGGAAGGTGCTTTTGCCAATTTTTAACTCTCCAAATCGACCACCGACGCTGGATACCTGTGCAATTGATCTAGCGGATTCCTGTAGAGGAATACCAAAAATCCCCGCTGCAATAATTGCGCGAGCGGCATTACCAATCGCAGCAAAACCTGGAATTGCGCTATGCACTGTAATCTTCTGATTATGCGGACCAGTTAATTCTCCCGAACGTAAAATCCAATCGACGCTAGGTTTTCTAAATCCACATTCACAGACGTAATCGTTACCACCATCATTCCAATCCAAAATAGCGCCACATTCAGGACAAGTGGATGCATCAATATGCCCAGTGGCACCGCTACTAAACCAAATAACATCCGACCAATCACGCGCTGCCCAAGTAACAAATGGGTCATCAGCATCGGCAAGAACCGCACACTTTGGTGGAAGGGTTTTCATCGCTTCTTTCCATTTTTGCGCAACAATGCGAACTTCAGAAAGTCGATCAAGTTGGTCTCGACCAAGATTAAGAAGCACGACTAACTCTGGCTTTGTTTGCGCAATCGCCCAGGGCAGAACCATTTCGTCAACTTCGAGAACGGCAACAGATGCGCTCATTTCCTTACTTAACGCTGTGGCAAGGCCTGCAAAAAGATTTGCTCCCGTGAAGTTACTGACTACTTTCGACTGTGCTGCTAGTGCGTGATAAATCAAGGATGTAGTCGTTGTTTTTCCATTTGTGCCAGATATCAATACAACTTTTCGATTCTTGGCCAGCGTTGCCACAGCATGCGGGGATAGTTTTAGAATGACCCGTCCTGTGACCATTACACCGTTGCCACGCTTGGTAACTCGCGAAACCCAACCTAGAACACTTGCTACCCAGATAATGATGCGCAGCATCATCTTTTAACAATCTAAGGGCTCAAGTGCCCCAGTACTGACGTTATAAATCGCACCTCCAACTATCACGCCATCACGAAGCAAAGGATACGAACGAATCCTTGTCACGTCGGTAATTAAGGCCTTGCGTTGATCCAAGACTGTGCGAAATTCCAAACTGCGAGTGTCAACGCCATACTGATTGGCAATCGTGGCGTGAATATCAGCCTCTTCGCTCTGCGCCATCCGGCAATCGGTATGTGGCATTACCAAGATGCGGTTAACACCCAAGAGATACGTTGCAAGCACCAACGTGCGCAAGACGTCCTCGGTCACGCGAGCTCCGGCATTACGAAGAATCTTCGCATCTCCAGATTGCATCCCCACAACTGCCAGAGGGTTGATGCGCGAATCCATGCAGGTGACTATGGCCAACCCT
>CAKKQM010000081.1 GCA_919902125.1 Actinomycetes bacterium | reverse complement strand
AAAAAGGCGACCGCCTCGACTAGCCGAAACTTCGGCAGAGCCCGAGGGCTCTTATCATCGAGGCGGAACTTTGGTTTAACTATAGCAAATCAATGTTCCTATTGACGTATCTGATCTATTATCTGTTGAGAACTTACTTAGCACCCGCTCTGAAGCAGAAGTGGCAAAGCAGATTGAAAAGAATTCAGCGCTTGAAAATCACCGTTAGTTACATTTTCCTTTTCTTGGTGAACTTAAAGTTACTCACTACGAGTGAGACGCTGATTCTCCTAAGTCGAGTTAAACTTTCTATAGCACCAGGCACGATAGCGGCGCTTTGGCCTCCTGATGGTTGGTGGGCGCTACTGAAGCGAAGAATCCGAGGACTCTAAAGAGGCAAGAAATCTGTGAGGGCAAGACTCAGCCGGTTTACGCGTAGAAAATGAAACCTCGGGAAATATACAAAAGTACCGAGGTTATGTATGAATCGATAGTGAAATCTAACTTAAGTTTCTTGGCCAGGTTTTCCACTAAGCCACTTTCCCAACAGGTCTTGCTCTGCACTAATTTTTATCAGAGGTATTTGAGCAAACTGCGCGGGTGTCTCAATTCCCAAGTATGAAAGCCGCTCGACTATTGCGTGTACTAATGAATGAACCATTGAACTATCGATTACTCAGAGTCAATGGCTCACATAGGATTCTCGTTTCGGATAATTACCCTCAGTTAACGTACTGGCCACACGAAGGCAAAGAAATCACTCCAAAAGTTGTAAAAGATTATTTAGTGCATATAGTTGGATTATCGGCTGAAGAAGCATTGGAGCTACTTAAATGATGACTGTAAAAGTTGAAATTGCTAATGACGAGGGTTGTTGGTTTGTACAAGATTGCGATGCGGTAAATCTAATTTGTTGGAGTGATACCGAAGAAGACCTTCGCAGACGCGCCGCCGAAGCCATCATCTTCACACTTGAAGAGCAAGACATGAAGCCGCCAGAGATTGCATTTAATTTTTCGGTCGTGCCACTTCGTGATTCTGAAATGGTCTAATACTTTAGAGCGAGCCAAGGTTCATAACTAGGGCGACAACTACTATCCGCGGTCCTCTACCAGCAGGTTAAGGACCAGTCGGATGATGAGGTCCTTGTTTTCGGCCTTGCTCTCAGCGACAAGCAAGGCGAGACCAACAAGGGCGATGTCTGAGAAGCGCGGCTCGCCAGTGGAAGTAGAGAGCGCGTTATTCCGGCGCAGGTATTCCAGAAAAAGCAGTGAACCTGAGCGCTTGTTGCCATCTGTAAGCGGGTGATTTTTAATCACGAAGTAGAGCAGGTGTGCCGCTCGTGACTCAATGGTGGGATAGAGCGGCTCCCCACCAAAAGTCTGCTCAATGTTGAGCAGAATTGACTCAAGTCCATCTCCTCGCTCCTGGCCGAATAGACCTGGCGCCTCTCCACGGGCGACCATATCGTCACGAAGAGATCGGATCACGATTCGGGCAGCGGCGATGTCCAGTTCGGCGATCGGGGCAGATGCTTGCTCGGGCGCTGCCGAGAGTTGATCCTCATCGTATTCGCGCAGGAGCCGCCATGATCGGGCGTAACGCTGAACGACATCGAGGACGGCCTGTCCCTCGTCGGTGATGAGGTGCTGATTCCGTAGTGTGGACGAAAGTAAGGCCAACGCCTGCTCCATCTCGACTCCCCGGCTCTGAAGGCGCTTCTCGTTGAGCGTGTAACCCTGGATCAGATGATCGCGCAGTGTGTTGGTCGCCCAGATGCGAAATTGGGTGCCGCGCTTGGACTTGATTCGATAGCCGACGGAAATGATCATGTCGAGGTTGTAGTGCTGGATACGTCGGCGGATCTGCCGACCTCCTTCAGATCGAACTACCGAGGAATCCTCGGTAGTTCGATCTTCTATGAGTTCTCCCTCATGGTAGGCGTTCTGGACGTGAAGCCCGACATTGTCCGTCGAGGTACCGAACAAGTCCGACATCTGCTTCTGGGTTAGCAAGACCGTGTCGTCTCCGACCACAACCTCTACGCGAACATTTCCATCGGGAGCTTCGTAGACAACGACCTCACCACTCAACTCATGTGCCGAAATTTTCTTGTTCATCTCATCAACCTACGATCAGACTAGTTTTGAGTAACCCGTCTAAGCAACAGTTGTGTTCCGGGCTAGCCTGTGTGTAATTCCCATAAGTATCGGTTGTAAAACGTGGTCGGACAGTCGCCAGCGGAGGTTATATGCAGATTTTGCATATTGCTTTCCCTCAGAAGTTCACCCTTTTAAACACGTTATTTTAGTTATTGAAGATTACTGTGAGTTATATTTTTCTTTTCTTAGTGAACTTAAAGTTACTCACTACAAAGTTGCATTGTTTCTTCTAAGCCAAGTTAAACTTTCGAAAATGGAAGCATTGGAGCTACTCAAATGATGACTGTAAAAGTTGAAATTGCCAATGACGACATTGTGCCACTTCGTGATT
>CAKKQM010000080.1:8512-9610 GCA_919902125.1 Actinomycetes bacterium | reverse complement strand
GTTCACGAAGTCGCCGTCGTGGGTCATCGCAACGATGGCACTGCCTGATTCAAGGAGTTGCGCCAACAGAGCGAGTAGTTCCTGCCAGGTGCGGGAGTCCTGGCCAAAGGTCGGCTCATCCAGCACTAGTAGTCGTGGACGAGTTACTAAGACCGTCGCCACAGAGAGACGGCGTTTCTCTCCGCCGGATAAGGTGAACGGATTGGCACCTGCAAGATGGCTTAAGTGGAAGCGCTCAAGCAACTCGCCAACTCGTTGCTCAATAACGGGGTTGCTTAAGCCAAGCACCTGCCCGCCAACTGCGAGTTCATCGTGGACGGTTGTGGCAATAAATTGATGTTCTGGGTCTTGGAAGACGGTTCCAATCCGAGTGAGTAGAGCGCGCGATTTCCAGGTGATCGGCTCTGGCCCAAGGCCGCTAGCGAGTCCTTCTGCGATCACGCGACCGGCGGCGGGGGCAATGAGTCCGGCGATGGTCAGACCCAACGTGGTTTTGCCGCAACCATTTGGACCAGTGATGGCGAGTGCGCGGCCTGCGTGGATCGCAAGTTCGATATCTGTAGCCAGTACGGCGTTGGGGACGCGTGCGATCGATAGGTCCTGCGTCCGCAGCAGGAGTTCACCTGCCGGGCGATCTAGCCGCTTCGGCCACTTGGGCGGATGACCTGGAACCCAGATCCCGGATGAGGCCAGGGCGCCGCCGTTACGGATAAGCACATCATCTGGATCCCCGTCGGCAAGAACTCCGCCACCTGGAGCAAGGATGATGACGCGGTTGACCAGTTTCTGCCAGATACCGACGCGGTGCTCTATCACCACGAAGGTGGCCTTGCTCTTTTCCAGAACGCGCTCGACTCCATCGCGGACTTCGATCACACCGTCGGGGTCGAGGTTGGCGGTCGGTTCATCCAGGAGAAGGAGTCCGGGTCGCATAGCAAGGACTCCGGCAAGTGCCAGGCGCTGCTTCTGGCCACCGGATAAATCGCTGGTGGGATGTGCCAGCGGAAGATCGAGCCCAACGGCATCTATTGCCTCGTTCACGCGGCGCCAAATCTCCTCACGGGCAATACCGAGGTTCTCACAACCGAACGCAACATC
>CAKKQM010000080.1:0-8502 GCA_919902125.1 Actinomycetes bacterium | reverse complement strand
GCCAGGATCACTTGCGAATCTGGGTCTTGGAGGATGAGACCGACCCGGCCTCTGGCCTGTTCAACTGGCGCGCTGTCGATCAGTAATTCACCGCACTGCTCGCCGTCATCATTGTTGCCGAGCAGGCCAGCCAGTGCATGAACCAGGGTGGACTTGCCAGCGCCGGAGGCGCCGAGGAGAAGGACTCGCTCGCCCGGTTCGATATGCAGATCAAGGCCGCTGAGCGCCCATGCTTTTCTGCCGGCGTACCGCCAACCCCAGCCACGCGCGTCGATTGACGCGGCGGCCAGGGCTGGCGAGAGGGCGGACAGGGTTAGATCCGCGCCGTGGTTTCGCGACCAGAGGCGAACCGACCCAGTACGCCGGTTTTGGCAAGACCGCGCACGATGTACCAGGATCCAAGGCCCGCGATGAGGGCGCCAGAGATGATCGAGGAGACCGTGTAGATCAGGACGAAGGCAGGCTTTGCACCGGGGTACCAGAGAATAAGGTCGCTGATGGCCATTGCGACTCCGGCTCCTGCACCGGCCAGCATGGCAACCCAGACGCGCCAGTTCGCGTAGAGGAAGATCAAGAAGATCAGTTCAGCACCCAGGCCCTGAACGACGCCGGACTCAAGTGTGAGGAATCCACCCCACTTCGCCCCAAGGAGAGCCGAAACCACGGCTGCCACTGTTTCAGTGAATAGGGCGGCACCTGGCTTTCGGATAATGAGGCCGCCGAGCACGCCGGCTATGAGCCAGACTCCGTAAACAAGTGCTTGGGCGCCCGGCAGAACGGCTTCAAGGGGGGCGCTGACTGGACTGTAAATTTGGTTCCAGGCGAAGAAGATCAGCCCGGCCGCAACGCCAACAACGCTGGCAACGACGATATCGACGACGCGCCAATGATGGTTGATGCGACGCGGGGTGGACGGTGGAGTAGATGATGGAGTGGTCATTATTCATACCCTTTCATGAGTGTATCTAGGGCACGGATTAGAGATTATCTGCCTTCCTGCGCTGGCATTATCCAGATCAGGTTTGACGGTCGAAGCTTGGATCAGCTCCCTCTCAGCCCGGCTCACCGGACTCCCGTGTTCGTACGCGACTCTACGCTTTCTTTGCTGGTCGGTAAAGTCTCCGCGTCATCATGATTCACTGCTATCGCGTCTAAAAAATATAGAAACTACCTGGCCCGCAAGTTATCTCTCTAAGAGAGATGGGGTCAGGCTCCCGTAATAATTGTGGCATTTTCTAACAGTGCCCATTCTTCATCACTATAAAGCCGCGAGTGGATCAAAAAGCGCATCCCCTCCGGGGACTCAAGCGAGAAACCCCCACCACGCCCTGGGATTGCATCGATAGTGATGTGGGTGTGTTTCCAGTACTCGAACTGTGGAAGCGAGATCCACACTTTGATGGGGTCGGCAATATTGTCCACTATCAGTTCGCCGAGTAATACATCCGAGCCACCAACGCGGAATTCGCCTGCGAGATAACACATCGGAGAGGAACCATCACAACAGCCACCAGATTGATGAAACATTAATGGCCCGTGGGCTGTAGTTAATTTACGTAGTAAGACTGCGGCATTTTCGGCAACATCCACTCGCGATGGCAACATCATGAGACCCCCTTGTAAAGCAATATAAAGATGGTCACGGGAACCAAACACAACTGTGGTGGCTCCCGTGACCAAGTGCCAGATTTAGAAGAAACCGAGTTTGTTAGGTGAGTAAGAAACCAGAAGGTTCTTTGTTTGTTGGTAATGATCGAGCATCATCTTGTGAGTCTCGCGGCCAATGCCAGAAGACTTGTAACCACCAAATGCTGCGTGAGCTGAATAGTCGTGGTAGCAGTTGGTCCATACGCGACCCGCTTGAATTGCGCGCCCTGCACGGTAGGCAGTATTCATATCGCGAGTCCATACTCCTGCCCCCAGACCATAGAGAGTGTCGTTCGCAATTTTGATTGCCTCGTCATATCCATTGAATTTAGTTACTGATACGACAGGTCCAAAAATTTCTTCCTGAAAGATACGCATCGAGTTCTTGCCTTCAAAGATCGTTGGTGCCACGTAGTACCCGCCGGAGAGATCTCCGCCAAGATCAACACGTTCGCCACCAGTGATAAGGCGCGCACCTTCTTGTTTACCGATAGCAATGTAGGAGAGAACCTTTTCCAATTGATCATTGCTTGCCTGTGCGCCAATCATTGTGGCTGTATCAAGCGGATTTCCCTGAATCACAGCTTTAGTACGCGCGGTTGCATCAGATAAGAACTTGTCGTAAATCGTGGCATCGATTAACGCCCGCGATGGACAAGTGCAGACTTCGCCTTGATTAAGGGCGAACATCGTGAAACCTTCAAGAGCCTTGTCGTAAAAGGCATCATTAGCTTCTGCGACATCACCGAAGAAAATGTTTGGGCTTTTGCCACCAAGTTCAAGAGTGACAGGGATGATGTTATCCGACGCATATTGCATGATGAGGCGTCCGGTTGTCGTCTCACCAGTGAAAGCAACTTTTGCGATACGTCGCGAAGATGCCAGTGGCTTTCCTGCTTCGACACCAAATCCGTTAACAATGTTAAGGACTCCTGGTGGAAGAAGATCTTTGATTAAATTCATCCAGAAGTGGATGGAAACGGGGGTCTGCTCTGCGGGTTTGAGAATAATGCAATTTCCAGCAGCGAGCGCCGGTGCGATTTTCCAGACTGCCATCAGGATGGGAAAGTTCCACGGAATAATCTGCGCCACTACGCCCAATGGTTCATGGAAGTGATACGCGACGGTGTCGTCATTGAGTTCCCCGAGTGAGCCTTCTTGAGCCCGAATAGCGCCAGCGAAATAGCGGAAGTGATCGATGGCCAAAGGAAGATCGGCTGCGAGAGTTTCGCGAACAGGTTTTCCGTTCTCCCATGTTTCAGCAACTGCGAGCGCCTCGAGATTAGTCTCCATGCGATCGGCAATTTTGAGCAGAATATTTGAACGCTCCGTGACTGAGGTTTTCCCCCATGTTGCGAAGGCGGCATGGGCTGCATCAAGGGCTTTTTCTACATCCTCGGCATTGCCTCGTGCTACTTCGGTAAAGACCTGGCCCGTGACAGGTGTGACATTTTCAAAGTATTGGCCCGATGAAGGCTTTACAAATTGACCATTAATCCAATGGTCATAGCGAGGCAGGAACTCCGCCTTGCTCCCTGGCTGTCCTGGTGCAGCATATATAGCCATACATTTCTCCTTCACTGAGTTCAGCACTATTACTGAAGCACGGCGGACGCTATGCCTGCTTGAGTTCTTTGGATATAGGAAATGACACTGACTAGCCAAACACAGAACAGAGGGATAGTTCTGACCTAGCCATATGGACAGGTGCGCGCGCATGACCTAACGTGCGATCTATGGAATCTGAAGTTCGCAGCGATGTTGCACGGGGCCGTCGCGCCCCGCAAGCCAGAACCAGAGTCGTTGTCGCAGACCAGGCTTCCATCACCCGCGCTGGGATCAGGGCAATCTTGGAACGCTCAGCCAGTATTGCGGTCGTTGCTGAGGCCACTACGTATGATTCGGCGCTACATGCAGTTGACGAGCATGGGCCAGATGTTTTAGTTGTTGATCTAGACCTTGGTGATGACACCACTCGTGGTCTCAAACTCTGCGCCGATATTACCGAGCAATTTCCTAGCACTCGTATTCTCGTGCTCGCTTCGACGCTCTCTGAAATGATTATCGTGGAAGCGCTTCGCCGTGGTGCTACTGGTTATTTAATTAAAGACACAACGAGTGCTGATGAATTAATTAAGGCTGTACGTGCTGTCCAAGATGGCGAAATTGCATTTGGTCACGGAGTTGGAGCGCTCGTTGCGAGAGCTTTTAGCGCGGTAAAAGCTAGTAGTGAGAAATTGAGTGAGCGAGAAATCGAAGTTGTGAAATTTGCAGCGCAAGGATTAGGCAACAAACAAATTGCGCATGCACTCTTCATTAGCGAGAGCACGGTGAAGTTTCATATTCACAACGCCTCGATCAAACTTCACGCACATAAACGTGCCGAGATCGTGCACCGAGCCACAACTGCTGGTCTTATTTAAGAATTGATTTCCGAGATCCATTCTGTAATTAGTTCGACAGCCTCATAAACTTCGGCAGGCAGATTGCCTTCATCTTGGCCTATTTCTAAACGAGCTGCTCGATAACCGTTTTCCCAATGCTCTGGGATCTGGATTGAAGGCGGCCAAGTACGCGGTTGCAGTCCCAGTTTATTTGCTTCCGTGGCTCTTGCCTCAAATAGTTTCACTGCGGCAGTCTTAAGTCCGCGTAGTTGATCTTGACTACTCTGTGAATAAAAAGCATTTCGGATGAGCAGCAGGTCAATCAAATCGTGGGCTCGATCATTTCTAGAATTTGGTGGGTTATGTGGATCGGTAACTGCATGAATTTTTTGAGCAACTTGGTAATCAAGAATGAGGACCGCAATATTTTCTACTAGATTAATTCCGAGGTGTTCTAAGTTCGGGAGGGTAAGGAATTCCATTGAATCGCCTGCACCTGCTTCATCTGGGGCCACTTCTAGTTGCGTCGCGAGAGCCACCGATCCATTCAATTCGAGTTTTATTTTTACTCGATAAGGCTTAACCACTCGTGTTTGTATAGGGATTTCTTCGGGTTCATCGCGTTTGAAAGTGAATGGAGGAAATGGATTAGATAAAACTTGGTCGAGGTGGCCTAGCCAATCTTTGAATTCCCCTCGAAACATAGTGTCAAGATCTGCACTTGCTCGAGCTTTAAGCGCCAATCTAATTTCAATTCCAGTTCCGCCTTTTAGGAGAAAGCGAGGACCTTTTGTATCTTTAGAAGTTTGGAGAATTGCCAAAACGACTGAATTCGCAACAAGGGTATTGAGCCGCCTTTGGGGCACTCCAGTCTTTTCGGATGCATCACGAATCCACAGATGGAGTGCTTTCTTCGTCGCAGGTTGCTTTCCTCTTGCTGGGAGTGACGATATTGGGTGTTTTGCTTGTTCTCTTCCGGTCATAGATCACCTCCATCGAGGCGTGCATTTAAGAACACCCCCTGCGCTTCGGTAATTCTCCCTTTTTTGAGGGAATTCTTTGTTGCCTGACGTAAAAGGTGGAAAGGTACGTTCTCCTCTTCAATACACTGTTGAATAGCTAGCGCAGGTTTTACAACTGACAACCCCTCGAATATTTCGACATCTTTATCAGTGAGTTTCCCTTTGTGAAGTGCAACCGCAGAGGGTTTCTTGCCCCGTGGTCTGTATGAAGCGGGAAGCGTTATGTGAATTTTGTTTGGGTTAACATCGGCTATTTCATGAATCAGTAGCGCAGTTGAATGTGAAAGAACGCCTCGACCCCCAAAGCCAGCAACCGCTTCGGCTAGTTCATCCCACTGCGTTCCCGCAAGTTTTGGTAGGCGGTACACGCCGTGCCCAACCCTTACTAGCCATCCGCGTTGGGCTAACTTCACCAACTCCGTACGACGCACTCCCATTGCAGCGGCAGCCCTCGAAGTCACCACTCCATGGTGTTCCTCGGCAAGATCCCAGAGCAATTCTTGGACTCGTCCCATGCGCAAAAGTATCCTATTTTGGGCTACTTATGTCAATAAATAGAGTCAAAAGTAACCTGAAACGGGATACTTTTGCGTACTAGAACTTCATGCCACTTGGTATTACGCAAATTTATCGAAAGGCAATGAATTGCTCAGTAGAAATTAGAAAGGATCATACCTTCAAAGGCTTTCTACAAATAGCGTCATAGTCGCCACAATTTCTTTAAGGAGTTCTACGGACGCTAAAGGATTCCCAGAAATTTCTAGACCGTGGTCTGCACCAGGCAACTCCAAAACTTGCGCACCACTTGCCCCCCTTGCAACATCGCTGTCCCAATAGTCATCGGCGGTCCCGCCTACTAAGAGAGTCTTACTCTTTACGTTTTTCAAGGCAGCTATCAGTTCGGGATCATTAAGTAGTGGTGTTAACCAGATGGCCGACCAACCGCGCTGCACTACCAGCGGCAAAGCAAGGGAACCCAGCGACTTGCCGACGACGAGAGGGCTGGGGTCAGTCACCGTGTCTAGGACTGCTTCTACTCTTCTTATCACGGCTTCCTCGGAAGCGAGGTCTTCGGGATTCCACCACACTTCTTCTACTGACCAACCTTGGACTAACAGCACTTCACGTGCGTAGTAGAGAAGAGGGTGATTCGGTGAGTAACTAC
Source organism: Actinomycetes bacterium (assembly GCA_919902125.1). Taxonomy (GTDB): domain Bacteria; phylum Actinomycetota; class Actinomycetes; order Nanopelagicales; family Nanopelagicaceae; genus QYPT01. The sequence continues at coordinate 2,284 of CAKKQM010000080.1, read as the reverse complement.
GGCCAGGTATCAATACAGCCACTCGGCCATTAGTGCTTTGATAGAAAGTCACGCAAAGAGTGTATCAAAACGGAAAATTGCGTGTTTGCTTAGCGCCCGTGTACAGAAACACTGAAACCTCGAGACGTTCTCTCGAGGTTTCAGGTAGTAACTCAACAAAGCGAGCTTCTTGCGTCTCCAAGTAAGGACGAACTAAGTTTTTAAAGTCTCAAGCCTGATTAAAACAAGGTGTTGCGATGACTGCTTGAGACCAAGGACGAAACTGGGCACTGGGAATCAAGTTTTGAAGTTGGGTAATGGAGCCTTCTAGATACCCCCGTGAAATGGTTTTATAGAGGGTTCTTCCGGTACCTGACTTTTGGGGTTGATTCTTCATCCGATTTTTGGATGATTGCATTCAAGTCCTGTTCCCAGCCCAAGAGTTCATAGAAATTTCGAGCCCGTTCGTTGGCAGCTAACACATGGAGAGTTGCTCCCATAAAGCCTTGGTTTTTGGCAACCTTAAGAATTTCCTCCATAAGCGCGCGACCTACCCCATGGTGCTGAAAATCAGGATGGACATAGATGGAACCAATGGTGGCTACCCTGTCTTGGTCATCATCACTATCAGCGCTTGGATAAAAGCGAGAGTAGGCAATTATTGATTCATCATTGATTGCGACGAATGTGCTACCCCTTGGGGAAGCCAGGCTTAGTATCTGCACCTATTTATCAGTTACTGATTCCAAGTTCAGAGAGTCGAGTTCCGTGTCTGGGATTATCCCGCGATAAGCGTGCAACCACGTCAAATAGCTGACCCGTGCAATCCCTGGTGCGTCATCAAATTCTGCTTCACGAATCATGAAATTGGTAACCATAGTGGAAATAAGAATAGTGGAGAGCAAACTATTAACGTAGAAGCACCTAGTTTTTCTTCCAGCAAATCCCAACTCGTGCGCCCGAAGGGATTCAAGCCTGTAATCTTTTGATCCGTGACTAAATCTGAGAGTCCAAGTCTGGAAACTTTTCACGAATTATTTGAGCCATATCGGGAACCGATGTCGTTGCAATAGTCCAAATGAAATCAATATCTACGCGATGATAGGCATGCGCAATAAGTACTCTCATTCCCGCAACCTTCTTCCATTCAATTTCCGGAAGACTTTCTAGAATCTCATCGGTAAGGTGCGTTGAAGCCTCTCCAATATTTTCCAACAACCGCGCCCCAGCCATGGCCCAAAATTTATTTCCGTAAAACTCAACTTTGCCCATTGCCACGAGTTCTGCGAGGTCATCGGCGCATTCAAGAATGTCTTGAAGCCGCTTAAGCTCCGAACGGGTCACAAAGCCAAGGCTTCTTCGCGAATATCGGAATCTCTAGGTTTTAGAGCATGAAGTGAAATAACGTCTACGGATGCTTTCAGGAATTCCGAAAGCTCTTGCTGCATTTGGAATTGATCGAAAAATGATGCTCCTTGGGCAAAATCAACAAGGAAGTCGAAGTCACTGGTGTCGACGTCTTCGCCGCGGGCAACACTTCCGAAAATAGAGATAGCCAGGCCTTTGTTCCGCTTGGCAATTTCAAGAATCGCTTCGCGGTTAGCTTTCAGTAGATCCAGCTTCGTGCCCATGACGGAAGAATACCCCAAAGCATTTCATCCTGATTGGTTCAGCTGGTATCCATAAGAGGAGGAAGAGCCATTCGTTGAAACTGACCCTTTTGAACGTGACCCCCGATGGTTGCAGATAGAAGATGTGCGCGCCCGAAAGGATGGGACTGGACACCGGAAAACAACCATGAAACTCACTTGATCGGGACACATAAGGGATAGGTTGCCGACATGAGTTCCAAGGTTGAAATAGTAAATGCTCTAAATCCCAAATGCCGCGAGCTCGAAGGCGCCGGGTATTCAATTGTTGCTGAATCATGGGGAGCCCATCTGAGGCTGACAGATCCTCTCGACTTAGCAAGATATTCGGAGAAGGTCTCGAGGTTGCAAACGGTGGGTTATCGAATTGAATCTCTCCCTCTGGGATATGCCGATCAAGTATTTGAACTCGAAGTGCTTAATAATCCTGATTACCCCTACACGCCAGCTACCGCTCATGCGTTGCCAACTCGAGAAACCACCCTAGGTCTTTGGAAACAAGGCAATCGGATATTCGGAGCGCTAAAGGAAACAGAGCTAATCGGAGTAGTTGCCGCGTCTAAGGGAGCGAAAGAAGTGAACATAGATTTTGGCAGTGTGCGAATAGATCATCGGGGGAAAGGGATTGGTACTGCAATCGCCGCCCTAGCGATTAT
>CAKKQM010000079.1 GCA_919902125.1 Actinomycetes bacterium | reverse complement strand
AGGCCTTGAGATCCCAGAGGGTCCATATGAGACCGTTAGTGGCTTTGTGATGCATTTTCTCGGGCGGATTCCCCAGGTCAACGATGTTGTTGGAGTAAATGGGATTCGCGTCACAGTGCTATCCATGGAAGGCAAGCGCGCGGGACAGATATTGATCTCGCGTCTGCTCTAATCGTGCGAGAATTAGGGACATGACCCGCAAACGAGTCCTCTCTGGCATTAAACCCACGCACGACTCTTTTCAATTGGGAAATTATCTTGGGGCGGTAAAGCAGTGGATCGAATTACAACAAGAGCATGATGCTTTTTATTGTGTGGCCGACCTCCATGCACTTACGGTTGAAACAGATCCAGCGCTATTACACAAACGTACGCTTGCTTCTGCCGCTCAACTTTTAGCACTCGGGGTCGATCCCGAAAGGTGCACTCTTTTCTTGCAGTCGCATGTGGCTGAACATAATCAATTGGGTTGGGTGATGGAATGTTTGGCGGGCTTTGGTGAAGCAAGCCGGATGACTCAATTTAAAGATAAGTCTCAGAAGAGTGGTGCTGATCGCACAGTGGTAGGCCTTTTCACCTATCCCATGCTGCAAGCTGCCGACATTTTGTTATATCAGGCAGACTATGTACCAATTGGTGAAGATCAGCGCCAACACATTGAGCTCACCCGCGATTTAGCGGGCCGTTTTAATTCACGCTACGGCCGGACATTCCAATTACCGGAGGCGTACATCTTGAAGAGTGGTGCGAAAATTTATGATTTACAGGATCCAACTTCGAAGATGAGCAAGTCTGCCGGATCGATGCAAGGCGTAATAGAAATTATGGATGCGCCGGAAGTCAATGCCAAGAAAATTAAAAGCGCAGTGACCGATACAGGTCGCGAAGTGCGCTTTGATGAAAAAGAAAAACCTGGAATTAGCAATCTCCTTACCATTCATTCAGTACTGTCGGGACGATCGATTGCTGAACTCGAGTCTGAATTCGCAGGCAAGGGTTATGGCGACTTCAAGGCAGTGGTTGCGGAAGTTGTCGTTGAGTATTTCCGCCCGATCCGTCAGCGGGCGCTGGAAATATTGGAAGATGAATCAGGTCTGCTTGCGCTATTACATCAAGGAGCAGATAAGGCGGCTCTGGTAGCCGAAAAGACTCTGAGTGAGGCCTATCGCAACTTAGGATTAGTTCAACGATGAGACGCCTGACTCTCTTTTTCGGGGTTGTGATTGCATTGTTGAGCACAACTCTTGCCCCAAGCGCACAAGCGATCACCACAACTTCTATTTGCGTCGCCTATGACATCGGAGGCCCGGGCGATCATTCCTTCAATGACGCAGTAGCCGCGGGGATTATCACAGCAAAGAAACGTTCTGCGATTGTCGTGGATGCGACAGTCACCATTGGTTCAGATGCAGACCGTGAATTACGTATCCGTTCATTGGTCAAGAAAGGTTGCGATCTAGTAATAGTGGTGGGAAGCGCATATGCGCCAGCGGTAAAAATAGTTGCCACGGAATACGCAGATCATCAATTTGCAATTGTCAATGACGCATCGGTAGATCTTCTCAATGTTGCGTCACTTGTTTTCGCTGAGGATCAAGGTGGCTACCTTGCTGGGGTTGCCGCAGCGCTCGTCTCAAAAAAAGCAAAGATTGGGCTTATTGGAAATTCGAGTCAGAGTAGTGATTACGAATCTGGATTTATCGCTGGCGCTCGCGCCACGAAGAAGAAGATTGCCATCGTGACTAAGTATGGAGAAGACTCATGGGGTGCTCTTGCAGAGACGATGATTGCTAGCGGAGTCGACGTAATTTTTCTAACGACTGCAGGTTCGGGTTCTGAAGTTTTTAACGTTGTTGTGGGTGCGAATAAGAATGGAAAGAAAGTTGGCTTAATAGGAGTTGAACCAGATCAATATGTAACTCTGGCTGCCAGTGCGAGGAAATACATTCTCGCCTCAGTGGTGAAGCGCGTGGACAGAGCCGTTGTCAACGTTATCGGCGAAGCGGTCGCTGGCCGATCACTCACGGATCTGCTTGATCCTGTCCTGGGTATTTGCGGTCACCGATATGGAATTACAGGTGGGGGAATTGAGTTCTCACTCTGGTCTGGCACGGTGGCCAAATTCAGCAAGGCGATAAATACCGCAGCGCAGAAAGCGGCAAAACTATCTACCTTGGGTTGAGGGTTTATCTATATGTTACCTTCCGCACCTCCATGTCACGCTTATTTTTTGCCCTTATTTTGCACTCTCCTACTAGGCTTTAGTCAAATCAACTCCCCATGAAAGACATGGGATCCCTTGGAGGAACATTGAAGAAGTCATTGCGTTACGTAGCCGTTCTTGCGGCGACCACTTTTGCAGTTGGCATTATCGTGGCCCCAACAGCCACCGCTGCAACTTCAGTAAAAGCTTGTTTAGCTCTCGACACTGGCGGAGTGGATGATCATTCATTCAACGAATCTGCTTGGCTTGGAGCTAATTCAATGAAGTCATCGAAGATCGCCGTCGAATATCTTCCTGCAGCATCATCCGCTGATTTTGCACCAAATATTAAAAAGTTCGCTGATAAGGGCTGCACCATCATCATTGGTGTTGGCTTCCAAATCAGCGCTGCCATTGTTGATTCTGCCAAGTTAAATCCAAAGATCAATTACGCCATCGTTGATGATGGTGGACTAGATCATGGTCCAAAGGGCGATCAATGGCCAGGCACAAAGGTTGCAAATGTTAAGGCACTTGAGTTTGCTACCGATCAGTCATCTTTCTTAGCTGGATACCTTGCCGCTGGTTATTCAAAGACTGGCAAAGTTGCTACTTATGGTGGAATGGCATTCCCAAGCGTTACCATTTTTATGAATGGTTATGCCAAGGGTGTTGCTTACTACAACAAGGTTAAGGGCAAATCTGTCAAGGTCCTCGGATGGGATACTGTAAAGCAGGACGGTACCTTCGTCGGAGACTTCAGTAGTTTGAACATCGCTCTTCAGGTCTCTAAGAGTTTTGAACAACAGGGCGCAGATGTGATCTTTCCGGTTGCTGGTGGTCTTGGTGCTGCTACTGCAGGGCAGTCTTTGAAGGATAAGAAATCAGTAACTATCTGGGTAGATTCAGATGGTTTTAAGGTTGTCCCTCAGTACCGCTCGGTATTGCTCTCATCGGTTATTAAACGTGTTGACAATTCCGTAGCTGCTGCCATTAAAGAAACCGCCGCAGGCAAGTTCTCCGGAACTGGTTATATGGGCACTTTGGCAAATAAGGGAACCGTTCTGGGCCCCTACCACGATTTGGCCAAGAAAGTTCCTGCCAAGTTGCAGAATGAAATCCGCGCAATCGCCAAAAAGATCAAGTCTGGCGCGCTAAAAGTCTAATAAACTTAGCGGTAGTTTCATTAAACGGAGCGAGTTGAAAATTTTCAACTCGCTCCGTTTTTTGCTTTTTGAGTTATAAGTATTTACCTGTAGATTTCCGCATGTGTCCCTCGAGCTCCGCGGAATTACCAAGAGTTTTGGCGCTTTAGTCGCCAACGATGGGATCGACCTTGTCGTAGGTGATGGCGAAATCCATGCCATCTTGGGTGAAAATGGTGCCGGTAAATCAACGTTGATGAACATTGTTTATGGACTATTAGATCCAGACTCTGGATCTATTCTGGTGGATGGCAAAGAAACTATTATCAATGGCCCAGGTGACGCGTTGGCTGCTGGCATTGGTATGGTCCACCAACACTTTATGTTGATTCCAGTCTTTAGCGTTGCCGAGAATATTGTTCTTGGTCATGAGAAAACAAAGAGATTTGGTATCTTGGATTTAGATGCAGCGAAGGAAGAAATCCGCCGAGTCTCCAAGGAATTTAATTTTGATGTCGATCCTGATGCGATCGTTGAAGATCTGCCAGTGGGAATCCAACAACGCGTTGAAATTATCCGCGCACTCATTTATGACGCAAAGGTCCTTATTCTGGATGAGCCGACTGCGGTTTTAACACCGCAAGAGACTGATGAATTGTTGAAGAATATGAAGAATTTGCGCGATAAAGGCACGTCAATTGTTTTTATTACTCATAAACTACGTGAAGTAAAAGAGGCTGCAGACAAGATCACTGTCATTCGCCGTGGCAAAGTAGTCGGTACCGCGTCGCCGAGCGCCTCGCAAGAAGAACTCGCCTCATTGATGGTTGGTCGACCAATCTCGCTTGAGGTAGATAAAGGGCCCGCTAATCCTGGCGCTGTCATTCTCTCGGTGAAGAACCTTAATATTCATGACGCTACAGGACGTCGTTTGGTAAGAGATGTCAGTTTTGATGTGCGTGCCGGTGAAATTGTCGTAGTAGCCGGAGTGCAAGGTAATGGCCAGACTGAACTTGCCGAGTCAATCGTTGGCCTACAGGAATTCGTTGATGGAACAATTACGCTTGATGGCCTAGATATCAGTTCAAGCTCGGTGAGAGACGTCCTCCAGTCGGGTATTGCCTTTGTGCCGGAATCTCGCGAACTTAACGGATTAATCGGTTCTTTTTCTATTGCTGAAAATCTCATCCTCGATGTTCACGATCTGCCTCCGTATGCGAAAGGCCCCGTCCTTTCCCCGGCAATCGTCGCGCGTGAGGCAGAACTTCGCGTGAAAGAATTTGATGTTCGCTTGCAGAGCATTCAAGACCCCGCATCATCCCTCTCTGGTGGAAATAAGCAGAAAGTTGTTCTGGCCCGCGAACTTTCAAGACCAGTGAAGTTAGTAGTTGCTTCGCAACCCACTCGTGGCCTTGATGTAGGTTCGGTCGATTTTGTTCATGAACGTATCATCGCCGAGAGAGATTCTGGCCGTGCTGTTTTGCTATTTAGCACTGAGTTAGATGAAGTTATTGCACTGGCCGATCGCATAGCAGTGATGTACCGCGGTGAGATTATTGCGATAGTTCCTCCTGATACTTCCTGCGAGCAATTAGGTCTACTTATGGCAGGTATTCATCCCGATATAAAGAAAAGCGCATAGATGGCGCATCGTGGCTCAGCGGTAGTGCAGAAAGTTGCTCTCCCAGCGTTGGCGTTTTTGCTAGCCTTACTTTCGGGCGGAATTCTTATCGCCCTATCAGATCCTCTTGTTCTGCCTCTGATTGGCTCACCATGGAAGTTTGTGAAGGCAGCATTTCGTTCGGCTGGGAAGGCTTATTTGGCCCTTTTTCAAGGTTCTTTTTTCGATACAAATTTAATGACGCATGGTTCTTTCATTAGTGGTTTCTATCCATTCTCGGAAACATTGGTGATTGCTGCACCATTAATTTTGGCTGGACTTTCAGTGGCACTCGCTTTCCGTGCCGGGTTATTTAATATCGGAGCACAAGGTCAATTTATTTTTGGTGCAATCGGCGCTTCCTATATTGGTTTTAAATTTGAACTGCCTCCCGTTTTGCATGTGCTATTTGCAATTCTTGGTGCAATTCTTCTCTCTGCTATCTGGGGCGGACTCGTTGGTTTACTAAAAGCACGTACCGGCGCCCATGAGGTAATTGTCACGATCATGCTGAACTATGTTGCCGCCTACTTTCTTCTCTGGTTACTAAAGACTGAGCTCTTCTTGCGTCCAGGTCGTCTGGATCCACTCGCGCCACCGATCAATCAATCGGCTCATCTGCCTCATCTGCTTGGCAAGGACTTGCGCGTCAATGCAGGACTCTTGATTGCGCTTGGTGCCGCTTTCTTTCTCTGGTGGCTCTTAAACCGCAGCACGTGGGGTTTCCGTTTCCGTGCTGTCGGTGCAAATGCCGCAGCAGCAAGAACTGCAGGAATTTCGGTGCCATTTGTCACCACGGCAGTTATGGCAATAGCCGGAGGACTTGCAGGGTTAGGTGGTGCAGTTCAGACGCTTGGTACGCAATATGCACTTACCACTGACGCAGCGGGAAGTTTTGGTTTTGACGCAATCACTGTTGCTCTCCTCGGTCGAGCAAATCCAATAGGTACAGTTTTTGCTGCGATTTTATTTGGTGGATTGCGCGCAGGTGGTTCAACGATGCAAGCAAACACGCAGACTCCAATTGATATTGTTTTGGTCATTCAGGCACTCATCGTCTTGTTTATCTCTGCACCAGCGCTGGTTAAATATATTTTTAGATTGCGCGATATTAAAACGGGGTCTTCGGTCGTCTCTAAAGGTTGGAACGGCTGATGTCAGAACGAGAGCGAGAGGTCGGTTCCTTATCTGCACCAGAGCGCCGCCGTCGCCGTGGAATCGCCACCATGTTTTTCTTGGGGCTAGGCGCATTGCTGGCATTTGTCATAATTCCAAAACAGAATGAAACCGTCACTTTTGGATTTGTTATGGATAAAGAGTGGGTCGCTTTTCATGAATGGTCGGTAAGTTCTAAAACTGGATCCTTAGGTTTTGCCATTGTCGCCCTCCTAGCTGCACTCCTTGCATATCTGCAATTTCGAGCCAGAAAGACCATCCGGTTGGCCAGCGCGCTCTTCTCCTTTACTTTCTTTATGTCATTTCTCTGCTGGGCAGCCAGTGGCAAATTCATTCCATTTACTGGGCTTTTACAAGGCGGATTACTCTTATCGATACCTTTAATTTTTGGAGCAATGGCCGGCATTATTAGCGAACGCTCTGGTGTTATCAATATTGCTATCGAAGGACAGTTGCTAGCGGGCGCATTTGCTTCAGGCGTTCTGGCAAGCCTTACTCATCGTAACTGGCTTGGGTTGATAATTGCCCCATTAGCGGGCGTTTTGGTCTCACTGTTGTTGGCTACTTTTGCGATTCGCTTTGCTGTTGATCAGGTAATTCTTGGTTTCGTTCTCAACGTTCTTGTCATTGGCATTACCGGCTTCCTTTACCAACGCTTACTCATTCCTTACCAAAGCACCTGGAACTCCGGATCAACGCTGAATCCGATCCGCATCCCCATTTTATGGAAAATTCCTCTGCTCGGGCCGATCTTATTTAATCAATCGATCATCGTGTATCTCATGTACGCCTTGGTTGCATTGATTACCGTCGGACTCTTCCGTTCCAAATGGGGTCTGCGTATGCGTGCTGTGGGAGAACATCCCACTGCTGCTGAGAGCGTTGGAATAAACGTCAACAAAGTGCGATTCCGTAATGTCTTACTGGCAGGTGCTATCGCTGGATTAGGCGGAGCATATTTCACGATCGGGGCGGTGGGGACTTTTGGAAAACAGATGACCGCCGGTCAAGGTTTTATTGCTCTAGCAGCACTGATCTTTGGTCGATGGAGCCCGCTGGGCGCTGTTGCGGCAGCACTGATCTTTGGTTTTGCTAACAATTTGCAGAGCGTTCTCTCCATTACTGGAACACCCATCCCATCAGAATTTATGTTGATGGTTCCTTATATTGCGACAATCATTGCTGTCTCTGGATTCGTCGGACGAGTGCGCGCTCCTGCAGCCGATGGCGTGCCGTACAAGAGAGGCGAAAGTCACTAATGGAAATTAATTGGGAATACCTTCACGCGCAAGCTATTGAGGCAATGAAAACTGCATATGCGCCGTATTCAAAGTTTCCGGTAGGTGCCGCTGCCCTGGTCGATGATGGTCGCGTTTTGCGTGGTTGCAATGTCGAAAATGCCAGTTATGGACTGACTCTCTGTGCGGAGTGCGGCCTTGTCTCAAGTTTGATGGCTACTGGTGGTGGGCGTTTGATCGCTTTTTCGTGCGTGGATATGCATGGCAATTCCTTGATGCCATGTGGCCGTTGCCGGCAACTCCTCTTTGAGCATGGTGGTGGTTCGCTCCAACTTATGACCGATTCTGGTGTTCGTCCGCTCTCTGAATTACTTCCTTGGGCATTTGGGCCAGAGGAAATGACTAAACGCCGTGATTGAACCATTCGCAGCGGTTGAAATTATCGCAACTAAACGCGATCGTAACGAATTAAGCGATGCGCAGATCGATTGGGTTATCTCTGCATACACCCGTGGAGTCGTAGCAGACGAACAGATGTCTGCGTTACTGATGGCAATCTTGCTCAATGGCATGAACTCTCGCGAAATTTCGCGCTGGACCAATGCAATGATCAATAGCGGCGAACGGATGGAGTGGTCAGTTCTTGATCGACCAACCGCTGATAAACATTCCACCGGGGGGGTCGGGGACAAGATCACACTCCCATTGGCACCATTGGTGGCTGCCTGTGGCGGCGCGGTTCCACAGTTATCAGGACGCGGACTTGGTCACACAGGTGGCACTCTGGATAAATTGGAATCTATCCCTGGTTGGCGTGCAGAGTTAAGCAATGAAGAGATGCTCAACGTCTTGCGCGATTGCGGTGCGGTCATCTGCGCAGCGGGTCCGGGGCTAGTCCCTGCTGATAAAAAACTTTATGCCTTGCGCGATGTCACTGCAACAATTGAAGCAATTCCTTTAATTGCATCTTCAATCATGAGCAAGAAAATTGCCGAAGGGACTTCGACGCTTATTCTTGATGTGAAAACTGGCAACGGCGCATTTATGAGCGATCCTGTGCAAGCCGGAATATTGGCACGGACTATGGTTGAACTTGGTAAAAGCGCTGGCGTAAAGACACGCGCTCTTGTCACTGCAATGGATGTTCCACTGGGTTTAACCGTAGGCAATGCTCTTGAGGTACGCGAATCAGTGGAAGTTTTAGCAGGGGGTGGACCTAGCGATGTGGTTGAGTTAACTCTGCTGCTAGCGCGCGAGATGATTGATGCAGCAGGAATTGTTGGCAAAGATCCAGAGGTTGCTTTGAAAGATGGCAGCGCGATGGATGTGTGGCGAAGGATGATTAGCGCACAAGATGGAGATCCTGATGCCGTGCTACCAATTGCGCGCGAGCAGCATCGGGTACTGGCAACACAATCAGGGATGATGGTAGGCATGGATGCGATGAAAGTTGGCGTTGCTGCCTGGCGTTTAGGTGCGGGGCGATCTAGGCAGGGCGAGAAAGTTCAAGCCGGGGCAGGTATCGAATTACACGCCAAGCCGGGCGATGAGATTTCTTCCGGACAACTATTAATGACGCTTCATACCGATGAAGCAGAGCGCTTTCCGCGCGCCCTTGAGATCCTGGAAGGCTGCATGATTATTGTGGCAGGCGGTACTGTAAATCGGTTACCTTTAGTTGTGGAGAGAATTGAAGCGTGAGCGACCTAACTAAGATTCCAACGTCTGAGCAGATCAAACGTCTGCCTAAGGCGCTCCTACATGATCACCTTGATGGTGGTCTACGCCCGCAGACAATTATCGATATTGCTGCTGAAATTGGATACACCGCCCTTCCAACAACCAAGCCGGAAGAATTAGCGACTTGGTTTCGCGAATCCTGCGATTCCGGTTCACTGGTTCGGTATCTAGAAACTTTTAGCCACACAATTGCAGTGATGCAACGTCGCGAAGATGTAGTTCGCGTTGCTCGCGAATGTGTTATTGATTTGGCCCGCGATGGCGTGGTCTATGCAGAAGTCCGCGGCGCTCCTGAACTCTTTACTGAAAAAGGGTTAACGATGGCCGATGTCGTTGAGGCAACGCTTGAGGGATACCGTTTAGGTGAAGTTGAAGCCAAGTCCGAGGGTCGTAATATTCGCGTCGTCTCACTGCTCTGCGGAATGCGTCAGAACAAGAATTCGCAAGAAGTTGCTGAGTTGGTTGTGAAATACCGTGACGCAGGTGTTGCTGGCTTTGATATTGCGGGCCCAGAAAAAGGCTTTCCACCTAGTGACCAACTATCAACTTTTGAATATCTACGTCGCGAAAATGCTCACTTCACCATCCATGCAGGTGAGGCGTATGGACTTCCGTCAATCTGGGAAGCAATCCAACTCTGTGGTGCTGAGCGTTTAGGACACGGGGTTCACATCATGGATGACATTGATTTAACTGGAGCAACCCCTAAGTTAGGACGCCTGGCAGCTTATATCCGTGATCGACGAGTTCCATTGGAATTGTGCCCAACGTCAAATCTTCAGACAGGTGCAGCAAAGTCCATCAAGGATCATCCGATTGGCAAACTCGGCAAACTCCGCTTCCGTATCACAGTTAATACAGATAACCGTCTGATGAGCCAGACTTCCATGAGTAATGAAATGCAACAGTTGGTGGATGCGTTTGATTGGAACTTCCTCGACCTGCAGCGAGTGACGATTAACGCACTCAAGAGTGCTTTCATTCCTTTCGAAGAGCGCCTGGCAATTATCGAAGAAATCGTAAAGCCTGGTTACTTGGCTATTTCTGCGGAGTAACGCTTAAACCCCGATCGGGTGCCAGACAGTTTTTGCCTCCATAAAGGCAAAGATCCGTTGCGGGGTAGTTGCGCCATCAAAGACGTGAATTCGCTTGAGGTTTTCAACTCCAGCAATTTTGATATCCGAACGCGAGGATTCATCTACTCCGCTGATATCTAAACCATCAATATCCATATGTGAGGCAAACCATGGTGCAAGTTCACTTTTTTGCCCGGTAAGAATATTGCAAACACCTGCAGGTAGATCACTTGTCGCTAAAACTTCAGCGAATGTCATAGCCGGCAGCGGCGCACGAGTACTTGCTAATACCACCGTGGTATTACCAGAAACAATGATGGGTGCGATTGCATCGACTAAGCCCAGCAAACTCTGGTTCTCGGGTGCGATTGCTCCGATGACCCCCATGGGCTCTGGAATGGTGAAGTTGTAGAAAGGCCCAGCAACAGGATTTGTCGATCCGTTGATCGCAGCTAACTTGTCGCTCCAACCGGCATACCAGACCCAGCGATCAATTGCCGTATGAACTTCTAACTCAGCCTCCTGTAGTGAAATTCCATCAAGTGCTGCAATCTCTGTAGCAAATTGCGCCCGGCGGCCTTCTAGCATTTCGGCGATGCGATAGAGAATCTGTCCACGGTTGTAAGCCGTTGCGCCAGCCCATCTGATCTGAGCATTTCGAGCCGCTACAACTGCGTCCCGCAGATCCTTGCGCGATGCCAGCGATGAGTTGGCAATAAAAGCGCCGTCCGGTCCTTTAGCTTCATAAGTGCGGCCAGATTCACTCCGTGGGAATGCACCGCCGATAAAGAGTTTGTAGGTTTTCTTCACTTCAAGACGCTCATTCATTGTTGGGCCTCCGCGCTCTTGAGGTAGGCGGTCAGGCCATGGCGGCCACCTTCGCGTCCCCATCCAGATTCCTTGTATCCGCCAAATGGGCTGGCCGGGTCAAACTTATTAAAGGTATTTGCCCAAATAACGCCGGCTTTCAATTGTTGCGTGGCCCAGAGAATTCTTGACCCCTTCTCGCTCCAGACGCCAGCAGAGAGGCCGTAAGGGGTGTTATTGGCCTTCTCTATGGCTTCGGCCGGTGTACGGAAGGTAAGGACAGAGAGAACGGGACCGAAGATTTCCTCGCGCGCGATGCGATGGGCTTGCGTAACGCCGGTAAAGATTGTGGGGGCAAACCAGAACCCGTTCTTGGGTAGTGAACAAGCAGGGCTCCAGCGCTGGGCGCCTTCAGAGTCGCCAGAGGTTGCAAGTTCGCGGATCTTGCCTAATTGGGCTGCAGAGTTGATTGCACCAAGGTCGGTGTTTTTATCTAGCGGATCACCAACGCGTATCTTCGCCATCCGAACCTTAAGTTTTGCCAGAACTTCCTCGGCGATGTTTTCTTGCAGCAATAACCGCGAACCAGCACAACAGACATGTCCTTGATTAAAGAAGATTCCGTTAACTATTCCTTCAACAGTTTCATCTATCGGTGCATCATCAAAGACGATATTTGCGCCTTTGCCACCGAGTTCTAAAGTTGCCTTCTTTTTTGTTGGAGCAATCGCTCGCGCAATTGCTTTGCCAACATCGGTTGAACCAGTAAATGCAATCTTGTCTACTCCTGGATGATCCACGAGGGCACTGCCAGTACGACCGTCACCTGTCACGATATTGACAACACCAGCAGGAAGTTCGGCCTGTTGGCAGACTTGCGCAAAAAGTAACGCAGTCAGCGGCGTGGTTTCGGCTGGCTTGAGAACCACGGTATTGCCCGCTGCTAAGGCTGGTGCGATTTTCCATGCCAACATCAAGAGCGGAAAATTCCAAGGGATGATCTGACCAGCAACGCCATGCGGACGCGGCGCGTGACCCAACCCCGCATAATCCAATTTGTCAGCCCATCCTGCGTGATAGAAGAAATGGGCGCCAGCAAGTGGTATATCAATATCGCGGGATTCGCGGATTGGTTTGCCATTGTCTAGCGATTCAAGCACTGCAAATTCGCGGGCGCGCTCTTGCATGATGCGTGCGATGCGATAGAGATATTTTCCGCGCTCTTTACCCGGCATTTTCGACCAGGTCGCTTCATAAGCAACTCGCGCTGCATCCACGGCACGATCAATATCTTCAGCGTTGCCTAGTGCGATCCGGCTCAGGATTTCCTCGTTGGCAGGATTAATTGTTGCAAAGTGATCTACTCCATCGACGAATGCTCCGTTGATGAAGTGTCCGTATTCGGGCTTAATCGTGACGATGGATCGCGATTCAAGCGCTGGTGCGTATTCGAAGGTTGTCATTTGTTCTTCTCGCCTTAATCGATCGTCACGTAGGTAGGGCTAGGGTAATAGCCATCGCGCATTTTCATTCTCTGCATCAGTAAATCATTTAAGAGTGCGCTGGCACCGATGCGGAAGAGGCCAGGATTGAGCCATTCCGGACCAGCAGTTTCGTTGACAAGGACAAGTTGCTTGATGGCATCTTTGGTATTGCGAATACCGCCCGCCGGCTTTACACCAATTCGACGGTCTGTCATTTCATAGAAATCTCGTACTGCTTCCAACATCACTAAAACAACGGGAGGCGTGGCCGCAGGGGAGACCTTTCCGGTAGATGTTTTAATGAAATCCGCACCAGCTAGCATTGCAAGAAATGATGCTTTACGTACATTGTCGTATGTCACTAGTTCGCCAGTTTCTAAAATAACTTTGAGATGCGTCTTCTTGCCGCAGAGGGCACGAATCTGCACGATCTCATTGAAAACCTCTAGGTAGCGACCAGAGAGAAACGCGCCGCGGTCGATGACCATATCGATTTCAGCAGCGCCGGCATCAATCGCGTCTTGCGTATCTTGGATTTTTACAGCCATGGAAGCGCGACCTGATGGGAAAGCGGTCGATACGGCAGCAACACGAACGTGAGCGCCACCAATGAGATCAAGATGTTGGCGCGCAATCGAAACCATATCGTTGTAAACGCAGACTGCCCCGACGCTTGGAACAGTCGAATCTGTTGGGTCGGGCCGAACTGCTTTGGCGGCCAGAGCGCGGATCTTCCCAGGGGTGTCGGCACCCTCAAGCGTGGTGAGGTCAACCATGGAGATTGCCAGATCAATAGCCCAATTTTTCGCAGTGGTCTTAATGCTCCGTGTTGCCAACATTGCTGCACGGGATTCTGCGCCGATCTGATCTACGCCAGAAAGAGTCCGTAAGAAATTGCGGAGGGAGGCATCGCTGCCATCAACTAATCCGTAGTAATTCACCGCACTACCTTACCTTCTTAGGAGCCAGTCAAGAAAGCCGTGAGGGGTCCTCTTAGCTGATCTAGTACTTCTTGTGCAGCGCTTGCACCCGCATGACTGATTACTTCGATATAGCATTTCACTTTTGCTTCAGTTCCACTGGGTCGAATAATGATCCGAATTTCGCCAACTAGCCAGATACGAATACCGTCGGTGGGCGGCAAGCCATCTTTCGACTGCATCAAGTCATCAATAGATATAACTTCTCGGCCCGCAATTTCGGTTGGAGGGTCTGATCGAAGGCTCTTTAATAACGTTGCAATCTGCGAGAGATCATTAACACGTAGAGAGATCTGTTCTGTGCCATGAAAGCCATGTCGCAACCAAATCTCATCAAGGAAATCCAGAATAGTTTTGCCTTCGGCTTTAAGGTCGCTCGCAATTTGCGCCAATACTAAAGCTGCCGAAATTCCATCCTTATCGTTGACTGATGTGGGATCGACGCAATAACCTAGCGCTTCTTCGTAACCGAAGGTAAGTCCCTTGATTTTTGCTAGCCACTTAAATCCTGTGAGAGTTTCGCGAAACTCCATCTTGTGGTGTGTTGCAATTTTCTTCAAGATGGAGGAAGAGACAATGGAGTTTGCAAGAATTCCACCATTGGCGTGTGCCGCAATGTATTCCCCGAAGAGGGCACCGAGTTCATCCCCGCGCAACATGCGCCAGCCACGCGTTGGATCTTTAATTGCAGCAGCGCAACGGTCGGCATCTGGATCATTGGCGATCACAAGATCGCCACCACAATTGCGCGCAGTTTCTAGAGCCAGATCGATAGCGCCAGGTTCTTCGGGATTAGGAAAGGCAACGGTTGGAAAATCTGGATCGGGCTGCGCTTGGGCTTGTACCAAGATTGGGGAAGTAAATCCTGCTGCATGGAAAACGCGCTCGAGTGTTTCAGTACCAACACCGTGAAGTGCGGTGTAGACAATTTTGAGATCGCCGGGCTTCGTCGCCAATGCAGCAGTGCGGACAACATATTTCTCAACAATTGCGTCATCAAGCACAGTCCACTTGGTGTCACGCTGCTGAGTTGCAAGTGATGTGATTAATGCAATCTCGTGGGATATCTGGCTATCTGCCGGAGAGATGATTTGCGAGGCCCGATAATCAATTCCATCTACTGTGCCACCAAGGTAAACCTTGTAGCCATTATCTTCGCGGGGGTTATGGCTAGCCGTCACCATCACACCAACATCAACACCGAGTTCAGTAATTGCAAATGCTAGAACTGGAGTTGGTAGTGGACGAGGCAAGACGAAAACTTCCATGCCAGCGCCACTCATGATTTCTGCGGTTTCGCGAGTGAAATCTTCCGATCCATGTCGTGCATCACGGCCAATCACGATGCTCTTAAGTCCACGGGCCTTCATGTAGTTAGCTAGCCCAGCGGCCGTACGTCCAACAACGGCGCGGTTCATTGATGATGGGCCAGGTCCAATCGGACCACGGAGCCCGGCAGTACCAAATTGCAGAAACCCAGAGAAATGTTTACTTAATTCTGCCTCATTGTTCGCAGCAAGAAGTTCGCGCAACTGTTCCGCGGTTTGTGCATCCGGATCATCCAAAATCCAGGCATTGACCTGCGCCAGTAACTCAGGCTTCATAGTCCTAGAGTAGTTTCGGAATTACACTTGCGAGAAGTGCACCCATGCGGTCTGCTGCTGCTTTTCCTGCAGCGATAACTTCTTCGTGGTTGAGTTTTTCGCCAGTGACCCCTGCTGCTGCATTTGTAACCAGAGAGATGCCGAGCACTTCTGCGCCAAGGGAGTGTGCGGCGATTGCTTCAGGTACCGTGGACATCCCTACCAAATCTGCGCCTATCGTGCGCATCATGCGGATTTCGGCTGGAGTTTCATACGCTGGTCCGCGCCAATGAACGTAGACACCTTCTGCTAGTGAGTTATCTTCGTTTTTAACAATGGCGCGAATGCGCTTGCTGTAAAGGTCGGTGAGGTCAACAAAATCCGCCCCAATAAGCGGGCTTGTAGCAGTTAGAGAAATATGATCACGGATCAAAACTGGTTGACCGACTTGGTAGTTGGTGTTTATTCCCCCGCATGCATTGGTCAAGATGATGACTTTGCAGCCAGCTTTTACTGCGGTACGTACTCCGTGAACAACGGGTTCCACGCCTTTGCCTTCATAGAGATGCGTGCGTCCAAGAAAGATGAGGATTCGAATAGGGCCTGACTCGCCCATTAACTCATATGAGCGGATCTTTCCTGACTGACCAACAACTGTTGGAGGTAGAAAACCAGGAATCTCTTCCGTATTGAATTCATGAGTGGGCTTTCCTAGTGCATCAATCGCGCTGACCCATCCTGATCCCGCTACAAGTGCGATGTGATGTTGCGCTACGCCTGTGCGCTTGGCGATTTCAGCCGCTGCAGTTTCGGCGGTTCCGATGGGGTCGAGGTAAAGGATTTCTGAATTGTGAGTGTTCATGTGTCAATAATGTCACAGAGCGTCGCTCCGTTTGAAACGCTCTCTCCGATTACCACCGTGAGGTTTGTAACGATGCCCGCTTTATGCGCCGTTAATGGCTGCTCCATTTTCATCGCTTCCAGAACGAAGAGAAGATCGCCGACTTTAACGAGATCGCCCTCATCAACTTCTATCTTGACCACTGTGCCTTGCATTGGGCTGGTCAACCCGCTTCCAGCAACAGCACCGCTCATGCTCTTCTTGGCGCGATGGCGCTTATGGAGCGGTTCGGGCGCATGAAGGAGTACTTCAAAGCGATGACCATTGACTTCAGCGACGAGATGCTCGGGAGCAGCAAGGCTCTGCGATTGGGGATTGGTTGCAACAAATGCTGGAATTTCATTAACAAATTCATTTTCAATGTAACTGGTGTAAACCGCAAAATTTTCCGTAAATGCAGGGTCTTGCACAATTGCGCGATGGAACGGCAACGCAGTTGCTAAGCCACCGACGTGAAATTCATCGAGAGCACGGCGTGCTCGATGAATTGCTTGCTCTCGGCTATCACCGGTGATGATCAGTTTGGCTAAGAGTGAATCGAAATTTCCACTGATGGTGTCACCGTTCTTAAAGCCAGCATCAACTCTCACGCCCGGGCCCGTGGGTAGATTCCATTCAGTAATTCGACCTGGCGCTGGTAAGAATAAATGGCCAGGATCCTCGCCATTGATGCGGAACTCTAAGGAATGTCCGCGGGTCTCTGGGTCGTCGTAACCTAAAGTTTCACCCATGGCGATGCGGAATTGTTCGCGAACCAGATCAATCCCTGTGATCTCTTCGCTTACTGGATGCTCTACTTGAAGGCGGGTATTTACCTCAAGGAATGAAATTGTGCCATCGACTCCAACTAAGAATTCGCAAGTACCAGCGCCGACGTAGCCAGCTTCCTTCATGATCGCTTTACTCGAGCGATACAACTCTTTGTTCTGAGCATCAGACAGGAATGGTGCTGGCGCTTCCTCTACTAATTTTTGGTGGCGGCGTTGCAACGAGCAATCCCGCGAACTGATGACCACAGCATGCCCATGTGAATCAACAAGAACTTGGGTTTCTACGTGTCGAGGGCGATCGAGATAACGCTCTACAAAACATTCACCACGCCCAAAACCTGCAATTGCTTCACGTACAGCCGACGCAAAGGCTTCGGGGATTTCCTCCATTGTGCGGGCTATTTTGAGACCGCGACCGCCACCGCCGTGTGCGGCTTTGATAGCCACGGGAAGCCCATATTCTTTAGCAAAAGCAATTACTTCTTCAGGGTTTTCGACGGGATCTGCAGTACCGGCAACAAGTGGTGCGCCCACCTTTGCGGCAATCTTGCGAGCAGAAACCTTGTCACCGAGCAATCGAATCGCTTCAGGTGGTGGACCAATCCATATCAAGCCAGCATCAACAACCGCTTGAGCGAAATTGGCATTTTCTGCGAGGAAACCGTAACCGGGGTGTACGGCATCTGCGCCCGAAGACTTAGCAACCTCAATGATCTTTTCAATATTCAAATATGTTTGCGCAGCGGTCAGGCCGTTGAGTGAGTAGGCCTCGTCGGCCATTTGGGCATGCAGCAGGTTGCGATCCTCATCGGAATACACAGCAATGCTTTTGAGACCATGATCTTTACACGCGCGAATAATGCGAACTGCAATTTCACCGCGGTTGGCAATCAATACACTTTTCATTTTTGCGCTCCAGTAAGTTGGTGCTTTAATGCTGGCCAGCTATATCCCAACTGCGTTGTCATGCGTCGCAAGAGGGGAATAGAGAGTCCGATGACGTTCGTATAATCACCTTCGATTGATGGAATAAAAGCGCTACTGAGGCCATCGAGGGTAAAACCACCAGCAACACCAAGTGGTTCACCCGATGCAACATAGTCTTCAATTTCTTCATCCGTTAGTTCCGAAAAAGTTACTTTAGTTGTTGCGATATCGGAGATTTCCATTCCTTGGGCGGTATCAATGATGCAATGACCAGTGTGAAGATAACCGGATTTTCCGCTAAGCCTTTTTGTTCGTTCTCTGGCAGCCTGGGCAGTAAGTGGTTTACCTAAAGACTCGCCCTCAAATTCAAAATTTGAATCGCAAGCAATTATGAGAGCTGGCTCCGTAACAAGTTCGCGGATCGTATGCGCTTTTACAATCGCTAAGGCGATGACCATTTCTTTTGGTGCCATCGTTGTATAAATTTCTGCATCTTCGTCAACATTGCTGATGATTACTCTTGCAGAAATACCAGCAGCTTTCAATAAGCGCTTACGAGATGGGGAAGCAGAGGCAAGAATGATTGAGGGCATTTAGGTTTTCCTCACCAATGGCATGCGTAATTGTGGCGCAGCCCAAACGCTCTTGATTGCTTTGGTGGCAACTTCGGGTCGCTCATGGTCTTTAAGCGCCTGTTCAAGAGCGGTAAGTTCTTCAGCCGTTGGTGTTCCAGAGGTAATTGTGTATCTGATCACAGCGGAATATTTCCGTGTTTGCGAGCCGGGAGCGAATCGCGTTTGGTACGCAAAGTCCGCAATGCTTTTGTGATGTATTCGCGCGTTTGATTTGGCTCAATGACTGCATCAACAAAGCCACGATCGGCAGCTAGATATGGGTTTGCCAAGGTTTCGTTATATTCGGTGATGAGATCAGCGCGCAACTTTTCAGCATCGTCAGCCTCGTTGAGTTCTTTACGGTAAAGAATATTTACGGCCCCTTGCGCGCCCATCACCGCGATTTCCGCACTAGGCCAAGCTAGGTTCACATCTGCGCCGATATATTTCGATCCCATAACGATAAATGCACCGCCGTAGGCTTTACGGGTAATAAGCGTAACCATTGGCACGGAAGCTTCACCATAGGCGTATAACAACTTGGCACCACGGCGAATGACGCCGTTCCATTCCTGTTCGATGCCAGGAAGGAAGCCCGGTACATCAACGAGAGTAATTATAGGAATGCTGAAAGCATCGCAGAAACGCAAGAAGCGAGCGGCTTTCTCACTGGAATTGATATCAAGCGTTCCGGCCAACTGTTGAGGTTGATTGGCGATCACACCAACGGAATGACCTTCGATACGACCAAAACCAACAACAATGTTTTGAGCAAAGAGCGCTTGTATTTCCAAGAATTCAGATTCATCTAAGAGGGCTCGGACCAGTACCTTCATGTCGTATGGTTGATTTGGGCTGTCAGGAATTAATGAATCAAGTGCCTGGTCGGTTGCTTTTTGCGTAAGCGTTTCTGTTGCAGGCAAGATTGGAGCGCCGTCTACATTGTTACTTGGTAAATAAGAGAGCAATGCTTTTACATAATCCAGAGCGTCATCTTCATTTTCTGCCAAGTAATGTGCATTGCCCGTGCGTGTGTTATGAGTATGCGCGCCACCGAGTTCTTCCATTCCAACGTCTTCGCCGGTAACTGTCTTGATGACGTCAGGGCCCGTAATAAACATATGAGAAGTTTCATTCACCATTACGGTGAAATCCGTAAGTGCGGGGGAGTAGGCTGCTCCACCAGCGCAGGGACCAAGAATCAATGAGATCTGAGGGATGACACCAGATGAGCGGGTGTTGAGGCGGAAGATTTTTCCGTAACCGCTTAACGATGCAACGCCCTCTTGGATACGTGCACCGCCCGAATCACTTATTCCGATGAGTGGGATTCCATTCTTGAGCGCGAGCGTGGCAATCTTTACCATTTTTTCCCCGAAGACTTCTCCGAGGCTCCCGCCCATGACAGTGAAATCTTGGGAATAAATTGCGACATTGCGACCATCAATCGTTCCGTACCCGATGACAACACCATCACCGTATGGACGATTATTTTCCATTCCAAAATTGGTTGAACGATGGCGAGCAAATTCATCGAGTTCAGTAAAACTATCTTGATCAACAAGTTTTGCAATTCGTTCTCGGGCGGTCATCTTTCCTTTGGCGTGCTGCTTTTCGATTGCACGCGCTGACCCAGCATGGACTGCTTCATCTAATCGGCCACGTAGGTCTTGAATTTTTCCCGCAGTAGTATGCAGATCACGGTTCATACCCCTACGGTACTAGTCATGGAGATGTTACGTAGGCCGTTGGATAACGAGCGCATCAATTCCGCTCTGAATAATAGTTACTGGCGAGTAAGCGTGGTTGATGTCACTGGTTCAACACAGAATGATTTAGCGGTACAGATTCGTGAGGGGAATTCGGGACATGGCAATGTGCTGGTCGCTGAGTTTCAATCTGCAGGCCGAGGAAGACTCGATCGAAGTTTTGTAGCACCACCACAATCTGCGCTCCTATTTTCATTCTTTATAAAACCACTCCGTGATAGCGCGGATTGGCTCTGGCTACCATTACTCGCAGGGCAAGCGGTCTGCGCCGCGATCGAATCGCAATGCAGATTGGATGTGAATCACATACCAAAATTAAAATGGCCTAACGATATTTTGATGAACGAAAAAAAGATTGCCGGACTACTCTCTGAACGAATTGATCACCGAGATGGCGCGGGGGTAATTATCGGAATTGGGATCAATGTGCATCTAGGCCAGGACGAACTTCCTGTTTCAACTGCGTCGGCTTTAAATTTGCAAGGATGTAGTGGATGCAATCGTGATGAGTTATTAGTGGCCATCTTGCAGAATTTTACAGATTACCTAGAGCGTTGGGAATCTGGAGATGTCCGATTGGTTCGGGAATATGAAGCGCGTAGCGCAACTATTGGTCGGCAGATTCGAGTTGAATCGCCGACTGGAACTGTGCGGGAATCTACGGCAATTGGAATCGATCCGAGCGGGGCACTGATTTTGACAACTGGAGAACTCTTGACGGTTGGCGATGTCGTGCATCTGAACACGGACTAATCGGGATCCCAGTGCTCAAAATTCATCAATATCGCAAAGATGTACGCTAGGGAGGCAAGATTGGTCATGCACGCGCCATCGATTACATGAACGGAGTCATTGATGAGTAAAGCAATTGTCGCGATAATTATGGGGTCTGATTCCGATTGGCCAATCATGGAAGATGCTGCCAAGGTTTTAGATGAATTAGGTATCACATATTCCGTACAAGTACTTTCTGCACACCGCATGCCCATTGAGACAATGGATTTTGCGCAATCTGCCAAGTCTTCTGGGATTGAAGTAATAATCGCTGCTGCTGGCGGGGCGGCGCATCTGCCAGGAATAGTTGCAGCACTGACGCCGTTGCCAGTAATTGGAGTGCCAATTGCTTTAAAATCTTTCGATGGCTTGGATTCCCTGCTCTCTATTGTGCAGATGCCGGCAGGTATCCCTGTTGCAACAGTGGGGGTAGGTAACGCCAAGAATGCAGCGCTGCTCGCTGCCAGAATTTTAGGTGTTAAAGATCCGGCGATTTCAGCGAAAGTTACCAGTGCAATGGCCATGCTCCGCGATGAAGCCAGAGCAAAGGGTGAGAATCTCCAAGCTCGTCGAAACCAGAAGACGGGTTTTTAATTAGCTAATCGCGAAGGCGATCAATTATCTCTGTGCTCATGCATTGGATCGGCCTAAGGCATGGAATTTCCATCCAGCGGCAATCCAGCGATCACGATTGAGAGCATTTCTTCCATCGATAATTATTGGATTCTTAACCAAAGAGATGAGATCTGCAGGATTGAGATCGCGGTATTCGCGCCATTCGGTCAGGTGCAGTACTAAGTCCGAACCAGAAATGCATTCAGTTACGCTCGCAGCAAAGGTGAGATCAGGAAAGCGTTTCTTGGCATTTACTATTGCCTTAGGGTCATGAACCGTTACAGAGGCGCCTGCGGCACGTAATTGTGCTGCGATATCTAGGGACGGAGAATCACGGACGTCATCGCTATCTGGTTTAAATGCTGCACCAAGCACCGCGATTTTATATGCACCGAGATCCTGAGTGAGTTCTGCACGCACGAGGCCGATAACACGTTGGCGAGCACGTAAGTTGATTGCATCGATTTCGCGTAAGAACTCAAGGGCTTGTCTTGCACCTAACTCTTCGGCGCGCGCCATAAAAGCGCGAATATCTTTGGGAAGGCAGCCTCCACCAAATCCAATACCAGCTTGCAGAAATTTATTTCCAATGCGAGGGTCGTATCCAATGGCTTGGGCAAGAACAGTGACATCCCCGCCCGCTGCTTCGCACACTTCCGCCATCGCATTGATAAAGGAAATTTTAGTTGCTAGGAATGAATTCGCTGCGACCTTTACAAGTTCTGCCGTTGGCAAGTCTGCACGTATCCAAGGAGTGCCAAGCGCGAGTAACGGTGCGTAAACCTCGCGAAGAATTTCTTCGGCACGATCATTTGTGACACCGACAACGAGGCGATTGGGGCGCAAAGTATCTTCGATAGCAAAACCTTCTCGCAAAAACTCTGGGTTCCATGCCAAATCTGCTTGCGGGGCAGTTATCGCAAGTTGGTCTAGAAGTTTCTTGGCAGTACCAACGGGCACCGTGGATTTACCGACAATAAGAGATCCAGGTTTCAGATATGGCACAAGTGCAGCAACTGCGCCTTCAATATAGGTTAGATCCGCTGCCAGACTATCTGCTTTCTGTGGAGTTCCCACGCAGATAAAATGGATATCCGCTTGAGCAGCAGTAGAGAAATCGGAAGTAAATGTTAAGCGCCCTGACGCAATTTCAACTTTTAAGAGTTCATCTAAACCTGGTTCGTAAAAAGGTAGTTCGCCACGCGAGAGTTGCGCAATTTTTTCCTTGTCGGTGTCGATACCAACGACAGTAAACCCTAAAGAAGACATGCAAGCGGCATGAGTTGCGCCAAGGTAGCCAGTGCCGATGACTGAGAGAACGGGATTCATATGACTCATTCTATGAGGACGGGTATTTCGTTCATTTTAGCGCACCACAAGGGTTTTCATCGGCAGTACGGGTTTTAAATTTGTCGATGATCATGGGTGCGGCACTAGTTGTAGAAGAGGCAGACGGAGATGGAGTCACTTCATCAATGATGGGTTGATCATTTACTAATCGTTGCCAAAGTTCACCAGCAAGAACTGAATCCCATTTTACTGTCGAGCCAAGATTGGGAACAAAGTAATTCGTGTTAGAAAGGGGAACAGTCAATGTGCGAACCTTACTGGAAGATAAATTGCGCATCTGCTTAGCTAACGTGATTAGGTCGTTGCTATTGAGCGCCGAATCGGTCTGCACCATCGACATCGCAGCATTAAAGAAGTTTACGAGTTTGATTGGGTTGAGTAGAACGCCCGTACTCGTAGCTTTGCGGAGAACTGAACTCATAAATTGTTGTTGACGCTGCATACGGCCAAGGTCGCCCATGCCATCAAAATCTCTGGTGCGCACATATTTTAGCGCTTCAATTCCATTGAGAGTATGAATGCCCGCGGAGAGGATCAAGTGGCTTTTTGGGTCATTGATGTTTTGTTTTGTGCATACTTCGATGCCACCAAGTGCATCCACCATATGTGCAAATCCAGCAAAATTAATTTCTACGTAATGGTCGATCCGTAAATTTGTCATCGATTCAATCGTCTGGATTAACAACGGGGCATCGCCCCAATTAAACGCTGCATTTAGTTTTGCTTGCGCTGCAGGAATTGTTTTTCCATCAGAACTTAGATGTTCAGGAATCGTTGCTAGCGTATCGCGCGGCAGAGAGATGATTACTGCCTGATCGCGTGCTTTGCTAATATGCACAAGCAACATCGTGTCCGAACGTTTGCCTGCTGCGGTCTTGATATTTCCGACACGAAGCGTTTTTAACTCTTCCTTAGTCAATCCTTCGCGGGTGTCAGAGCCCACTAATAAGTAATTGATCGCACTCGATGGCTTCTCTGGTCGGGATTTCAAACCAGCGAATGCATCGATACGCTTGAGTGAGCCACTGACATGGCTGAGGCCAAGCCATGAAAAAGCAGAAACCAGCACAATTCCGATTGAGAGGGAGGTCACTATCCGAACCTGGCGCGTGGATTTCACAGGGAGAGCGTACTTGGACGGTAGCGTTATGGGGTCATGACTCCAGCATCAGAGCAGTTGCCTGCCTCACCGCCGATAGATGAGGTCAGAAAGTCCACGGTAGACGGTGTTTCAGTGATCCTGCCGGTGCTTAATGAAGAGTTATATCTGGCCCATACAGCCGAGGCAATTCTTTCTCAGGATTATCTCGGGCAGATTGAAATCATTTTGGCGCTTGGTCCTTCAGTAGATCAGACTGAGAAAATTGCGCAAGAACTAAGAGCCAAAGACCCGCGAGTAATTCTGGTTGATAATCCAACAGGGCGGACTGCTGCTGGACTTAACCTAGCAATTGCTCAATCAAAATATCCCATCATTGTCCGAGTTGACGGTCATGCAGAGATCCCTCGTAATTACATTACATTGGCTGTTGAAATCTTGGGCAAAACGGGTGCGGTAAATGTAGGTGGAGTGATGGGAGCCGAAGGGGTTACACCTTTTGAGCGCGCAGTTGCTTGCGCAATGCGCAGTCCATTCGGCGTTGGTTCTTCCAATTTTCATACCGGTGGCAGCGCCGGACCCGTAGATACCGTCTATTTAGGTTGTTTTTCGCGTGCCGCATTACTTGCGGTGGGCGGCTTTGACGAGAGATTTACACGTGCGCAAGATTGGGAACTCAATTATCGATTGCGTGCTGCTGGTGGGATTGTTTATTTCGATCCACGATTGCATGTTACTTATCGTCCGCGACCAACACTTGCGGCCTTAGCCAAACAGTATTTTGAATATGGCAGATGGCGTCGAGTGGTAACGCGTCATCATCAAGGTACAGTCAATCTCCGCTATCTCGCGCCACCGATTGCGCTACTAGGAATTCTTTTTTCTTTGGGGTTGGGCACTTTTCTCGCCCCTCTCTTCTTTATCCCAGCCGGGATTTACCTAACCTTCTTGATTGCCGCATCAGTTGCAATTGGCCGTGGCATTTACGAACGTATACGGCTTCCGGTGATATTGATGACGATGCATATGTCGTGGGGCGCGGGATTTTTGACCTCACCTCGGACTCTCGCATCCGGGCGGCAATGACCGATAGTTACTACGGTAGCCTGTCGTTGTGGAGCCAGTGACCCCTGTCGATGTTTTTGTGCCCTTTCATAAAGGATTGCCACCTTTGAGGAAGTATTGGCGCACTCTCTGGGAGCGCCGCGCCTTTATTACCGAGTATTCCCGCTCTGAACTTCACGAACAACACTATGACTCAGTTTTCGGCCAGATCTGGTTGATATTAAACCCACTGCTCTTATCTGCGGTCTATTTTATATTAATTGTCATCATTGGTGGACATAGCGACAAGGTGCGTTACGCCCACTTAACAGCCTGTCTTTTTCTCTTTTATCTTGTAGCAAACACGCTGACCGGTGGAGTGAAGTCTGTAACTTCAGGGCAGCGCCTAATTTTGAATACAGCATTCCCGCGTATTATGTTGCCGATATCTGCAACCGTTATTGCTATTTTCCGATTTATTCCAACGATCCTTATTTTCGCGATACTCCGCACAGTTCTTGGCTTGCCGGTGGGCTGGGAGCTGCTCTGGGCTATTCCTATTGTCGTAATCACAATTGTCTTTGCTCTCGGACTTGCGATCTTGATTTCATGTATCAATGTGTATTTCCGCGACATTGCAAATTTCTTGCCCTACCTCACTCGCACTTTCCTCTATCTCTCACCAGTACTTTGGGAAGCTTCCGACTTAAAACCAAAACTTCAGACTATCGAGATGATTAATCCACTTTTTCCAATTCTAGATTCGTGGTCTCGAACCGTAGTCCACGCTCAACAGCCCCACCTCTCAAGCATGCTCATCGCATCAGCCTGGGCGTTACTTCTTTTTATCTTTGGTACTTATTTCTTTTTATCACGAGAGAGAGAATTTGCCGTCCGTGTCTAATACCGTACATACCAGTGGCGAGATCGCAGTCTCAGTGCAACACCTGGGATTGACCTATACAACGACAATTGACCGTCGCCCAACTTTAAAATCTCGATTAAAGTCCATGGGGCGCGGCACAAAGCAGACGCAAGTTATTCGCGCTCTCGATGACATCATGCTGGATGTTCCTTATGGATCAGTCCTTGGCGTAGTTGGCGCGAACGGTGCTGGCAAGTCAACTTTGATGCGCGTGATTTCTGGAATCTTGCCACCATCACAGGGACGAGTCGAGGTTTATGGGAAGGTCAGCACTCTCTTAGCTCTCGGTGTCGGCTTCAGCCCATCACTCTCTGGCAGGGCAAATGTACGGTTAGGTGGGTTAGCAGCTGGCATGTCACGTCAAGAAATCGAAGATCATTTTGAGGAAATCGCGGATTTTGCAGAGTTGGGCGATTCAATTGATGCCCCTATGCGCACATATTCCTCTGGCATGTATGCACGATTGGCATTCTCTGTCGCGGTCACAGTGCGCCCTGATATCTTGATTGTTGATGAAGCCTTAAGCACTGGTGATGCCAGGTTCAAAGAAAAGAGTTTAGAGAAGATCAAAGAGTTACGTAGCGATGCTCGTGCATTGATTTTAGTGAGTCATGCACTTGGTACCGTCAAAGATATTTGCAATGAGGTTGCTTGGTTGCATAAAGGTAAACTTATTCAACGCGGCAAGCCAGATGAAGTTGTTGACGCTTATGCGGATTTCCTGCATGTCAGAAAGAGCGCTGTCATCGATGAGGATATTTAACCGAGCCGTATCCCTTGCACTTCTATCCCTTCTAGCCACCGCTTCTTCTGCTTTTGCTAGCCAAGATGTTCCGTTAAGTTTCACTTTCCAAGGTTCGGGTTACGGCCATGGAGTAGGAATGAGTCAGATAGGCGCGCGCGGGCAAGCGTTAGCTGGGGACACAGCTACTGTGATAATCCAGTATTACTACAAAGATGTAACGGTTGAGCCGGTGAAAGATGATCAGTTGCTACGTGTAAATATAGGCCACTTACTTGCGGAGATTTCGCTAAGAACAGATACAAAGTTGGGAGAACTTCAACTTTTCAACGGTGATATCAAAGAGAGCATTGACTTGGTTCCGCAAAAAAACGTTCCAGCAAAGGTAAGTCTTAATTTCACCTTGCTCGGTAACGCTATCTTTCCAAGTGCCACTTATGCCAACGGTCGAGTGGAAGCGCTACCCAGCGGGAAAGCGTGGACGATCCGATGGACTGGGACACGATATATGCAAGGTGCGGATGCTGTTGTCTCCGTTAAAAAGGGCGGGGTAACCACCAAGTATCGCTATGGTCAAATCCAGGTGAAGTTGGTGAAGGCGGCATTACTTGGTTATCGAATAGAAGTAACAAATACTCTCCGATTGCATGATGAGTATTTATGGGGGATAGGTGAGATGCCCTCTTCCTGGCCTCTAGAAGCGATGCGGGCGCAAGTGATTGCCTCTCGAAGTTTTGCTTTAAGTAAAGTCGGAAAGACTAAATCCAGTTGCGATTGCGATATTTACTCCGCCTCGCAGGACCAAGCTTTTGTGGGTTATTCCAAAGAAATTGAACGTGGGTACGGACATCTCTGGAAAAACGCAGTAATTTCAACCTTCCAAGATGATTCGACTGGATTGGCGATTCTTTACAACTCAATTCCGATTGCCGCATATTTTTTTTCCTCCTCTGGAGGCCAGACGGAATCGGCCCAGGATGCATGGGGCAGCGCAGTGCCTTATACGGCAAGCGTTCCTGATCCCTGGAGTACCGACCCCTTGCTTAATGCGCGGTATCTCCATTGGGAACGCCCCATTTCACAAGCGCTAGTTGCCAGCGCTTTTGGTTTACCCGATGTTGTGTTGATGAAGATCACGAATCGGCATGCGAGCGGAACAGTTGGAACAATTGTTGGCAGATCTAGCACTGGAAAGAAAGTTCGACTAATGGGAGAGACATTCCGTAGCAGGGTCAAGTTACCCTCGGCCTGGTTTGATCTCCTTGGTCCGCAGATAAGTAACGCAACTCCAACACCAACACCCAGACCCACGCCCACGGTCATACATAGGCTCTAGGGCTTTAGTTGTATATCAAATCAATTGGCGTGCAGAATAGCGTTGAGTCCGCCCCACGTGCCTGTGCGAAGAACGACTTCTAAGTTTCCATCCAACGAATTGCGGCGGAAGAGTAGATTGCTGGCGCCAGAGAGTGTGCCAGCCTTAACAATTTCTCCATCGGGTAATCGGATTTTTGCCGCAGCAGTGATGTAGGTACCCGCTTCAACCACGCAATTATTACCAAGCGAAATTCCAAGTCCTGAGTTTGCTCCGAGCAGGCATTTTTCACCGATGGAGATTACTTCTTTGCCGCCACCACTGAGAGTGCCCATGATCGAAGCGCCCCCGCCGATATCTGAACCGTCTCCGACAATAACTCCGGAGGAGATGCGACCCTCGACCATTGAGGTTCCGAGCGTTCCAGCATTGAAATTTACAAAACCCTCATGCATCACTGTGGTGCCATGTGCCAGATGTGCTCCTAGGCGAACGCGATCAGCATCAGCGATCCGTACACCACTGGGAATTACGTAATCGAGCATCCGCGGAAATTTATCCACTCCAAAAACAGTGAGATGACCATACTTGGCTTTAAGACGTGCCCGAGTTTCTTCAAAGCCCTCAACTGCGCATGGTCCTTGAGATGTCCAGACCACATTATTGAGAATTCCAAAGAGCCCATCGAGAGATTGGCCATGCGGTGCTACCAATCGATGCGAGAGTAGATGTAAGCGGAGGTAGGCATCGCTAGGATCTTTTGGGGCCGCTGACAAGTCAATGGTGGTGAAAACAAGTTCTCGAGTCACCTTGCGCTCTTCATCGCGGCCAACAAGTGCGCTCAGATAATCAGGTGCGCCGAGTGAGGATTCACCCAAGGTTGGGGCGGGATACCAAGTGTCCAGAGTGGCACCATCAAATGTGAGCGTTGCGATTCCGTGTCCTGACGCAGACCCAGTTTTCTGATGCGACATAGGTCAAGGGTAGCCTCTATTCTTCGCAGATGCGTGTCGCGGTCTTCTGCTCATCATCACCAACCATTCATAGCAAGTACCTTGAACTTGCCACCGACCTTGGTCTGGCGATTGGTCTGCGCAGTTGGGATTTAGTTTCCGGTGGGGGACACATCTCCATGATGGGTGCTGTCGCACGCGGTGTTCGTACTGGCGGTGGGCGGACCATAGGTGTTATTCCACAGTCTTTGGTAGATATCGAGTTTGCGGATAACGAGAGCCATGAGCTTCACGTCGTCAGTTCAATGCGTGAACGTAAAGCGATGATGGAAGAAAAATCCGATGCGTTTATTGCATTACCTGGCGGCCTCGGAACATTGGAAGAGCTTTTTGAAATTTGGGTAGGTCGGTTTCTTAAATTTCATGACAAACCCGTCATCATTCTTGATCCTTTCGATCTCTACACTCCACTTCGTGACTTGCTGGATCATTTAGAGGTTGAAGGATTTGTAAAACCTGGTCAGCGAGAATTGCTTCACTGGTGTCGCACTGTTGATGAAGCTCTTGCGGTATGTAACGGCGAATGAAGCCCAGTCATGGCGCTCGCAACAGGTAGCCTTACGACTATGACCGCAGAAACTCTGGCGCAACTGCTTGCCAGTTTGCCAGAGGAGGAGCGGGTTATTCTGACCATGCATTACCTGAAGAACTTCTCACCTGCGCAGATTGCCACGACGCTCCATGTCCCTGAACAAGCCGTCATTCATCTCATCGCCGCAGGTCGCGCTCGCCTCACGTCACGCTTAAATTTGTAGGATTTTTGCCCTTGCCAATCCCAATTTCCTGGTTAGGCAGTAAGTGCGAGATACTTCTGTCTCATTCGCTAGCAAGTGCGGGTCACGAGTCCGTAAGGGCCTAGGCCCGCAGGAGAACTTAAAAAGGAGTCCGGAACATGGCAGCCATGAAACCTCGAACTGGTGATGGACCCATGGAGGTCACAAAGGAAGCGCGCAGTTTGGTCATGCGCATCCCTTTAGAAGGCGGCGGACGTTTGGTCGTCGAACTCAATGGGGAAGAGGCTTCAAATCTTGGCAACGCACTTCATGCTGCCGCATTGCTGCTAATCAAGAAATAAACTTTCTCTCTTCGCTACCGTGAGCGCTATGGCTACTCCGATGGTTCAGGCGCGATCACTGGATCTCGCATCAGTCCTTGACTCTGATGCTACAGCGATTGGCTTTAGTAAGACTGAATCCGGAGAATTTACCTTTCCCGTTGCAACATCTTTGGTCCGTAAAATCGAAGCCCATTTCGATCTGGTACTTGCCGATGAATTGAATTTCTTTTCGGCCACAGGTAAACCTGGCGAGATCAATGAGATACCCGTTAGCGCCCAATTGGGTGCGCAAAATTGCGAACGTTTGATTTTGGTGGGGCTTGGCAATCAATCTCTCTCCGATCTTCGTATCGCTGGTGGCGCCCTTGGCAGGAAAGTTCGTGGGAAATCAATATCACTCTTTAGTATCGCGGCAACATCTCGCGTGGAGCTGCGAACACACGCAATTGCCCTCATTCTTGGGTCTTACCAATGGAGTCAGAAGAGTGGGGTTAAGAAGTCGGAGATACCAAAGTTTTTAGTTGCAGATACTCACTCAGCAGAGGTTCTTCGCGCAAATACGATGGCGCAAGCAGTATGTCGAGCACGGGACTTAATCCATACGCCATCAAATATCAAGACACCGGCTTGGATGGCAGAGCAAGCAAAGAGGCTGAGGAAGAAGGGCGATATCACCGTCAAAGTTCTGGCAGGTAAAGAATTACATGAATTTGGTGGTTTACAGGCGGTCGGCAATTCATCACCCCACCCTGGCCCTCGCTTTGTCGAAATCAGTTACACCCCGCGAGGTTCAAAGAATTGGCCACATGTCGTACTGGTGGGCAAGGGAATCACTTTTGACACGGGTGGGATATCGCTGAAGCGTCCATACGAGACGATGATTGGCATGAAGAGCGATATGGCTGGCGCTGCAACAGTTCTTGCAGTTGTAGGCGCAATGCCAGATATCAGTCCCAAGGTTCGCGTCACCGCTCTTCTTATGTGTGCTGAAAACGCGCTATCTAGTACCGCCCAGCGTCCCGGTGACGTCATCACGCATTATGACGGTACGACTGTCGAAGTAATTAATACAGATGCCGAAGGTCGCCTCGTACTCGCCGATGGTCTGGCTTATGCGGATCTAAAGTTGGATCCAGATTATCTTCTCGATATTGCAACTCTGACCGGTGCTGCCACATTAGGTTTGGGTCGTCAATATGCTGCGATGTACACGAGAAATACTGCATTAGCAAAGAAACTCCACGAGTATGGTGAATCCTCGGGTGATCGAGTCTGGCATATGCCTCTAATTGACGATTACCAAGTTGCCTTGCAAAGTTCCATCGCCGATCTCAAGCACACCGCTGATAAACCGAAGTTTTCTGCTGGATCAGTAACGGCTGCGTTGTTTCTTGAACACTTTGTTGGCAAACGCAAATGGGTGCACCTTGATATTGCAGGACCTGCTCGTAGTGAAAGCGATTCTGGCGAGAACCCCAAGGGTGGTACTGGTTTTGGAGTCCGACTTCTCATCGACTGGATTGCGGGGCTTAGATGAAAATTGATGTACATAGTTACGCCGAAGGTTTTATTGCGGAAGATGATGTGCTGCTGGCGGCACGCGCGCGCGGGGTTGAGGTTGGGGCTAGGGATACATCATCGGGCACGGGTGCTTATTTGCGCTTTCTCGCCCATCTCATCTCCGCTCAAGCGGTGGTCGAAGTTGGCACCGGTTCAGGAGTCGGTAGTCTCTGGTTGTTACGCGGAATGATTGAAAGTGGAACGTTGACATCTATTGACGATGAAGTTGAACATGCACGTATCGCACGTATTGCATTTACTGAAGCCGACATCTCCCCGCAGCGGTATCGTCTCATCGCAAACCCAGTGATGGATGTTATGAGTAAGCTCACCGATCGCGCTTATGATTTAGTCGTACTGCGCCACGATCCAGAGGATCTGGGCTTCTCAGTTGACCACGCCCATCGCATGCTCCGTACCGGAGGCGTCTTAGTAATCGATAGTTTCTTTGGTGATGGAAAGGTTCCAGATCCCGCTCAACGAGATTCACGGACTATTGCCCTGCGCGAGGCAGGCAAGACTATCCGTGCCGCGACTGGCACTTGGATAACTTCCTTAATTGACGTTGGCGACGGCTTACTTCTTGCCACCAAGCGTTAGGAGAGTTGCAAGGGTTTTCTCACGAATTTCTCGGTATCGCAAAGTTGACTAGAGTCAGGACTTTATTTTTGAAGGAGTATGAGTATGGAATCGTTTGAGCCCCAGTCTCAGCCGTGGTGGTCAGAGCCAACTCCTAGGCCGAAACGGTCATATATCCCATTAGGTGCCGCGCTTGCACTTGCTGTGATAGCAGGACTCGTGGGAAGCGTCGTTGGAAATATTACAAATGTCGGTTCACTGATAAACCATCGCGTGAATTTAGTTACGGTATCTAACTCCATTGAGCGTAAGCCGGATTCTGTTGCTGGTATTGCGCAACGAGTCCTTCCATCAGTTGTATCAATCTCCACGAAAACGGCCAACGGTGGTGGAACTGGATCTGGTTTCATTATTGATAGTGCTGGCTATATTCTTACCAATAATCACGTTGTTGAAGCCGCCGCAACTTCTGGTGGATCCATTACTGTCACATTCAATGATGGCAGAACAATTGGCGCCACAATAGTTGGACATGATTCTTCCTATGATCTAGCGGTCGTGAAAATTGCCGCAACTAATCTTCCTGCCTTGCAATTTGGCGATAGCGATAAAATTCAAGTGGGGGATACGGTAATTGCCGTAGGTTCCCCGCTGGGTTTATCTGGCACGGTTACTACAGGAATCATTAGCGCGAAGGACCGAGCAGTAACTGCTGGTGGTTCCACCGGTGAAAGTTCTTTTATTAATGCTTTGCAGACCGACGCTGCAATTAACCCAGGCAATTCCGGTGGACCACTGGTGGATTCAACTGGAGCGGTCATTGGAGTGAATTCAGCAATTGCATCTCTGGGAAGTTCATACGGAAGCCAGCCAGGTTCTATTGGTTTGGGATTCGCTATTCCCATTAACCAAGCTCGTAAGACTGCAGATCAATTAATAAAGACAGGCAAAGCCACTTACCCAGTAATTGGAATCTCACTGGATATGACCTACAGCGGGCTCGGTGCCAAGATCGCTAATTCCGCAACAGGAATCCGGGCAGACAGTTCTGCCATGAAGGTGGGCCTGAGAGTTGGCGATATAATCATCAACTTCGATGGTAAGACCATTAATAGCCCAGATGAACTAATAGTTGCGGTCCGAGCCAAGAACATCGGCGATCGTGTCAAATTAACATAT
Organism: Actinomycetes bacterium; assembly: GCA_919902125.1. Lineage (GTDB taxonomy): Bacteria > Actinomycetota > Actinomycetes > Nanopelagicales > Nanopelagicaceae > QYPT01. The sequence goes on along the minus strand of CAKKQM010000079.1, from coordinate 4,194 downwards.
TTGCGCGACAAAATCTCGCATGACGTCATCGTCACCTTGGTGGCCTCACGGTAATTATCAGAGCGGGTAGGCTGGAGCCATGTTCTTTGACATCGGTGCTGGCGAGATCATCGGCCTGGCAATTCTTGGCCTGATCTTGGTTGGGCCAGAGCGTCTACCTAAGCTCGCATCTGATGCAGCTGCATTGGTACGTCATATTCAACGCATCTCGCAGACTGCAACCAAAGAATTACGCGAGAACCTTGGACCTGGTTTTGAAGATCTTCAACCTGCGGATTTACATCCCAAAACTTTTCTGAAGAAACAATTAGCAGGCGTGCTTGAACAGAACGACGCTCTGACCAAGCCATCGACTAAGCCCGTAGCGAAGATTGACCCAGATTTACTGTGACCGTAATAGAGCGGATTAATGGCGCACTAGCCCAAGTTCAGGATCCTGAACTCCATCGCCCGCTACCAGAGTTGGGAATGATTGAATCAGTTGCATTTTCCGACGGGGCAGCTCAAATCAAGATTTTGCTTACGATCTCTGGGTGCCCCATGCAAGATCGTCTTCGCACCGATATCACTACGGCCGTCACCAATGTTCCTGAAGTTTCGCGAGTCGTGTTGGAGTTTGGCGTGATGTCAGAGGAGCAACGTAACAATGTCAAAAAAATTCTAAGTCATGGTCGAGACAGGTTCATCCCCTTTGCTCAGCCTGACTCACTGACCCGAGTGATTGGAATCGCATCAGGCAAGGGCGGAGTTGGCAAGTCTTCTTTAACAGTCAATCTTGCCCTCGCTGCTGCACAGAGGGGTCTGCGCGTAGGAATTCTTGATGCTGATGTGTATGGACATTCAATTCCGCGCTTGATGGGCTTGATGGGTCAGCGCCCTACTGCCATCGACCAGATGTTTATCCCGCTTGAGTCTTTCGGCGTAAAAGTTGTTTCTATGGAGATGTTCAAACCTGAGCGTTCCGATGCGATTGCCTATCGTGGCCCTCTTTTGCATCGAGTACTCCAGCAACTACTAAGTGATGCTTATTGGGGTGATTTAGACTTACTTCTTATTGATTTACCGCCAGGTACTGGCGATCTTGCAATCTCACTTGGCCAACTTGTTCCCGCCTCTGAAATTATTGTTGTAACGACGCCACAAATAGCAGCTGCAGAAGTGGCAGAACGCGCAGGTCGAATCGCACACCAGATCAAGCAACATGTCATTGGTGTTATCGAAAACATGTCAGATTTTGCTTGCCCTACTTGCGGCGGATCGATTTCACTCTTCGGTACTGGCGGGGGCGAAGCAACTGCGCAACGTCTATCCGAATTAGTAGGCAGTGATGTCCCACTACTAGGAAAGATTCCATTTAGTCCGCAGTTGCGTACAGGTGGAGATGCTGGAACTCCTGTTGTTCTAGCCGATCCAGAATCACCTGCATCAATTGCAATCTCTGCGATAGCCGCACAATTAATTGTGCGCAGTAAATCCTTACTTGGTGTTCGGTTGGGGCTTGCTACGTAACTCTTTCAAAATTTTCTCGAGTGAGTCGGCAAGTTCACTTCGCAGATAATCGCGTGTGGCAACTTCACCTAAGGTAATTCGAAGACTTGCAAGTTCGCGAGTGAGATATTCGGTATCTGCAATGTTGCGCTCGTTTTGCTCACGGTCTTCGTTGAATTGGATACGATCACGGTCGGTTTGACGATTTTGGGCAAGCAAGATGAGCGGTGCGGCGTATGAGGCTTGCAAAGAAAGAATAAGCGTTAAGAAGATGAAGGGATAGTCGTCGAAGCGAGAATTCCTAGACGCTAAAAAATTCCAACTTACCCAGGTAAATACAAAGACAGTCATATAGACCAAGAAGCGTGCGGTACCTAAGAAGCGCGCAAAGCGTTCGGATAGACGACCAAATGTTTCTGGATCGTAATTCGGGCGCAAGGTACGACGGGTCTCGCGCGGTGTATCTAGCCTGTTCGAGCGTGCCATTTTTACGCCTCCCGTACTTTTTGTCTAAATTTTTAAATTTGGGTGTCTATTACATTATTTGGTAAATCATGATGCCCGTGGCGCCAATTCTCGGGCAGTAGGTGATCAAGAACATCATCAACGGTGATTGCTCCGAGGAGGCGATCATTGGCATCAACTACAGGGACTGAGAGCAAGTTATAACTGGCTAAGTATGACGCAACAATATTGAGCGACGCATCCGGATTTAGGGCTTGCGTATCGGTATCAACAATTGAACCTAGGAGTGTGGCAGGGGGCTCGCGCAGCAGACGCTGGTAGTGAACGATGCCAATGAAGCGGCCAGTGGGTGTCTCTAATGGTGGACGACAGACATAAACCTGCGAAGCAAGGGCTGGTGAGATTTCACTTCGACGTATTGCAGCCATAGCTTCGGCAACAGTTGAATCTGCCGTCATGACAATAGGTTCGGTTGTCATCATGCCGCCAGCTGAGTAGTCCTCGTAGGTCATAAGGCGTAAGACATCTTCGGCATCTTCTGGTTCCATTAGGTCTATAAGTGCTTGTGCGCGTTCGTGTCCAATTTCACGGAGCAAATCCGCAGCATCATCAGGATCCATCTCGCCTAGAACATCCGCAGCACGTTCGCCCTCGAGTTCGGCAAGTAATTCAACACGAGCACTTTCATCCATCTCTTCCAGCACATCTGCCAAGCGCTCATCATCAAGAGCCCGGGCAACCTCAACTCTGCGTTTTGGCGCAAGACCATGAAGGACTGCTGCTAAGTCAGCCGCGCGAAGACTGCTTAAAGTTGAGAGAAGGTTCGTAACTCCTTGATCCTTTTCTACGTGTGCAAAGCCGGTAACTTCTTCCCATGCAACAGTGGAGGTTGCACCTTTACGTCGCAACCCACGGCCACGCCGCATGATGTGCACACGTGTAATAAACCAATCACCCGTGCGATTTTGTTCCATTCCCACGTCTTCAACGAGAACAGCTTCGTTACTTTCAATGACGGTGACGGATCGATCAAGTAATTCTCCGAGCACCAAAATTTCACCTGGTCGAGTATCAAAGCGACGCATATTGAGAAGTCCTGTTATCACGACGGCGCCACTTTTAATTGATGTAACCCGCGTAATCGGAACAAAAACTCGACGACGAAGGGGTACCTCTACTACCAGACCCAATACCCGTGGTGGTTGGTCATTAGTGCGAAGGGTTGCAACCGCGTCTCGCACCTTTCCGACTGGATCACCGTTGGGGTCAAAGACCGCAGTACCAGCGAGTCGGGCGAGAAACACTCGATTAATCTGGTTTCCGCTCATAGGCAAAGGGTATCGGCTATCACCCGGCTAGCCCGCTTAGGCAATTGCGGTCGCAACTAGATAGTTTTAGCCAATGGCCACGATGACTCCACGAGCAAATCAGATAACGAGCCATACGCAGATTCCCGCCCGCCCCGATTTGATCCGATTGGGGCTTGGAATTATTGGTATCGGAACATCGGGCCCTCTGATTGCAATGAGCGTGATGCCGGTCCCCACTCTGATCTTCTGGCGCAATCTAGGCGGAGCAATTCTGACTGCGCCCTTTGCAATTCGCCATCGTCAATGGGGCGATCGTGCAGGAATGAAATGGTCAATTTTTGCTGGTGTACTTCTTGCCTTACATTTCTATGGTTTCTTTCTTGCAATGCGTCTCACCAGCGTTGCTGCTGGCACCGCGCTGACTGCACTTCAACCGATTTTTGCAGCTCTTTTCGTGAAATTCACCGGCGGGCATATCCCATCTCGGGCATGGCTAGGCATGGTCGTTAGTTTTTCTGGGGTACTCCTTGTCTCTGGAGTTGATCTACATATTTCATTTCGTTCATTTCTCGGGGATCTGGCGGCGTTGATTTCTGCAGCACTTGCCGCGTTGTACATGATGGCTGGATCACGGGCGCAAGAAACTATTGAGACCACGACCTACACAACTGTGGCCTATTTCGTCTGTGCTTTCACTGCTTTACCGATGGCGCTGGTTTCTTCCATGAATGTTTTTCACTTTTCTGCGCGCCAATGGTGGATTGTCGGCGGGTTAGTCCTGGGCGCACAGATCTTGGGACACACAATGTTCAATGCTGCATTAAAGCGAGTTTCACCCGCAGTTGTTTCCCTCATTGTTTTCTTTGAAGTCCCAGTAAGCGCAATCTTGGCATTCTGGTGGCTTGATCAAGAACCACCGCTTGGTGTGATC
>CAKKQM010000078.1 GCA_919902125.1 Actinomycetes bacterium | reverse complement strand
TGGGACAAGTGCATCCCAGGGGAAATCAGGCAGTTTCAGCAGAGATCCTTCTCAAACCTGCGGTGGCAATGCAGCCACATCAGCATGATCATTGGGGACTGGACCAACTTTGCTCGCACCGCCAGGTGAACCAAGTTCAACAAAGAATTCAGTATTTATTTTGGAGTAATCTGTCCATTGCGAAGGCACATCATCTTCGTAGTAAATCGCTTCGACCGGACAGACGGGTTCGCATGCGCCGCAATCCACGCACTCATCGGGCTGAATGTAGAGCATGCGATTGCCTTCATAAATGCAATCGACCGGGCACTCTTCGATGCACCCTTTATCTTTGACGTCGATACATGGTTGGGCAATCACATAGGTCACGGCAAACCTCCATCTGGGTCAGTAGCGTCATTCTAATCACGCGGATGAGAGCGCGCGATTTTGGCACTCCAATCTGACCAGTTTCCAATTATCGTTACCCCATGAGTGCGATCTCAGATCGACCCGGAGCAGATCTCCTCGGTAAACGCGTGACAATTCGCCTCCGTGATCCTGAAGGTGGCTTCCGTGACATTGTTGGGATCTTGGAATCTGAGACCACGATTAGGAAACGTGATGGATCTCTCGCACAATTTGCACCAGAAAAGATTGCTATCTGGCGAGAAATCATCGCACCGCCCGAGAAGGCCGGTCGTGGAGCTCCGCTATCGCTGCGCATCCGCGAAATTGAATTGGCAGCAAGTGCAGCCTGGCCTGCTGCGGAGCAAGTGCGAATGGGCGATTGGTTATTGCGGGCCACCGGAAAATTGACCTTCCGTGCCAACTCCGTTCTTCCGCTAGGTGAGCCTCCCTATGGAAATCCTGGAAAGCCATTGCAGGAAGCCATAGACGAAGTTGTTGCGTTTTATCAAGAACGACAATTAACTCCAGTCTTTCATATCCCCCTACCAACATATGTCGAACTTGATGAAGCACTGGCTTTACAAGGCTGGCAGAAAAAAGTTTTGGTTCTCGTTATGGTCACTGATATAAAACCCCCCTTTGATGCAGATGAAAGCGACGGAGTCTGGGAAGTAGAAGATGCACCAACGGATGAATGGCTCAGCGTTCAGAACGATCACGGCGTCAAAGAGATTATGAAACGCGCTCCAGGTATCTACGTTGGTCTGCGAATTGATGGAGACCTCGTAGCCGTAGGACGAGGGGCAAATTATGAAAAGTGGACAACCTTAAATCGACTCTTTGTGCGCGAGGATTATCGGGGTCGCGGCCTAGGTCGAGAGTTGGTGCGACGCATCCTGCAAGAAGCACATTCGCAAGGCGCCACCAAAGCGCTTCTACAGGTTGACACAAAAAACGTGGTTGCAATTAAGCTCTACCAACGTTTGGGGTTCACGGAGCACCATAAATACTTGTATCGCACCTACCAACCAAAACTCCAACTTAGCGAGTCCTGCTAATGGATCTGGAACTCTATGACACCAAGAGTCGGAGAGTTCTGCCAATTCTTGGCAAATCAATCAGTATGTACTGCTGCGGCCCAACTGTTTACCGCGCGGCTCATGTTGGCAATCTGCGCACATTTCTCCTCTCGGATTTAATCCGCCGAACTCTAGAACTCAACGGGGCGCAAGTCACGCTGATTCAGAACATTACTGATGTCGGACATATGGCGGAGGATGTTGGCGGCGAGGATAAAATTCTCACTTCATCGCGCGCAGAAAAAATCGATCCCTTAGCCATCGCGCGCAAATATGAAGCAGGATTTCACGCCGACTTAGCAGCACTCAATATCCGCCCAGCAGAGAAATATCCGCGGGCGAGTGATTACATCGAGCTCATGCACGAAATGATCGCCCAACTTATCGCACAGAAGAATGCGTACATCGGCAGCGACGGTTGCGTTTATTTTGACTCCAAATCATTTGCGGGTTACGGGCAGATCAGCAGTAATCGTTTAGATGCACTAAAACCAGGACACCGCTACGAATACACCGACGAAGGCGGTAAACGCTTCCATGCCGATTGGGCTCTCTGGAAAGCCGCGGGCGAGCGCCATGAATTAATTTGGGATTCACCATGGGGCCCTGGTTTCCCAGGATGGCATATTGAATGTTCGGCCATGTCCCTCCACTTTCTACATAACCATGTAGACGTGCACGTGGGCGGAATCGATCTGCGGTTTCCGCATCATGAAAATGAACGCGCCCAATCAAATTCGATTACAAGGGCTGAGGCCGTGGACCACTGGGTACATGGCGAACACTTGCTCTTTGAAGGACGGAAGATGTCCAAAAGTACGGGAAATGTAGTGCTCCTGCGCGATGTAATTGCGCGCGGGTTTGATCCGTTATCAATCAGGCTTACATTTCTGGAAAACCGGTACCGCAGCCAGATGGATCTGACATGGGATGCGATATCTGCAGCGCACTCCACGCTCCGTCGTTGGAGAAATTTGGTGAGCGGAAATCCGCAAGTAAACCCTCAATTGAATGATGAAATTACCCAAGCCTTGAACTCCGATCTTGACACTCCCCGCGTCATTCAACTTCTTCGCGTTATCGAAAAGAACCCTGAACTCACGGTAGAAGAGAAAGTAGGAGCCTTTCTCTTTGCTGACCAGGTACTTGGCCTGGATTTATCTCGTCAAGAGATGAATCGCGAACTTCCGCCAGAACTGGCCGAAATTATGAAACTTCGCGCTAAAGCAAGAAATGAAAAGAATTGGAAAGAGAGTGATCGACTCCGAGGTGTTCTCGAAGCAGAAGGTTTAATTATTAAAGATTCTGCGACCGAGCAAGATTGGGAGTGGCGTTAATCAGCCCAGCAAAGATCAAGGCGAGAAAACTATGGCATAAATTCGCACTACTCGGAGTAATAAACGATTGAAACCGGACGGTCGCGACATAAACCGAATTGCAGAGAGGCACACAAACCGCGTTGCCGAGGATGCTCTTACCTGGTTACGTCTTTGGCGGTGTCTGGAGAGTTTGAAGAACTTTTGGTAACTCGATGAGATTTGAACCGTTCTGATAATCAAACCTTAGCGCTCACTGCAACAATCAAAGTAACTAAGCCACCAACCACTAGGGCATTGCCCGTCGTGTTTCCCATAACCAGAAGTTCATTGCCAATACCCAAAGTTCCTGCTCGCAAAATCACGACAAACCATGTAAGTGCTGCGAAAAATTTGTATCGGCGCAAACCCCAGGCACGCCCTATAAGCCAAATGCCTACTCCTGTGCCAAGAAGGGAGAACGCCAAGCCCCAAGGTTGATAAGCATTGTGAAGTAATACAGCAGCAGCGCCTAAAATTACTCCGTAGGCAAGAGAGCGAATTAATTTCATAATGGTGCAAGACCAGCGAAGAGATCAGTCTCTCTGCCATCGTTATCAAACGGAACAGCAGCGGTGCCTTTAACAAGTGAGTAAAACTCTTTACCCCAGATCTGCAGACCTAAATTGTTGGAGAGTGCGAAGAATGGGCCATCCAGGGCGATCTGGGTTTCGTGTGCCTTCATCGCCGCCATTTTGCGATCGACATATTCAGTGCCGTCGACTACCGCTGTTACAAGTGCATCATCTTTAGCGAAGGGAAGATCATCCACGCTTTCTGCACCAAAAAAATCAGATCCGACTTTTTTCATTTCTTCAATCCCAATGGCAAGAAGAGATTTTGGAAAAGCGTTCCAGTAAATCTTTGGAATATCCCACGCAGTAGATAACTCTGCTGCGCGCATGGCAACACGATGCGCCTGAATGTGGTCGGGATGTCCATACCCGCCGATTTCGTCATAAGTAATCAGAAGATGCGGCTTGACTTCATCAATCACATCAGCAAGAAGTCTGGCGGCGGCATCCACATCAGCCTGCCAAAAAACATCAGCTCGGTTATTAGGCTCGGTACCCATCATTCCGCTATCCCTAAATTTCACAACCTCGTTGCCAAGGAAGCGATGATCAGAGACACCAAGAGATTTCATAGCTGCAGCCAGTTCTGCGACCCGATGATTCCCCAGTCCGTCACTATCTGAACTGGCTAGATGAGAAAGTCCAGGGACGAGGACTTCGCCCTCCTCGCCGCAAGTACAGGTAACCAATGTAACTTGTGCGCCTAGTGCGGCATACATTGCCATAGTCGCGCCATTATTAATGGTTTCGTCGTCAGGATGGGCATGCACCAGAAGCATCCGAAAACCTGCGTATGGCGATAAGGTCATATGCGCCATTCTGCCGTACCCGTAGCCTGGATTGGAAATAGCCGTTGCCATTAATTGAACTTTTCCCATTACGATGTGACCGATGAGCACAATTGATACTCGGACCGATAACAAGGCGCGCCTGCCTCGCGATGAGCGCAGAGCTCAACTTCTCAATGCCGCATTGGAAGTTTTTACTGCGGCTGGCTATCACTCGGCCGCGATGGATGAGATTGCTGATCGCGCCGGTGTTAGCAAGCCAGTTCTCTACCAACATTTTCCATCGAAACTCGAACTCTACTTAGCGGTGCTTGATATACACATTGATTCTTTAGTTTTCCAAATTCAAAAAGCGATCGCTTCAACTCCGGAAAATGCCAACCGGGTGAGCGCCACGGTAGATGCTTATTTTAATTTTATAGATAGCGAAGGAGAAGCATTTCGACTTCTCTTTGAAAGTGATATGAGCGTTGAACCTGCAGTCCGTGAACGTCTCAACCGCATGACTTACGATTGCGCGGCAGCTGTGAGCGCGGTGATTTCGCTTGACACTGGTTTGCCCCAAGAGGCCGCGATGCTTCTCGGTGTCGGGTTGATTGGCAGTGCTCAAGTAACGGCTCGGCATTGGCTTGAAAGAGATAGCAAGCTCACGCGCCAACAGGCTACTGATCTCGTTGCCAATGTAATCTGGAGAGGTATTTCAGGTTTCCCAAGATCAGATGAGCGCTAAGAAATAGCAATTCGGCAATCACGAGCAATCCTCGGTAGGATTTGGGTATGAGTGCAAAGAAGTCCGCAGGAAATCACAAGGCAGAGGTTCGAATCGCAATTATCAATGTTTCAGGTGAACTCGCATTTGAATGTCCCCTTACTACTGCCGAAATCCGCGAAACTGTTTCAACCGCGCTCTCCTCTGGCTCAGCCCTCATTCTTAGCGACGTCCGCGGGCGCGAAATAATCGTTCCTGCAGACAAGATTGGCTTTGTTGAAATCGGCGAGCAAGCAGAACGCCGAGTCGGTTTTGGCACGCTCTGACGTGACAATTACTTTCGCTGACCTTGCTCTTCGACCTTCGACCATTGAAGCGCTCAATGCTCATGGTTTTACATCCCCTTTTGCGATTCAAGAGATGGTTCTGCCTATCGCATTGAGCGATGGCGATGTGATTGGCCAAGCAAAAACTGGAACTGGTAAGACTCTCGCATTTGGCATCCCGCTCGTCGAACGAGTGATCGCACCTCAAGATCCCGAGTGGGCAGATTTTGCTAACGCTGGACTGCCACAGGCCCTTGTTGTCGTACCTACCCGCGAGCTCTGTGTCCAAGTTGCCAAAGATATTGAAGAGCTGGCTAGCGCTCGCGGAATCCGTGTGCTCGCTGTCTACGGTGGAAAGGCATTCGAGCCACAGATTGAACAATTGCAATCTGGGGTCGAGATAGTTGTAGGCACCCCAGGTCGACTCTTAGATTTATATCGTCAAGGTCAACTTAAGTTAAATAAAGTCGCACGTTTAGTACTCGATGAAGCAGATGAGATGTTAGACCTAGGTTTCTTGCCTGATGTTGAAAAAATCTTCACCAGTACACCAATCCGTCAGCAGACCATGCTCTTCTCTGCAACGATGCCCGGCGACATCATCGCCCTTGCCCGGCGATTTATGTCCCAACCAGTCCATATCCGCACGCAGGATAATGACGATGAGAGTGCTGTTGTATCGCGCGTTGAACAACATGTCCTACGAGCACATGCACTCGACAAGATTGAAATGCTCGCGCGTATTCTGCAAGCCCAAAACCGTGGACCAACCATGGTCTTCTGCCGTACCAAGCGCACCTGCCAAAAAACTGCTGACGATCTATTGGAGCGTGGCTTTAGAGCCGCAGCTATCCATGGTGATTTAGGGCAGAGCGCGCGCGAACGAGCCTTATCGGATTTCAAAGCAGGAAAGTCTGATGTTTTAGTAGCAACCGATGTTGCCGCACGTGGAATTGATATTGAGGGCATCACACACGTGATTAATTATCAATGTCCAGAAGATGGCAAGACATATGTCCACCGCATTGGTCGTACTGCTCGTGCAGGTGCACATGGGATTGGCGTTACCTTCGTTGACTGGGACGATATGACCCGATGGAGTCTTATTAACCAATCACTCAAACTAGGCCTAGACGAGCCAGTCGAAACCTACTCATCCTCAGACCATCTCTTCACCTCTATGCGTATCCCAGTGGGATCCACCGGACGACTTAAAGCTTCAAAACCAGCGGATACCCCAACTCGCTCTCCTGCAACAAAAGGTAAACCAAGGGCAAAAATGGATACTCAAACTAGGCCCAAGACTGAGCGCACCCGAATCCGCAATAAGAAATTTAAAGAAACGGCGAGCGAAAAGAATTAGATCAACCCGTTGCAGAAAATGTTTTAATCGCATCGACCAGCATCTGTACTGCGATAGCAGCAAGAAGCAAGCCTGCAATTCGCGCTACCAGCGTAACCCCTGCTTCACGAATGATGCGGAGGATTGTTGTTGAAGAGAGAAGTGCAATTGCAATGGCAAGGTGAACAGCAATAACCGCTACAACCAATCCGATCGCATGCGATGGACTGTGCACACGCTGAGCAAAAACCATGGTGGCCACAATTGCACCAGGACCTGCCAAGAGCGGTGTTCCAAGGGGAACCAGAGCAATATTGGCATCCTCGCTCTTGGCTGGATCCGCACCACGCCCCGTAAGAAGTTCAAGTGAAATTAGGAGAAGAAGAAGTCCTCCTGCCGCTTGCAAAGCCGCCATGGAAACATTGAGATAGTTGAGAATAAATCTGCCAAAAAGAGCAAAAGTCGCAATCACGAGGAAGGAGACGCCTGCCGCTTGCCAGGCTAGGCGCCTGCGAACCCTTGCATCTTTGTCGGCAACTAAAACAAGGAAGATTGGAATTGCTCCAGGCGGATCCATAATTACGAAAATAGTCACGAATGCTTGAATTGCGAAAGTAAGCGCGCTGGTAGATTCCAGTGTCACAGTTTCACCACCCTCCGCTCATCTGCCATGGCCTCTAGGCGTGCCCATTCTCCTGGATCTGTGGTGTTCTCTCCTAATGAATTAAGTTTCCCGATCCCGTGATAGTCGCTTGAGCCCGTCACGACAAGATCCAAATCATGCGCAATTGCGCGCAACATCTCCCGTTCCAGCGGATTTTGGTCGCGGTGATCTACTTCAATTCCGTTAAGGCCAGCGGCAACTAGGGAGATGAAATCTTTACTAGTTAAGAGTTCGCCACGATGGGAAGCAAATGGGTGAGCGATTACGGCGACTCCCCCGGCAGCTCGTATCTGCGCAATTGCAACTTCAGGTGTGGGTGCCATGTGTGCGACATAAAACTCAGATTCATTATTGAGCAATCCTTGAAATGCTAAATCGCGCGAGGCGATAAAACCACGGGCCACTAACGCGTCAGCCAAATGCGGTCTGCCTAGTGTTGCGCCCGCTGGTTTAACAGCATCAACATCAGCCATGGTGACATCAATACCTGCTGCATTGAGCAATTCGATCATCTTGACCATTCGCGGCACACGATCATCGCAAGTCTGCTCCAACATTTGGACCATATCCTCATTGTTGCCGTCAAAAAGTAAACCGAGCATATGAACGCTTACCCCTGCCTGCGTAAGACAAGAAATTTCAGCGCCTAAAACTAGAGATAAATCGCCTCGTAGCGCATTAGTCGCCTCATTCCAGCCAGCGATGGAATCGTGATCGGTAATCGCCACTGTTGTCAGTCCGCGAATGAGAGCAGCATTGACTAATTCTCGTGGTGTATCGGTGCCATCACTACACGTGGTGTGAGTATGCAGATCAATCATGAGACGATCTCTACCCGCGAGGGGCGCGTTCGCAGGACAACCAGTACGCAACCAAGCAGGA
>CAKKQM010000077.1 GCA_919902125.1 Actinomycetes bacterium | reverse complement strand
TTCTTCTCAAGCGCCTCTAAAAACTTAACGCGAGCGTCATCCGCAAGTTTCTTATCCTTTTCAACCATGGGTACAGGTTACTACCTGGAGTTATTTAGTTATCGGTGCTAGGTATAGCGAAGAAAAGTGCCAAAAAAATTATCCAACTAAGAGCGCCAGCTGCCATAAGTGGATAACCCCAAGAATCTTGCCAGGTGTAAATCGCGAGAGCGAGTGCTCCATACGCGCCGGCGAGTGACCAGAGCAAGAATGCTGCGCCTTGCCGCCCAAATCCCACGCGCATGAGTCGATGAGATAAGTGATCGCGTCCGCCTTGGAAGGGCGAAATGCCACGAAAAAGGCGAGAGCAGACTGCCACAGTTGTATCCATAATTGGGACCGCCATCAGAGCGAGCGGGATAGCAAGAGATTTACTGCGTGAGTCAATGCCGGGATCTAAGCGAATCGTGAGCACTGAAACGATGATACCGAGAAAAAGTGCACCGGCATCGCCCATATAGATTCGGGCAGGAAAGCGATTCCACATCAAGAATCCTGCAGTTGCGCCAGCGGTCACAATTGCGAGCGCACTCACAAGAATTTGCTGACGGTCATAGGCAATAAAAAAGAGAAAAAGCGTAATTACTGCAACTGTGCCGGATGCACCTCCATCAAGATTGTCAAAAAAGTTAATTGAATTGCAAACACCGACAATCCAAAAGATTGTGATGAGGCTATCCAGTAATCTATTATTGAGTGCCGTGCCAATGGTGTGCGTTGATATTAAGATTGTGGCAAGAACCGCTGCTGTCGAAGTCTGCATTGCTAAACGAGGCCATGGCTGGAGTCCTCGCAAATCATCAATTAACCCCATGGTTGAAATTACAATCGCTGGTAGCAAAACTGACGTTGCTAAACCAAATGTCTTTTCTGAAAAATCTGTATACAGGAGCGCCACATAAGAAGTAATGACGATTCCAATGGCAATTGCAACGCCACCTAAATATGGAACCGGCTCTTTCTGAACCTTGCGAGACATATTCGGGGAATCAAATGCACCGATTCGAATGGCGATCATTCTCATCAACGGAGTTAATACGCCCACCAGAATAAAAGTAACAACCCCTAGTAATAGGAATTGTTTTATCGAATACTGCATAAGGTTGCGCTGCTAAAGAGCTACGTTAGTTGCCGGTCTTAGGGTGATCTTGGAGAAGTTCTTTTACCTCAGATTCGCGATAGCGACGATGGCCGCCCAGCGTACGAATGGAGGTTAACTTCCCAGCCTTTGCCCAGCGAGTAACAGTCTTAGGGTCAACTCGGAAGAGCACGGCAACCTCACCTGGGGTCAGAAGAACTTCTGCGTCGGTAAGTCTGCTCATATATTTACCTCCACAAATGTCCGTTTCACACCAATATGGCGGGAAGTATCCGCCTTTGTCAGCGAAGTGGCAAGAGGGGTCTTACATCGCTTGCTCAAAGGCGGCGACTCTGCGCCAACGCGTGACTAATCGCTCATATCCACGCCCAGCAAGTGCTCCATCGCCTGCGGCAAGACCCGCGATTGAAGTCAACACATCTTCAATTGAGGTATCAGCGTCGAGGCCTTCTTCGCCTACATTAAGCAGCGATCTTTCAAGATACCCCGCAAGACCGCCGTAATCTAGTTCGAGAAATGATTGCGGATGAAACATATCCAACCAATCACCAAGATCTTCAATCTCTTCTTCGACTGGTCCAACGCCAAATGCGTTCTGCACCGCGGTATGCGCCATTTCACAACGCGCTTTGGCATTAGCAATGGATGTACGCATCACGGTAAATGCACCCTGAGCATCACGGCCACGAACGCGCTCTTGCGGAATAAAGAGTGAGAACCAGCGCGGCGGAATAATCCACGTCTGCGTCAAAATGTGTGGCACTTTGCTTTCAACATAATCGGCACCAGCGGTAATTACCTCTTCCAAGGGTTGCGGTAAGAAGAAGGAGCTGACAGATATAGGCAATGAAGATTTAAAATCTTCCAGCGCCGCCCAACAACGAGTTGCAGTGGACCACGGCGAAATATAGCGAGCGCCATCAATTTCAAGAATGTGTGCGCCATCAGGACGAAGGGTTGGGCTCTCGGGAAAAATAATGCGGCGCAGTGCAAGTGTTTGTTCGTCGCAATTGGTACTGTCGGTAACTTCCAGTTGCGACCACCTCAAACGATCTGCAGGTTCAAATGCAGAAAGCGGTTCGTAGACTCGGAGCGATGCAACGTACGGCGTAGGACGCATGAGATTTAAGCGCGCTGAATGTAATTACCCTCAGCGAAAGGATCGTCATCGTCACGATCCTGCGTAGGGTCTGTATCTCCATGAAGCTCTTTTGCCAGACGATCTAAATCCATCTCTTGCGATGAATACTTTAGGTCGCGAGCAACTTTGGTCTGCTTGGCTTTTGATCGGCCGCGCCCCATAGCGTGACCTCCTTACCTATGTTCAATCAGGGAGGAAGGTTACCGTGCTTGGTGGGAACCTTCCAAAGTCGCACCTTGAGGATTGGCTTGGCTAGTGACTTCGCCGGCGATCCAGGCGTGCATCCCGCGGGCAGCCAGGGTGGCAAGAGCCAGG
>CAKKQM010000076.1 GCA_919902125.1 Actinomycetes bacterium | reverse complement strand
GTGGTTGACCCTGTAACAGGCGTGCCAATTAATACTGGTGGCACAAGTTGGACCAAAGTTTTTGCCCAAGAGTTGGTGGAGATTGGCAAAGAACGTCCTGACATTGTGGCGATCACCGCCGCGATGCTCGGCCCAACTGGCTTAAGTGAATTCCAAAATCTCTTTCCTGATCGCACGATCGATGTTGGCATCGCCGAACAGCATGCCGTCACTAGCGCTGCGGGGCTGGCTTTTACAGGAATGCATCCAGTGGTTGCCTTATATTCCACTTTTTTAAATCGAGCATTTGACCAGTTGCTCTTGGATGTTGCACTCCACAAAGCTGGTGTCACTTTTGTTCTGGATCGATCGGGAATTACTGGAGATGATGGACCTTCACATCACGGCATTTGGGATCTAGCGTTGACTGGAATCATCCCCACGATGCATGTTGCGGCACCGCGCGATGGTGCACGGTTACGAGAAACGTTACGTGAAGCCATTGCCATTAGCGATGCGCCCTCATTGGTTCGTTTTCCTAAGGGTGCGGTAAATCCAGATATTCCAGCTCTTGAAAGAGGAGATGGAATTGATCTGCTCTATCGCGGTGAGAGTCCAGATGTACTCCTCGTTAGTATCGGCGCGCTAGCCAATCTTGCGCTCGAAGTAGGAGCACAAGCTCACCGTGAAGGTGTTGGCGTGACTGTAATTGATCCACGGTGGGTGAAGCCTCTTCCTGCTGCGCTGGTAAATATGGCTGAAGGCTATAAGCGCGTTGTCGTCATGGAAGATGGAATTCGCCATGGTGGAATTGCGAGCACAATTTCGGAGATGTTTAGAGATGCGGCAATTGCAATTCCGATTCATTCGATAGGTGTGCCACTCACTTTTATCGAACACTCCAAACGCTCTGAGATCATGGAAGATTTAGGAATCACGGCACAACACATCACCCGCTCTGTTGTGGAATGGAGTAGTTCGCTTATGGAAGGGATGCAATTCCCTTCAGATGAAAGCGCTGACCGCAGACCGCTTCGCTAACGCCTTCTCTATCAAGGTAAGGCAAGATTCCTCCCAGAATCAGCGGCCATCCAGCACCGAGCAACATGCAAAGATCAATTTCGGCGGCACTTGATACAACTCCTTCATCCAGCATCATCCGCGCCTCTTGAGCTAGTGCAGTCAGTGCGCGCATACGAACTTGCTCTGCCGTGGATGGCTTATCGCCCTTTTCAATGAGAATTTGTGCAGCTGGATTAACTACAAATTTTCCATCATCGCCCTTGATGTAGAAAACCTTCACACCTTCTTTGACTAAGCGTTGCATCGTAGGAGAGATGCGGTAGCGCGACCCAAGGCTGGCATGGAGGGTTTCTGCCACATGCAGGGCAACGCCTGGTCCAACGAGTCCGAGTAATTCAAAGGGTGACATAGGGAAACCAACGCTGCGCATGGCGTTATCGGCCACCTCTGCCGGTGTGCCTTCATCCATGGCGTCGGTGATCTCACCCATGAAACGAGTGAGTAACCGATTGACGACAAAGCCAGGGGCATCTTTGATAATGACCATGGTCTTCTTGAGTTCTTTTCCAACACTGACTGCCGTTGCGGTGGTTGCGTCATCAGTTTTGCTAGTGCGCGCAACTTCAAGCAGCGGCATGATCGCTACTGGATTGAAAAAATGGAAACCAATTACTCGCTCTGGATGAGCCAGTCCTTCGCTCATGCGCTCAACCGAGAGCGATGAGGTATTTGTTGCAAGAACGCACTCTGGCGTCACAATCTTTTCCAAGTTTTTGAAAAGAGTCTGTTTAAGGGAAAGCTCTTCGAAGATCGCTTCGATGATAAAATCTGCGTTAGAAAATACGCTCTGGTCAACCGAACCTGTTACTAGCGCAGTCAAGCGTCGAGCTGTTTCTTCGCTCATGCGCTGTTTTTCAACCAATTTTGCGAGTTCGTTATGGACCCACGCGACACCTTTATCGACGCGAGCCTGATCAAGGTCGGTCATCACAACGGGGCATTTGAGGTTGCGAACCAGGATGAGCGCTAATTGCGAAGCCATCAAACCTGCTCCAACAACGCCCACTTTGGCAACTTTGCGAGCAAGGGTCGGCTTTGGTGCGCCTTCAACTTTCTTCCGTTTCTTCTGGATCAAATTAAAAGCGTAAAGTGAGGCACGTAACGGATCGCTCATAGTCAGGTCAGCAAGTGCTTGATCTTCCGCATCAAAACCACTGGTCCGTGTTGCCGTGCGAGCATCGGCGATGAGTTGCAGGGCGCGATTAGGTGCTTCGACTTCGGCACCACCATATTTTTTTAAGGCCGCAGTTTTCCCAGTTGCCAAGGCTTTTTCCCAACCAGGATCGTTGGTGTAATCGACGCGCTCAATCTTCCTGGCACCGCTCAAAATACTGGCCGCAAATGCCATAGAGTGCTCGAGGAAATCGGCTGGTTCGTACACTGCATCGACGAGACCTAGCGAGAGTGCATCTTTAGCTTTCATCATCGTGTTGTTATTTAGGGCATTGACCAGGATGACCTGGACTGCGCGTTCAGGGCCGATCAATTTTGGCAATAACGTTGCGCCACCCCAGCCAGGAACTAACCCTAAGAAAACTTCAGGGAGGGCGGTAAAGGCGGTGGTGGCAAGGGTGCGGTAGGTGCAATGCAGACCCGTTTCAAGGCCACCACCAAGGGCAAGACCATTGATGAATGCGAAGGTAGGAATATCGAGTTCGCCCAAACGTCGGAATACATCGTGGCCGAGTTTTCCGATTGTCAGGGCTTGTTCGCGACTGGATATAAATGCAAGTGCTGATAGGTCGGCACCAGCAGCGAAGATGAATGGTTTGCCGGTTATAGCAATCGCCGTTGGTTTGCGTGATACGGCATCAGTGATTGCATTATCAAGCGCTCGCAAAGATTGCACGCCAAAAGTATTAGGGCGATTGTGATCCTGACCGTTATCTAGTGTGATGAGTGCTAATGAACCGTTGAAACCAAATGCGCGGAGATCGATATCGCGGACAAGGGCTTTGGTGACGACTTCTTCTGGTGCACCTTCTGGAAGTTGAAGATCAATTGTGGTCATCGTTATTTGCCTCCATTCCAGTTTGGGTTCTCCCAGATGACAGTGCCACCCATTCCAAGACCAATACACAAGGTGGTAATTCCGTAACGAACTTCGGGGCGCTCTTCGAAACCACGTGCCAGGTTGAGCATCAATCGCACTCCGGAAGATGCAAGTGGGTGGCCCACTGCGATTGCTCCACCATAAAGATTGACGCGTGGATCATCGTCGGCGAATCCAAAATGATCGAGGAATGTGAGAACTTGTATGGCGAAAGCTTCATTGATTTCAATGAGCCCGATATCGCTAATTTTTAGCCCTGCTTTTGCTAGTGCCTTCTGAGTCGATGGGATTGGCCCATAACCCATCACTTCAGGTTCTACTCCAGCAAATGCGAAGGTAACCAAGCGAGCTTTAACACCAAGACCTAATTCAGCTGCCTTTTCTTCACTTGCTAGAAGTGCTGCGCTTGCACCATCGTTGAGACCGGAAGAATTTCCTGCGCTGACGCGACCAGCGGAGCGAAAGGGAGTTTTTAGGCCAGCCAAGCCTTCCAGTGTGGTTGCAGGTCGCGGTGGCTCATCCACTGTTGCGATACCCCAACCAAATTCAACGCTACGAGTCGCAACGGGAATTAAATCGCGTTGAATCTTGCCTTCTTTGTACGCTTTAGCAGTTTTGATCTGAGAATTAAGGGCATATTTATCTGCACGTTCTTTAGTCAAATGCGGAAAGCGATCATGTAGACGTTCAGCAGTGGCGCCCATAGAAAGAGCATCACCATCAACAATTTTTTCTGCGAAGTAGCGCGGGTTGGGATCGATGCCATCGCCAATCGGATGATTTCCCATATGTTCAACTCCGCCAGCAATTGCTATCTCATATGCACCCATTGCGATAGCCCCAGAAATTGTTGTTACAGCAGTCAATGCACCTGCACACCAACGATCAACGGAATATCCCGGTACGGAATTTGGAAGTCCAGCCAAGAGCGCAACGCTTCGGCCAATATTCATTCCTTGATCACCGGTCTGCGTTGCCGCAGCAATGGCCACGTCATCAATATCTTGGGGAGAAACTTTCGGGTTCCGTTCCAACAGCCCACGGAGTGCGCGGACCATCAAGTCATCGGCGCGAGTGCCCGCGTAGAGGCTCCCTGCTTTTCCAAAGGGAGTTCGGACGGCATCAACGAGGACTACTGATCGCGACATAGATATTCCTTCTACTAGATCTGGGTTATCTAGTTAGAAGGTTACTCGTGGGTAGTAGAAAACAAAACCTTCTTTGTAGGGGCTAAATAGGACGACATAATCGAGGCAAGATAGAGAGCCCAGATACCAACCTGGAGCCAGGTCGTGGTTGTGGCGAAACCGATAGAGCCAGCCAGGATGCCTGCCAGCAATGAATCTGGTGCGAGCGTTGAATCAATATTCCATGCCAGAGTTGTACTGCCAGGCAACCATCCGATCTCTTGCAGATCTCCAATGCCGTGAGCCAGAACGCCCGCCGCAACAATGATGAGGGCGACTCCCGTAATCTGGAGGAACTTGCTCACATTGAAAGAGATTGTGCGCCGATAAATGAGAAAACCTAGTCCAATTGCTGTGGCAAGACCGAGGACTAACCCAATTGATGGGGCGAATGAACTTTTAACTGTACGAAAATTTGCATAAATAAAGAGCGCTGTTTCAAGACCTTCGCGAGCAACGGCGACGAATGCGGTAGAGGCCATAGCAAGAGTGCCCATTCCAGTTGCTTGATCAACTTTGTTCTCTAGTTCGTTGCGCATATTTCGGGCAGTGCGCTTCATCCAGAAGACCATCCACGTCACAAGGGCAACAGCAATAACTGCCATGATTCCGGCAAAAGCTTCTTCGCTATATGGAGTCAATTCATGGGATGTGAAACTTAAGACGGCTCCGAGAGCCAAGCTCACGGTCACTGCCAGAGTGACGCCGATCCAGAGCGCTTTGCGCAGATGGAAACGGTGGGTTTTGGTGAGATAGGCCAGAAGGATGCCAACGATGAGGGCGGCCTCTAGCCCTTCACGTAGGGCGATGATGAAGGTGCTTAACATGCGCTCAATCTAGGACAAGAGAAGGAATTACGCAACTATCCTGTTGCGTAATTCGTCACGTTCTGGTCTTTAAATCCAGGGACTCTCTCGCTGGGAAGTAATTTCTATAACAGCGTTAAACAGAGACTTGAATGTGTACAACCTTTTCGGTACAGTTTGGTGTCATGAGTGAGGTGGCAATGAAAGATATAGGAAGCCCAGGTGAGTTCTTAAAGAAACTCCCGATGGGTTCCTATGTGTATGTCGAAAATCTCCCAGGAACACGTAGCGCCGCGAAAAGTGCCACATCTAGAGCAGCAGCTCGAGGTGAAATTGTTTTTTTGCGTCGTGGTTTGTACTACAAGGGCAAACGCACGCGCTACGGAATTCCAGTCCCCTCTGCAGAGATTGTGGCTCTTGAGGTTCTTGGGAAAAACGGGATTGGCCCGACTGGGGTATCTGCTGCGCGTGCTCTTAATCTGACCACACAAATTCCAGCAATGCCAGAACTTGTGACTTCCGGCCCTGTCCCAACTGGATTGCGCGGAGTTCGCATACACAAACGTAACAACATTGCCCGTTATGACCTCAACTATGTTGAGATAGCCGTTCTTGAAGTACTGCGGGATTGGAAATTCACAAGCGAAGTTGGATGGGAAGGGTTAGTTAATGCGGTGAATGATCGAATTGAAAACCGAGAGATTAGACCAAGCAAACTCTTGAAGGCCGTTAAAGGTGAGCACAGTCCCAATGTCAAGTCACAATTACGCGAGTTGTTTGAAGGAATTAAAACTGATGCTACTACCAACTAAAAAATACCCACTTTAAAATGAGTGCAAAAGGGGACGCACCACGGCTAAGAGACGATGTCGCAACTCTAACTGCTTTGGTTCAGCAAGTTGCTAAATACCGACAGATAGATGAGACATTTGTTGAGAAGGACTTTTGGGTTACGGAATTGCTTAGGTCGATTGCATCCGGTGGCGTAATTAACACGGTTAATAATAATTCTGAAAATGTGACTGCCATATTTAAAGGCGGAACAAGTTTGTCACGGATCTTTCATATCATTAACAGATTTTCTGAGGACGTTGATATTTTATTGGTTTTCCCAACCGACACAAGCAAAGGGGCAAGGGATAGGGTTTTACGCAACTTTGATGAGAGAGCGAGGGAACATCTCGGGCTTAAAAAGGAAGAGCGCTCTACTCAGGAATCCACTACGGGAGTCAAAAGAAACGTTAGGTATTTTTATCCTAGAATTTTCAATAACCCTAGTACACGTGAATATCTGTTGCTCGAAATGGGGTCGCGTGGTGGTCCCAATCCACACCAAAAATATACCTTGCGGTCCATGATTGCTGAATATGCCGCCGACCAACTTGATCAAGGGTCAGAAACTTGGGAAGAGTTCGAACCTTTCGATATACAAGTGTTAAATCCGGAAAGAACTCTCTTAGAGAAGTTAGCATTGTTGCACAACATTGCAACCCGTTTCGAAAACGATGAAATCACAGCAGAGAAAGAAATGACGTTGGCTGGTCGCCATTTCTATGACATTAAATTCCTACTTGAAGATCATCGAGTAAGGGAGGCGCTGGCTAGATTTGGTGCTAGTGGAATAAATGAGATTGTGAAAGATATAGACGAACGCAGTCGGCTCGCTGGTTGGAGTTTTACTCCCCGACCACAGAATGGGTTTGCTGAAAGTCCCGTTTTTGATCCCAAAGCAAAATGTCGCGGGTCTGCTGAAAAGGGCTACGAAACTGCCAAGGTTCTATTCAACGGTGAAGTTCCAACATTTGCTGAATGTCTTGAAGCAGTTAAAGTTTCACGCGATCTTATTTAGCAACTTCAATGATTATTGTTGGAAATGGCGGTTGATAAGTATTTAATCCCGGTGCCGACTACTGCCCGCCAATGAAGTTCCAATCTCCGGTCACGACGGAAACCGTTACTGCTGTCACCGCGACTAGCGTTCCAATGAGAATGAGGAGGACTTCGGGCCAGGCAAAACGAGACTCTCTTGCCCAGGTGCGTTCGGTGGGGCCGCCAAAGCCGCGTGCTTCCATCGCAGTGGCTAGTTTGCTCCCGCGTCGGATCGACAAGACCAGCAGTGCAAACGCCTGTCCTACGAACCGACGGAGGCGACCTCTATCTGCAACTCCGCGCGCCCGTCTGGCTAATTCGAGCGACTTCCAGTCTTGCAGGAAGAGTCCGACCAGGCGGAGTCCGCCAAGGGCGCCCAGGACGAATCGGGATGGAAGTTTTAACACTTGGGCAAGGCCGTCAGCTAAGTCGGTCGGGTCGACAGTGGCGAAGAGCACCACCGCAGGTAACCCGATCGCGAGTACGCGCAGAAATGTCGCGATCGCGAGTTGGATCGAGCCATCGGTAATATGGATTAAGAGGAATTGAAAGTGGGTTGCGCCCAAGGCGCGACCGTAGAGAAGGCTTGTGATCGCAGTAAGGAGGGCGGCAATCCAGATTGGCGCAGTACGCAGGAAGAACCGTTTGAGGCTCAGACCGGCGAAAGGGAAGAAGACTGCCTCGATCATGAGCGCGACTGCCGCCGAAACCCAGTCGATGCTCAGCACTAGCGCGATGCTGATCACCATGGATGCCGCCAATTTGGCGACCGGGTTGATCCGGTAGATGGCTTGTGGTCCCGCTGTTGGCGTAAGGATGCTCATCGGCTGGCCTGGGTATTAACATTTTTTCGCTGCCGTGGTGCCATCTTCAATTCGGAGTCGGCCAGGGCGGTCACGAAGTCGGGAAAGGGAAAGCTGCGAACCAGGTGGTGATT
>CAKKQM010000075.1:49230-51419 GCA_919902125.1 Actinomycetes bacterium | reverse complement strand
GGGAGGTCTGGTGTTGAGTCGTAAACGCGTGCTTGTTACTGCGGTAATTCTAGGGTTGCTCTTGAGTTCTACTCCATCGTATGCGAAATCACCGAAGCCCTCCCTGGCTCAGATTAAAGCTGCCAAAAAAGCCGAAGCAGCAAAGCGCGCAGCAGCCGATACCGCAGCGTCCAAACTTGCCAAAGCAAGTCAGACTCTCCGAACACTCACTTCGCAAGCAGATAATGCGCGAGCTAAATATTTGCAAGCCCGAAAGGAATTAGTTGTCGCGGTTGGTGTGGCACAGGCCGCTGCACTACATGCTCAACAAACAGCGATAGCCGTTGATGGCGCACATCGCACAATAGGAAAACTCGCAGTCAATGCCTACATCATGGGCGGCGGTCTTACGGATATCGAACCGTTGCTCAATTCAAATGGTCCGCAAGATTTAGTAGATCAACTTTCTACGTTGGATAACTTAGGGTCGCATAACTCCACCGCGCTTGATCGTTATAAAGCTGCAGAGGTGGTTGCACGTGTGGCGAAGAGGCAGGCCGATAATGCAAAGGTTGCTCAACAAGAAGCTACCGACAAAGTTGCGGCAGCCAAGAAAACTGCTGATGATGCGAAAGATGCTCAACAAGCAGAAGTTGATAAGTTGCAGGAAGTCCAGGATCAATTAATGCGCGAATTGGCTAGCGCCAAGAAGGTACGTATAACCCTTGAGCAGCAACGCCAGTTGGCACTTCTCGAAGAGGCCCAAGCTAAACGAGCTGCACAAACCCCTGGCCAGAAGAAAATCTGGCCAGACTCGGGCTTTAAGGGGCGGTCAACAATTCGTACGACGGAAGCTCAACGTTTTACTGCTGTTGCCTATGCGAAGAAACAAGTTCTGGCAGGCAAGCCGTATGTATGGGGCGCAGAAGGGCCAAATTCTTTTGATTGTTCTGGACTTGTCTACGCGGCATATAAAGCTGCCGGTTTAGGTTGGCCAAATTGGGATCGTCTTAACGCAGCCCTTTATGCAGGCTATACCAAACATGTTTCGCTCTCAGAGCTCGCGCCAGGTGATCTCCTCTTCTATTCGTATAATGGCACGATTGCTAACATCCATCACATGTCTATCTATGCGGGCGATGGCATGGCGTGGGAGGCTCGGTCCACGAAGACGGGACTGAAATACTCCAGCATCTACAGTGTTGATGGTCTTATGCCATTTGGCGGTCGGGTCTAGTCTTGTTCCATGTCTGAATCCACCAGTAGTGCAATGGTGGTCATTCGAAACGTCGTCCGCGCTGAATTATCCGATTGTTCTGCGGGAGAAAGAATTATTGTTGCTTGTTCTGGAGGCGCTGATTCACTGGCTCTGAGTTATGCAGTTGCCAAAGAGGCAGAAAAATTAGCTCTTCAAGTAATTGGTGTGACAATTGATCATCAATTACAGACAGAGTCACGAGTCCAGGCAGAAAAAGTTATTACGCAATTAAATTCGATGGGAATCGCCACAGCGGAAATTCGGACCATAGATGTTGATGTTACAGATGGAGTTGAAGCGTCAGCACGTCGTGCGCGTTATGCCGCGCTAGATGAAGCAAGTATTGAACACGGAGCAACTAAGATTTTCTTAGGTCATACACGTGATGACCAAGCCGAAAATGTCTTGTTAGGTTTGGCACGCGGTTCGGGTACTCGATCGTTATCGGGCATGGCGGCACGTAATGGAAAATACATTCGACCTCTGTTAGGTATTACTCGTGAAGAAACTCTGACTGCTTGCAATGAAGTAAATTTGGATGCATGGCAAGACCCGCATAACTGCGATCCACAGTTCTTGCGCGTGCGCGTGCGCACCAAAGCATTACCAGTCTTAGAAGAAAGTATTGGACCAGGTGTCAGCGCCGCACTTGCGCGCAGTGCCCAATTACTTCGCGATGATGCTGATGCTCTGGATGGTTGGGCTGATGCGGAATTTGGGAAGATTGACTGGAAATCGATCGAGGTTGATCCTTTGGCGAAACTGCCTCGAGCGGTACGGACCCGACTCCTCCGTATGGCGATTTACGCTGCCGGAGCGCCGCAAGGGTCGATTACCGCCGACCATGTGAGCGCAATTGAGGCTCTGGTCACCGCTTGGCATGGTCAAGGAGCGGTGAGCCTGCCAGGCGGTGTGAAGGTCTGGCGAAAATCGGGCAGACTTTCGCTCTTAC
>CAKKQM010000075.1:0-49130 GCA_919902125.1 Actinomycetes bacterium | reverse complement strand
GAGGCATCGTGAATCTATCAGCAGTTGGCGACGATATTGAACGAGTGATCGTTACCGAAGAAGACCTACAAGCAAAGATTAAAGAGTTGGCGGCTCGCGTTGATTCTGATTATCGTGATCGCGATCTTTTATTGGTTGGTGTTCTTAAAGGCGCAGTAATGGCGATGGCTGATCTAGCTCGGGCGTTGCAACGTAACGTTGAGATGGACTGGATGGCAGTCTCTTCTTATGGCTCTGGCACCAAGTCCAGCGGTGTTGTTCGCATTCTTAAAGATCTAGATCGTGACATTACAGGGCGCGAAGTATTGATCGTTGAAGATATCGTCGACTCTGGGCTGACGCTTTCATGGTTGAAATCGAACCTTGAATCACGGGGCGCAAAAAGCGTTGAAATTCTTGCGATCTTGCGCAAATCCGATGCGGCCAAAGTGGATGTCCCTGTGAAGTATGTAGGGTTCGACATTCCACCAGATTTCGTAGTTGGTTATGGTTTGGACTATAACGAGAAATACCGCAACCTCCCATTTGTTGGCGTCCTCGCCAAACATATGTACTCTTGAGAGAAGAGACCCTCTAAACCATGGCAGAGAAAAAGAAAGAACCTCGCAAGAAAACGCAAACACGTTTCCAGCGTTTGTTGCGCGGACCGCTGTTCTGGATTATTGCTGCAATTATCGGCGTTACGATTTTTGGTCAGATCTCAAGTGCTGGTAAGCAGTACACCCAGGTAAAGACAGCAGAGATCTTGGCTGCTATTTCCCAGAACCAAGTTGACTCCGTACTTCTGATTGATAAAGAGCAGAAGATTCAAGCCATTCTTAAATCTGGATCCACGATAAAAGGGGCAACCAAAGTTGAGGCTTCCTATATCACCGGTCAGGAACCAACACTGATTGATGCACTTGTAAGCAATCCACCACCACACTCCTGGTCTGTAAAGGTGGCAACACAATCGCTCTTGGTCTCACTCTTCTTCTCTTTTGCACCAATTTTGATAATTGGTTTCCTCTTCTTCTTTATGATGAGCCAAGCCCAGGGTGGATCCCGTGCTTTTTCATTCGGTCGCTCGCGCGCAAAGTTGCAAGACAGCGATGTCCCAAAGATTACGTTCGCTGATGTTGCTGGCGCCGAAGAGGCGGTTGAAGAGTTGAGAGAAATCAAAGATTTCCTCGATAACCCGCCTAAATATGTGGCTCTCGGAGCAAAGATTCCCAAGGGCGTTCTCTTGTACGGCCCTCCTGGAACAGGCAAGACCCTCCTTGCTCGTGCGGTTGCTGGTGAAGCCAGCGTCCCTTTCTACTCAATCTCTGGTTCTGACTTCGTAGAAATGTTTGTAGGTGTTGGAGCTTCACGAGTTCGTGATCTTTTCAAACAAGCAAGAGAGAATGCTCCTGCAATTGTCTTCGTTGACGAAATCGATGCTGTTGGTCGCCAACGTGGTGCAGGTCTGGGTGGTGGACATGATGAACGCGAACAGACGCTCAATCAATTACTAGTTGAGATGGATGGATTCGAAAGCAATAGTTCAGTGATTTTAATTGCGGCCACCAACCGACCTGATGTTCTAGATCCAGCCTTATTGCGTCCTGGTCGTTTCGATCGACAGATTCCGGTAGAGCGCCCTGATCTTAAGGGGCGTGAGGCTATTCTTAAAGTGCATGCCAAAGGAAAACCGATCAGCAAAGATGTTGAACTCTTGGCATATGCTCGTCGCACTCCTGGTTTTACTGGCGCTGATTTAGCAAACGTTCTTAATGAAGCGGCGCTTCTAACAGCGCGTGAAAATAAGAAAGTTATTACTAATTCCTCCCTTGATGAAGCAATTGATCGTGTCATGGCAGGACCTCAACGCAAGAGTCGTTTAATGAGCGAGGAAGAGCGTCGCGTTACCGCGTATCACGAAGCAGGTCACGCTCTTGTTGCGCACGCATTGCCGCACACCGATCCTGTTCATAAAATTACGATCATGCCACGTGGTCGGACACTTGGTTACACAATGGTCTTGCCAGATGAAGACAAGTACTCAACCACCCGCAATCAATTACTCGATCAACTCTCTTACGCACTTGGCGGCCGTGCCGCCGAGGAATTGATCTTCCATGATCCATCAACTGGCGCTAGCAACGACATCGAAAAAGCAACTGCCTTGGCACGCGCCATGGTTACGCAATATGGCATGACCGAAGCAATTGGTGCAATCAAGTTAGGTACCGATGCTACTGAACCATTTATGGGTCGCGACTATGGCCACACTCGCGATTTCTCGGAAAGTATTGCAGCTGTTGTAGACCAAGAGATTCGCACTCTGATTGAAAATGCCCATCAGGAAGCCTTTGATATCTTGGCTGATAATCGTGTGATTCTCGATGAAATGGTCTTACAATTATTGGAGACGGAAACCTTAAACAAAGAAGAGATTGCCCAGATCTTTGAAAAGGTAAAACCTTATCCTGCGCGTCCGGCTTGGACTGGTTCGCCAACGCGCAAGCCGTCATCACTTCCCCCCATTCCAACGCGCCCGGCAAATCGCAATGGAGACGATAAGACGGAAGAAGCGCCCGTGAAGAAAGTACGGAGATCGAAGAAAACAAATGAGTGATATAAATTCTGTATCAATGGGTCCGCAGGATGGGCGCGCAGCACATCCTTATGATCAAGCACGTGCCGAGCGCGCTGTAAAAGAATTACTTCTAGCCCTTGGAGAAGACCCAGAACGTGATGGTCTCCGTGAAACGCCAGCTCGTGTTGCACGAGCCTGGGGTGAAAACTTTGCTGGACTCTGGCAGTCCCCAGAGGAGATTTTAACAACGACTTTCGATATCGGACATGAAGAATTGGTCATTATCCGCGATATTGATGTCTTCTCGCATTGCGAACATCACCTCACGCCCTTTCACGGCATGGCGCACGTTGGGTACATTCCATCTGGCCGTATTACAGGGCTATCGAAAATTGCGAGGTTGGTTGATCTTTTCGCGCGGCGCCCACAAGTGCAAGAGCGTATGACCTCACAAATTGCTGATGCGTTGGTTGAAATTCTTGAACCAGCAGGAGTGATTGTCATTCTTGAATGCGAACATCTCTGCATGTCAATGCGCGGAGTGCGTAAAACACAGGCTCGGACGGTGACGAGCGCGGTGCGTGGGAAATTACGCGATGCCGCAACTCGCGCTGAAGCAATGAGTCTCATCACTAACCGATAAATCCTGATGTCATTATCTGCTCTTGGATTACCGACCGATCGCACGATCGTCGTGGGGATTTTAAATGTCACACCTGATTCATTTGCCGATGGTGGACAATATGAAAAGAGAGAGACCGCTATCGAGCGGGGTCTTGTAATGTTGGAAGAAGGCGTCGATATTATTGATATCGGTGGAGAATCAACCCGACCTGGTGCGCAGCGTGTTTCACTTGAGGAAGAGCAGAGACGAGTTCTGCCAGTTATTGAAGCGTTAGCCAAGGCTGGTGCAATCATCAGTATCGACACTGTGCGGGCACAGACTGCGCAAAAGGGTATCCAAATGGGAGCCCGAATTATTAACGATGTAAGTGCAGGTTTATCCGATAGCGAGATGTTGCCTATGGTTGCGGCTCTTTCTTGTCCATATATTGCGATGCACTCGCGTGGTGAATCAAAAGATATGCAAGCCCGTGCGCTTTATAACGATGTTGTGAAAGAGGTTATCTCTGAACTCATCGATAGAGTGGAAGCAGTACTCGCCGCTGGTATAGCAGCAGAAAATCTCATTCTTGATCCAGGTTTAGGTTTTGCAAAAGAATCAGAACACAATTGGGCGCTCTTGAACAATCTAGAGAAACTAGAAACTTTAGGTTTTCCTATCCTGATTGGCGCCTCAC
Source organism: Actinomycetes bacterium (assembly GCA_919902125.1). Classification (GTDB taxonomy): domain Bacteria; phylum Actinomycetota; class Actinomycetes; order Nanopelagicales; family Nanopelagicaceae; genus QYPT01. Next base: position 45,269 of record CAKKQM010000075.1, on the reverse strand, counting down.
GAAAGCGTTTTCTTGGGGTACTCGTTGGCGCTGATACGCCAGATGAGCGAGAAGCCGCAACCATCGCACTCACGAGTTTACTTGCGCAACGGGGTACATGGGGAGTTAGAGTCCATAGCGTGAAACCACATCGGGATGCCATCGCTGTTGCAGGGAGATTTTAATGAGGGATCAGATTCAACTTACTGGGATTCACGGCTTTGGTTACCACGGGGTTTTTGAGCACGAGCAGAAAAACGGCCAAGATTTTTATGTTGATGTAGTCTTGGAGTTGGATTTATCTATCCCATCGCGTAGTGATGCACTTACGGACACTATTAATTACGGTGCAGTCTGTGATTTGGTAGTTGCTGAGATTTCTAGGCCACCAGTATCTCTTATCGAAAAACTTGCCGGTCAGATTGGCGATTTGCTATTAGCAAAATATCCGCCATTAAAATCAGTACTTGTTACAGTCCATAAACCACAGGCGCCCGTGAATGTTGAAGTCCTTGATATTGCAGTAACGATTGAGCGTACGCATTGAAAGCAGTTGTAGCACTTGGTGCAAATTTAGATGATCCAAAAGCGGCAATTGAACTTGCGATCGCATTGCTTGGGGAAGCAACTAATCTTATTGCGGTTTCCTCCCTTCATCTCACTCGACCAGTAGGCGGACCGCCACAACCTGACTATGTAAATGCAGTCTGCATCATTGATAGCGAATTGCCTGCTCTCGAATTACTCCATCTTTTGCAAGGTGTTGAAAAGAGTATGGGTAGGGTGCGTACTCAACATTGGGGACCGCGCGTCATTGATCTAGACCTTATTAGTTATGGTGCACTGTTGAGTAAAGATAAAGAATTGACCTTGCCACATTCGCAGGCTCACGAACGTCGCTTCGTACTCGAACCTTGGGCAGAGATTGATCCTTATGCAGTATTGCCAACTCATGGCCCAATCTGTGAGATTTTGGCGCAATTACCACCTGCCGAGTAATCTTTCCTTCTCAGCCCGGTACCCTGAAAGGACTGGAGCCAATGCAGATAAGTACAGAGGTAGCGGACTTACGGAAGATTAGTGCGGGAAAAATTGCATTCGTCCCGACTATGGGTGCACTCCACGAAGGTCATGCCACTTTAATCCGCCAAGCAAGGCAACTTTGCGATCAGGTAGTTGTCAGTGTTTTTGTCAACCCATTGCAATTTGATGATCCATATGACTTAGAGAGATACCCTCGTACCCCGCAAGTCGATATAGAAATTGCCCAGCGCGCCGGTGCCACAATTCTCTGGCTCCCGCAATCAAGCGAGATTTATCCAAGTGCTGTTGAGCAAATCTCGGCCGGTGCAATCGGAGCGATCTACGAAGGCGTACATCGCAAGGGTCATTTTGACGGGGTGCTCACGGTGGTAAAACGCCTCTTTGATTTAGTCCAACCGCATTGGGCGCTCTTTGGAGAGAAAGATTTTCAGCAACTTTTCTTAATTCAACAGATGGTGCGCGAGCTAGGATTAGGGATTGAGATTATCCCGGTGCCAACGGTGCGCGAAAGTGATGGTTTAGCCATCTCTTCGCGCAATGTTCGTTTGAATGAAGTTGATCGCCAAGTGGCTCTTGTTATTTCACGAGCGCTCACGAATGCATCGCAAGCCACAAATATCGCGGATATGCGCAAGGCTCTTGATGAAACCTTGGCTAGCGAAGTGGGATTTAATCGCGACTACGCTGCAATTATTGACGAGAGTAATTTTGAACTAGCGTCAGATAGGACCTTTGCCAAGCGTGCGCTGGTTGCTGGTTGGGTAAATGGGGTCCGTTTGATCGACAATATGCCTATGACTGGGATGGCTGGTGATGCACGATGAAACTACTCGCGCCAAGTCCTGGTTGGAGCGCGCAAGCCGATGTCATTGTCGTCGGCTCTGGCGTTGCTGGCCTTACAACTGCTCTGCAAATTAGAACCTATGGTCTTTCAGTCCTCCTTGTAACAAAAGCAAGTGTTGACGAAGGTTCCACAAAATGGGCGCAAGGTGGAATTGCTGCAGCGCTAGGACCTGGTGATTCACCAGATCAACATGAGAAAGACACTCTTGTCGCAGGTGCTGGCTTATGTGATCTCGCAGCGGTGAAAGTTCTTGTCTCTGAAGGCCCTGAAGCGGTACGGAGGTTAATTGTGCGGGGTGCTATTTTCGATAAAGAAGCCTCTGGTGAGATTGCTTTGACTCGCGAAGGCGGGCATCTGCGTAATCGGATTTTGCATGCAGGTGGTGATGCAACCGGTGCTGAAGTCTCACGTGCACTCCTGGCCGCAGTACGGAATGACCCTGAAATTGAAGTAGTTGAGAACGCTCTTGTTTTGGATGCACTAAAAAATAATTCTGGCGCAGTCTGCGGCGTCACGCTACATGTAATTGGTGCAGGAACCCGTGATGGTGTGGGGCAAGCCATGGCACGTGCGGTAGTTCTTGCAACTGGTGGATTAGGACAGGTATTTGCGCAGACAACTAATCCATCAGTCTCAACGGGTGATGGTGTTGCATTTGCACTCCGTGCCGGGGCCCATGTTGCAGATGTTGAGTTCATTCAATTTCATCCCACAGTTTTGTGGCTCGGCAATAGTTCGCAAGGACAGCAACCGCTGATAAGCGAAGCAGTCCGCGGTGAAGGTGCGCATTTAGTAGATGACAACGGTGTTCGATTTATGGTTGGCGTGCATCCGCTGGCTGAATTAGCACCCCGCGATGTTGTATCAAAAGCAATTATGCGTCACATGAATGAAACTGGCGCAGAGCATGTCTGGTTAGATGTGAGAAATATTGATGGATTTATCGAGCGCTTCCCAACGATTTACGCATCATGTCTGGCACATGGTATCGATCCGCTAGCAGAGCTCATACCGGTTGCTCCTGCTTCGCATTACGCATCGGGCGGAGTCCGTGTTGATCTCAATGGCCACACGAACGTTGCTGGGCTTTATGCATGTGGTGAGACGGCTTGTTCGGGAGTACATGGTGCCAATCGTCTTGCATCTAATTCTCTACTCGAAGGCTTGGTATTTAGCGCTCGCATTGCCGCTGATATTGCTGCCAACACGCCTGAATTCACAGAGCCTGTTGTAGTCGAAGAACCTGCATTCTTACTTGATCCAAAGGCGCGGAAAGATTTGCAAGCAAGTATGAGTCGTGGAGCTGGTGTTCTGCGATCAGCGAGTTCTCTCATGGCAACCCAGGAAGAGTTGATTGCTATCGGCGCTCACCTAAGTTCCCAGCCGTGCGTCGAAGCATGGGAAACAACCAATCTTTATCAATTAGCTCAGGCAATTGTCCGCTCGGCGTTGCTGCGTGAGGAGACTCGCGGATCGCATTGGCGCGAAGATTTTCCGCAAGAGTCAGATAAGTGGTTACGCAGAATTTTGCAGCAGCTAGACAGGCAAGGAAATTGGAGTACTGATTATCAAGAAGTGACGGTGACTGGATGAAATTTGCGGAGATCTCTTCCCAAACTCGACAAGACTTGCGGGGGGTTTCATTGGATCCTGAGCAAGTAGTTGAACTTATATTAAGAGCGTATAAAGAGGATTTAGAAGGTGGCGAAGACCTCACTTCTGTCGCCTCGATCCCGGTTGGACACCAATCCATTGGCGAATTCCGTACCCGTGCAGTTGGAGTTGTTGCTGGTATCGGAGTGGTCAAAGCCGCCTTGGAATTAGTTGGTGTCACAGAGATCGAAGTGAGTATTCATTGTGCGCATCGAGTTGAAGTTGGCACGGTCTTGCTGACTGCTCGTGGAAATACGCGTGCGCTACTTCTTGCTGAACGCACCGCGCTTAACTTCCTTGGTCACCTTAGTGGGATTGCAACATTAACTCGCACTTGGGTTGATGAAATTTCCCAATACAGAACTGAGATCCGCGATACTCGTAAAACAACGCCAGGTATGCGTCAATTGGAAAAATATGCCGTACGTATTGGGGGTGGCACAAATCATCGAATGTCACTTAGTGAATCAGTTTTGATCAAAGATAATCACATTGCGGCTGCTGGCGGTGTTGTTGAAGCTTTCAAATGCGCGCGATCGCGTTACCCAGCCATTGAGATAGAAGTCGAAGTAGATACTTTAGAGCAATTGAAAGAAATCATTGTGTTCAACCCAGATCTCATTCTGCTGGACAATATGAGTATCGATCAGTGCCGAGAGGCTGTTGGGATTATTCAAGGGAGAATCAAGTTAGAGGCATCTGGCGGTTTATCACTGGAAAATGCCAGAGCTTATGCGGCTACTGGCGTTGATTACTTAGCAGTTGGCGCACTTACACATTCGGCACCAATTTTGGATATCGGACTTGACCTAAAGGCGGAGATCTAAATGTTACTTACTATTGATGTGGGAAATACCAATACTGTCCTAGGTGTATTTGCCGACAAGAAATTAGTTCGATCATGGCGAGTAAAGACCGATCCGCGCAATACTGCTGACGAATTGTGGTTGCAGTTTAGAGCGCTAACTATGGATTATGAGGTCACCGCTCTGGCAGTTTGTTCCACTGTTCCGGCCATCTTGCGCGAACTTCGCACCATGATCAACGACTATTTCCAAGATATTCGAATCACGATTGTTGAACCTGGGATTAAGACTGGCGTGCCATTGTTGGTTGATAATCCAAAGGAAATTGGCGCCGATCGAATCGTTAATACTTTGGCGGCACATACCTTGTACCCCAACGGCCCTGCAATTGTTGTTGATTTTGGTACCTCAACAAGTTTCGACGTCGTCTCTCCCAAGGGTGAATTTCTGGGCGGGGCGTTGGCACCTGGTATCGAAATCTCCGTTGATGCCCTTGCGGCTCGCGCGGCCCAACTGAGGAAAGTGGAGTTGGTGCGCCCACGTTCAGTGATTGGGAAGAACACGGTTGAAGCGCTGCAATCTGGCACGATCTATGGATTTGCGGGCCAAGTTGATGGTCTCGTCAACCGAATTACTACTGAACTACACCAGTCTTATCCGGGCCAACCAACCGTAATTGCCACAGGGGGACTTGCTCCACTAGTGCTGGGAATTGCTGAAACCATCAATCATCACGAACCCGATCTGACCCTAATTGGTTTGCGTCTGATTCACGAGAAAAATGCCTAATCGGTAGACTCACTACATTATGGCTGAGAACCCGATTATTGAAACTGAAGACGATGTTCCAGAGCAATTGCGTATCCGCCGTGATAAGCGGAGCGCGCTTATTGAGCAAGGTGTTGAACCGTATCCAGTAGCAGTTCCACGTACCGCAACTCTTAAACAGATTCGTACTAAGTATGCTGATCTTGCAATTGATGTCGCAACCGGCGATATCGAAAGCGTTACTGGGCGGATTATTTTTAAGCGCGATACAGGCAAATTATGTTTTGCAACCTTGCGTGAAGGCGATGGCACGGAATTACAGGCCATGTTCTCACTTGACAAAGTTGGTGAGATATTACTTGATTCATGGAAGAGCGATATCGATCTGGGTGACATCGTCAGCGTGACTGGCGAAGTTATCACCTCCAAACGTGGTGAACTTTCTATTCTTGCCAATGATTGGGCCTTAGCTGCAAAATCATTACGCCCCCTACCTAACGATTACAAGCCGATGTCTGAGGAAACTCGCGTCCGGATGCGTTACGTGGATTTGATTGTGCGCCCTGAAGCTCGCATTAATGCTCGCATGCGCCCAGCTGTTATGCGCTCATTACGCGAAACTTTTCACTCACGCGACTATTTAGAAGTTGAAACTCCCATGTTGCAAGTACAACCTGGTGGTGCTGCAGCGCGACCCTTTAAAACTCATAGCAATGCATATGACATGGGACTTTTCTTACGCATTGCTCCTGAACTATTCCTTAAGCGTTGCGTAGTTGGTGGAATTGAACGAGTATTTGAAATCAATCGCAACTTCCGTAACGAAGGCGCTGATTCCAGTCATTCACCAGAATTTGCCATGATTGAGAGTTATCAAGCATATGGTGATTGGCGCACAACTGCTGACTTGAGTCGGGCTCTGGTTCAAGATGCAGCGATGGCAATTTATGGATCACATGTTGCTCATCACCATGATGGACGCGAATCTGATTTAGGCGGAACATGGAAGGAGATCTCTCTCTATGACGCGATTTCTGAGGGCGTTGGAGAGTCGGTTACTGCGTTAACGCCGTACAATGAGTTAAAGAAAATTGCGAGAAAGATTGGGTTGAAGATTGATCCCAATTGGATCTCAGGCAAACTTGCAGAGGAAATTTTTGAGCATATCTCGGTTGGCAAACTCAATGAGCCAACATTTGTGATGGGTTATCCCGTCGATAACGCCCCCCTCGTCCGAGCACATCGCGATATCCCTGGTGTTGTAGAGAAATGGGATCTTTATGTGGATGGTTTCGAATTAGCCACCGGTTACTCCGAACTCGTCGATCCTGTTATTCAACGTGAACGATTGGTCGAGCAGGCTCGCCTTGGCGCAAAGGGTGATCTCGAAGCAATGAGCGTTGATGAGGATTTCTTACGCGCAATGGAATTCGGCATGCCACCTATGGGTGGCTTGGGAATGGGTGTTGATCGCTTACTGATGGCCCTTACTGGACTTGGTATCCGCGAAACAATTCTCTTTCCGCTTGTTAAGCCAGAGATTGATTAAAAATGATTGAAATTCGCCCAGCAAAAGCTACAGATGTTAAAGGCATACGCAAATTAATAGATACCTATGCCCCGCAACGTCGTCTGCTTTCGAAAGAAACTGTCACGCTCTACGAAAGCGTTCAAGAATTTACTGTTGCTGTTGAAGATGGCGAAGTTGTCGGCTGCGGTGCTCTGCATGTTCTTTGGGAAGATCTGGCGGAAGTTCGTACAGTGGCAGTGGCGCAGCATTTGCGAGGTCAAGGTGTTGGTCATCGCATACTCGAAGCAATCGTAGATCGTGCGCGCGAAATTGGCGTTAAACGAATTTTCTGCCTCACCTTTGAAACAGATTTCTTTGGCAGGCACGGTTTTGAAGAGATTCAAGGGACGCCAGTTGATTCCGAGGTCTACACGCAATTACTTCACTCATACGACACTGGTATTGCAGAATTTCTCGACTTGGAGAGCGTCAAGCCCAATACTCTGGGAAATACCCGCATGCTCAAAATTCTGTAAGAATTTGAGCACGCGAAACTAGGTCAAAATTCTGTAGATTTATCCTGTAAAGTGCTCGGTTTGGCGGGCATAAATAGCCCAGATCTAGTGTTCCATAAGGCAGGACCAAAGCCCCACCTCGCAGTGCAGCCCTGCTTGGTATTAGGCTTATCAGGCGAGAGAGTACAAGCAGAGGAGTTTATTGATGTTTGAGCGCTTTACCGACCGAGCCAGGCGCGTTGTTGTGCTAGCTCAAGAAGAAGCACGGATGCTCAATCACAATTACATCGGCACCGAACATATCCTCCTTGGACTGATTCACGAGGGCGAAGGCGTTGCAGCCAAGGCCCTTGAATCCCTTGGTATCTCACTTGAAGCAGTACGCCAACAGGTCGAAGAGATTATTGGCCAAGGTCAGCAAGCTCCAAGTGGGCATATTCCATTCACTCCACGTGCTAAGAAAGTGCTTGAACTCTCACTCCGTGAGGCATTACAGCTGGGCCATAATTACATCGGCACCGAGCATATTTTGCTAGGTCTTATCCGTGAAGGCGAAGGCGTTGCTGCCCAAGTTTTAATGAAACTCGGCGCTGATCTCCCACGCGTCCGTCAGCAAGTTATTCAACTCCTTTCTGGTTACCAAGGTAAAGAAACAGTTACTGCGGGCGGCCCGGCAGAGGGCACGTCGTCAACTTCGCTCGTGCTTGACCAATTTGGCCGCAACCTAACTCAGGCTGCCCGCGAAGGAAAACTTGATCCGGTTATCGGCCGCGAAAAAGAGATTGAACGCGTCATGCAGGTGTTGTCACGTCGGACTAAAAATAATCCAGTTCTGATTGGCGAGCCAGGTGTCGGTAAAACTGCCGTGGTTGAAGGCCTTGCCCAAGCAATTGTCAGGGGTGATATCCCTGAGACATTAAAGGATAAGCAGATCTACTCTCTCGATCTGGGCGCCCTCGTTGCGGGCAGTCGTTACCGTGGTGATTTCGAAGAGCGGTTAAAGAAAGTTTTGAAAGAGATCCGTACGCGCGGTGACATCATCCTCTTCATTGATGAAATTCATACTCTGGTTGGCGCTGGTGCTGCTGAAGGTGCAATTGACGCCGCCAGCATTTTGAAGCCGATGTTGGCCCGTGGCGAGCTCCAGACAATCGGGGCTACGACGCTTGATGAATACCGCAAACACCTCGAAAAGGATGCAGCCCTTGAACGCCGCTTCCAACCAATTCAAGTTGCCGAGCCGTCACTTGCGCACACCATCGAAATTCTTAAAGGCCTCCGCGATCGTTACGAGACACATCACCGTGTTTCAATTTCTGACGCCGCCCTTGTTGCTGCAGCCACTCTTGCCGACCGCTATGTTTCTGGCCGTTTCTTGCCAGATAAAGCGATTGACTTAATTGATGAGGCCGGTTCACGTCTGCGCATCCGTCGTATGACCGCGCCACCGGAGCTACGCGAATTTGACGAGAAAATCGCCAATGTTCGCCGCGAAAAAGAATCCGCTATTGATGGTCAGGATTTCGAAAAAGCTGCCTCCCTTCGCGATACTGAAAAGAATTTGATGAACGAAAGGGCTGAGCGTGAAAAGACATGGAAAGCCGGCGACCTCGATGTCGTTACTGAAGTTGATGAAGAACTCATTGCTGAAGTTCTCTCAACCGCTACAGGTATTCCAGTCTTTAAGTTGACCGAGGAAGAGACAGCTCGTTTGCTCCGCATGGAAGACGAACTTCATCGTCGTGTCATCGGCCAAGATCAAGCGATTAAAGCGCTTTCTCAAGCGATCCGTCGTACCCGTGCAGGTCTTAAAGATCCACGTCGTCCGGGCGGCTCATTTATCTTTGCCGGTCCTTCTGGTGTCGGTAAGACCGAACTATCGCGCACTCTTGCGGCATTTTTGTTTGGCGATGCAGATGCGCTGATCCAACTTGATATGTCCGAATATTCCGAACGTCACACTGCATCACGACTCTTTGGGGCACCTCCCGGATATGTTGGTTACGACGAGGGCGGTCAACTCACAGAGAAAGTACGTCGTCGACCATTCTCTGTTGTCCTTTTCGATGAAATCGAAAAGGCACACCCAGATATTTTCAACTCATTGCTTCAAGTTCTTGAAGATGGGCACCTTACAGATGCGCAAGGCCGCCTGGTAGATTTTAAGAATACCGTCATCATCATGACCACCAACCTTGGTACACGTGATATTTCTAAAGGCGCTGGTCTTGGCTTTGCTAATTCCGAAGATGCAATCAGTAATTACGAGCGCATGAAAGCAAAAGTCACTGACGAACTCAAGACACATTTCCGTCCTGAATTCCTCAACCGTATCGATGACATCATCGTCTTCCATCAGTTAACCAAGGATGACATCATTCAAATTGTCGATCTGATGATTGCCAACCTGGAAGATCGTTTGAAGGCAAAGGACATGGGTATCGAACTCACTGCCGTTGCCAAAGATCTTTTGGCCCAACGTGGTTACGATCCATTATTGGGTGCACGACCATTGCGTCGTACTATTCAACGTGAAATCGAGGACAGTTTGTCCGAGAAGATTCTCTTTGGTGAGCTTAAAGCTGGTGACATTATCGTGGTTGATGTCGAAGGTGAAGGCACCGATGCGAAGTTCACCTTTACCGGTTCACCTAAAGTGCTGATGCCAGATTCACCTAGCGATCTAACTGAAACCCCGACCGTCAAACCCTAGAGTTTAAGTTTTGAGTGGGCTGTATGGATTTACCCCTTCACTTTCCATTTCACGTTGCCAAGGGCAATGAGGCCCAGGATAAGTGCCACTTGGAGGACGATCGCTTTTGGTGAGGTAAGTTCTTTCGTGATGACCTCACCGAGGGAAGTTGATTTCAGCACGGTAGCGCTTGAGACATAAATCGAGTAACTCACGAGACGTCCGCCCGCAAAGGCTATGAGCAGCGGTTTGAGGGCAATCTGCTTGATGATTCCGGCAGCCTCAAAGAGTTGGGCTGAAGATATGGGAGAGAGAAAGAAGAGCACGAGCAATCCAATTGTCCGGCGAGAATTTCTGGCAATGTAAATTCCAAGTCTTTCCATATTTGCTACATACCCTTTAGGCAACCAAGAGCGCAGCTTGCGAAAAGTTAAAGCCAGTACGCTACGTCCTAGGGTTGCGCTTGCGACGCCGAGAAGAACCAACCCAATCGGATTTATCTGATATCGAAGTGTAAAATAAACGAGTATTGACCAGGTCGGTGGTGCAAATGCAGGCATAATATTTGCGCCAAAGATCACCAATACTGCCAATAGATAGTTGGTCACTGCTTTAGCCTAGGGCGCTTGGGCCTGGTTTCCAATGAAACCTCAGCAGGCTTATCCTTTATCCAAAGAGAAGGGTCTCCATGAGTAGCAGTACCGATGATTCAACGCTTGGCTTGCTCCGTACCGAAGAGGTTGATTCCAAGTTCCACCTATTGGATGTGATGTCAGTATCTGAATTACTGCAAGCAATGAATGAAAGCGATGCTGAAGTCCCAAAGGCCGTTGCCATTGCGCTACCCAAAATCGAGAGCGCTATTAATGCCATTGTTGATCGCATGCGCCAAGGCGGGAGACTTATTTATATTGGCGCTGGCACCTCTGGCCGCTTAGGTGTTCTAGATGCTGCAGAGTGCGGACCGACATTTTCTGTGACAGATGATCAAGTTCTCGCTTTTATTGCTGGTGGCGATCGAGCCCTTAAGCATGCAGTTGAAGGCGCAGAAGATGATTTTGCAGCCGGCGAGAACGAATTGAAATCAGCTCATCTAACTTCAGTCGATGCAGTTGTTGGTATTGCCGCCAGTGGTCGCACTCCTTACGTTCTTGGCGCACTGGCTTATGCTAAAAAAGTGGGCGCTCTTACCGTTGGCTTAACTTCCAACCCAAATTCTGAGATATCCAAGGAGATTGATCATCCGATTGAGATTGACTCAGGTCCTGAATTGTTGGCTGGGTCCACCCGTCTTAAATCCGGCACCGCCCAGAAATTAGTTCTCAATATGATCTCGACAATCACAATGGTCCGCTTAGGTAAGACTTTTGGGAATTTGATGGTGGATCTACAGATCACTAATGAAAAACTCCAAGATAGAGCCCTTCGAATCATTGAAAAAGCCACCGGAACTTCTCGGTTGGAAGCAGAGAAGGCGCTGGCGGACTCGGGCCACGAAGTTAAAGTTGCCATTTTGATGCTCTTGCTGGGAATTGATGCAGATCTGGCCCGCGAACGCTTACGAACTTCCTCCAATCGCGTACGGGAAGCACTAACAACCGAGTAACTCGCCAAATTTTACTTCTAGCACCGCTTGACCTAGGGGTTAAATAAGGCAATGATTTCCACAGTTGGGCAGAATCTATGAAGGTTTTTTTCACCGCCGTGGAGTCAAGTCGATTCCACCTTGGGAAAGGGAAAATAATGAGATTGAGAAAGAAGATTGCAGTCGTTGGCGTAGCCACGGCACTCGTAGCAAGTGTGGTGCTTATAGCACCTGCTCAAGCTGTAAGTAAGGATCTTGTTGTGGGCATCACTCTTGATATTGACAAGTTAGACCCACAAGCCGCAACAAGTTTTGCAACAGTGCGCGCACTTGGAGTTGTTTATGGCAGTTTGGTGGAAGTTGGGCCAAAACTCGATATTCGCCCAGGTCTGGCAACCTCGTGGGGATTTAACGCCGCTGGAACCCAGTTGCGTTTACACATTCGTAAAGGTGTGAAGTTCCACGATGGGTCAACCTTTGATGCCCAAGATGTGAAGGCATCTATAGAGAGAATTCTCGACCCTGCCACCAAGGCAGCAGCGCGTGCAAATTTGTTGACGATTACGTCAATTACCACATCTGGTCTTGATGTCACCCTCCACCTTTCAACCCCAAACGTTCCAATTCTTGCTGCACTTGATGGCGTGAATATGGCGATGCTTTCTAGCGATGATATTAAGGCTGGCAAGATTGGCAAGAGCGTAAACGGAACCGGTCCATTTAAGTTCGTTTCATGGGAACCAGGTCAATCGGTCAAGTTAGAGAAAAATGCCACCTACTGGGGCAAGGCTCCGAAGTTGGACACAGTCACTTTTCGCGTTATCCCTAGCGAAGCCTCAGTACTTTCAGCGTTAAATGCGGGAACAGTTCAGTTCGCAGTCATCACTGATCCATTGATTGCGAAGCAGGTCGGTAAGAATCTAAAAATGTACAAAACTCCCGGGTTGGCTTATATGGTGCTTCAGTTAAACGCAAGGAAAGCGCCTTTGAATGACGTCAACGTCCGTCTTGCCATTCAGTGCGCAATTAGCCGATCAGAAGTTGTGAAAACTGCACAGTCAGGCGAAGCTTCTATTATCGGCCCAATTACCAGTCCTGCCTACAGGTCAAATCCAAATGATCGTCCGTGCCCAAATGCAGATATTGCGAAGGCGAAGAAGTACCTTGCCAATGCTGGTTACGCAACGGGTTTAACCATCAAGTCGATAGTAGCTCCAACTCAATTTGCGACTGCATCTGCAATTGCTCAGAGTCTGAAGTCTCAGTTGGCAAAGGCTGGCATTACCTTGGAACTCGAGTTGGTTGATGACTCAACGTTCATATCTCGTTGGTTGGCCGCCGATTTTGCTACCGCCATTGCTAATAATGGTGGTCGTATTGATCCGGACACGATGTACACCCGTTACTTCACCTCAACTGGTAACTTAAACAAGGTTGCTGGTTATTCATCAGCAACCCTTGATGCGCTCTTTATTAAGGGCAAATCAACTAGCAAAGTTGCAGAACGCAAAGCTGCATACAGGGCTATATCCGAGGAACTAGAAAATAATGCTGTTTGGATCTGGCTCTTTGCCCCATATGAGTACCGCGTCACTTCCAAGAGTTTGACTGGCTTTGTTCCACTAGCAACAGGCTCATTGATTGAGTTGCGTAAAGCCGATCTCAAATAGTTAGGCCGGGACGGTGTGCAGATGTACATCTACACACCGTCCCGTTTTTCTTGATTTAAATATTCTGTATTTATGTAAAGGGGGGTAAATCGCGATGCAGGTCGTGTCTAGGCTGCGGCGGTTTATATTTTCTCCCACTATTTTGCGAATTTTCAGCGTCCTCTCCACACTTTTTGGAATTTCCATCTTCGTATTTGTTGTCTTGCGAGTGATTCCTGGCGACACAATCACAGGTTCTTTTGGAATTGAAACAGGCGTACTCACGCCAGATCAAATCGCTCAGTTACGTCATTACTACGGCATTGATCAATCATTACTTCTTCAATACCTGTCATGGATGAAGAGTTTCTTAAGCGGACAACTTGGCTATTCTTTTTCAACCGGTGTCTCGGTTTTGAAGTTAACAAAATCTGCACTTCCCGTCACAGTTGAACTCGCGCTGATTGGCACCATCCTTGGGGTAGTCATCGGCATCGCAATTGGGATGTTTAGTGCCCGTAAACCAGGAAGTTTTCGGGATTTCGCGGGGCAATTATTTGGGCTCTTGGCATTGGCGATACCTGGTTTTGTATTAAGTACTGCAATTGTGACGATTATGGCAAATAAGTTTCACTACTTTCCTAATGGTTTGGAATATATGCCACCCTGGGAAAATCCTTGGACCAATTTCCAGCAGATGATGTTTCCGGGGCTCGTTCTTGGCATTGCCGTGGCAGCGCCCGTCATGCGAACGACACGTTCTGCATTATTGGAGACAGTGGATAAGGATTTCGTCCGCACCGCACACGGAAAAGGCGTGGCGCCCCGCAAAGTCCAGTACCGCCATATTTTACGTAACTCATTAATTCCGATTGTCACAATGACTGGCATTCAATTTGGTTATTTGCTCGGTGGCGCAGTCATTGTGGAGCAAATTTTTGCTTTACCTGGTATGGGCCGCCAGGTATTGAATGCAATTACCAAGCGCGAATATGCTACCGTCCAAAGCAGCGTCATGATTTTTGCAATTATGTTTGTCACGATAAACGTTCTTACTGATCTGATTTATCGTAAAATAGATCCACGGATTAAATGATGAGACGCAAAGATAAAATCGTCAAAGGCGGATTGCATTACTACTTGCAAAGCACCAGCGGCATCATCGGTGCGATCTTGCTCCTTTTTATGGTTGTGGCATCACTATGCGCTGCCTTTGGTTGGTTGCCGCACAATCCGTTAGACCAGAACGTTGATGAGGTTTTAAAAGGTCCTTCCGGGAAATACTGGTTTGGGACCGATCAATTCGGTCGAGATATTTTTTCCCGTACTTTTGATGGAATGCGACGCTCGCTGACTATCTCAATTGTTGCTGTTTCTATCGCTACCCTGGTCGGCGTCACTCTTGGCATTTTGGGTGGTTACTTAGGTAAGTGGTTTGATCTATTGATAACTCGCCTCAGCGATGCAGTTTTTGCTTTTCCGGCAATTCTTCTGGCTCTGGCGATTGTGAGCAGCTTAGGTAATTCATGGGTTGACACCGCACTCTCTATTGCAATTGTTTACACCCCTATCTTTATCCGTGTTGCGCGCGGTCCTGTTCTGACTGCCAAAGAGATGGATTACATCAAAGTTTCTCGCATCTTGGGGTACTCGTCACCGCGTATTCTCATCAAACATATTCTCCCTAATGTGACTGCACCAATCGTTGTGCAAATTGCTCTCTCACTTTCTTGGGCCATTCTTACTGAATCAGGTTTAAGTTTCTTAGGTTTGGGCACCCAGCCTCCTGATGCGTCTCTTGGCTTGATGGTCGCTGATGCGCAATCTTTAGCTGCTTTTGCTTGGTGGACATTGGCATTTCCTTCACTCTTTATCACCATTGTTGTTGTGGGATTAAATCTTGTTGGTGACGGACTTCGCGATGCCATGGATCCAGCTCGGAGAAACTCATGAGCCAACTCAAGCCGCTGCTTTTGGTCGAAAATCTTGGAATCTCCACCGTTCAAGATCCACGGACTCTTATCAATGACGTGACTTTCGAGATACATGCAGGTGAAGCGGTTGGCGTTGTTGGTGAAAGCGGTTCAGGTAAGACGCTTACATCCCTCTCTATTCTGGGTTTATTGCCACGGGGTGTTGCAGTTACTGCCGGGTCGGTTAATTACAACGGAATGAACCTCACCACAGCTTCGCCTCAACAGATACGAGAACTGCGGGGCTCTGCGATATCGATGGTCTATCAGGATCCAATGACTGCCCTAAATCCTGTCATGAAGATCGGCAAGCAACTTCTTGAAGTTATTGAGTCACATGAAAAGCTTGATGCGAATTCAGATCAACGAGTACGCGATGCATTGAAAGAAGTTGGTATTCCCGATGTAGCACGCGCTATGCAGAGTTATCCGCACGAGTTCTCGGGCGGCATGCGCCAACGGGTCATGATTGCAATGGCTCTTCTGCTTTCACCAAAATTACTAATTGCCGATGAACCCACCACTGCTTTAGATGTAACTATTCAACAACAGATTCTTTCGTTGGTTGCCGAGCAACGACAGAAGCGAAATATGTCAATGCTCTGGATTACCCATGATTTAGGTGTAGTTGCCAACCTCGTTGACAGATTGATCGTCATGTATGCTGGGCGGATAGTTGAATCGGGGACCGTGAAAGAAATATTCACAAATCCGCAGCATCCTTACACTGCTGGCTTACTTTCATCATTACCAACTACGGCGGATAAGAGTCGCAAACGTCTGACATCCATCGCTGGTGTTCCGCAGAAGCCGTGGTTAGTTGGGCAATCGTGCGCTTTTGCTCCGCGTTGTTTCAAGGTGCAACCAGAGTGCCGAACGCAGATTCCACATTTGGTGGGAAACCTTGAAAAGAGTGTTGCCTGTTTTCATCCGATGGGAGCTCTCTGATGAGTCTTGTCATCTCAAACATAGAAAAACAGTACAAAATTCTGGCAACCGGAACTGTGATTAATGCGTTGAACGGCATTTCGGTGACACTTAGGAAAGGACAAACCCTCGGAATCGTTGGCGAGAGTGGTTGTGGTAAGTCAACTCTTGCGCGTGTAGTTTCAGGATTAGAGAAACCGACTATTGGAACCGTAACTTGGGCAAATGAAAAGATAAAGGACAAAGCCAAAAATCATTGGCGCCCACATCACTCAAAGGTGCAATTAGTTTTCCAAGATCCATATTCGTCGTTAAATCCGAGGCAACAACTTGGCGAATCAATCGCGGAGGCTCTCCGTGTCCATAAATTGGTCACAAAAGATAAAATCGAAACCCGCGTCGACGAGCTCTTATCGATTGTGGGTTTAACGCCTGATCTTAAACATCGCTATCCGCCCCAACTCTCTGGTGGTCAAAGACAACGTGTAAGTATCGCTCGAGCATTGGCATCTGAACCGGAGTTACTCATTCTTGATGAGCCAGTTTCAGCCCTAGATGTATCAGTGCGCGCTGAAGTAATGAACTTGCTTATTGATTTGCGATCCAAGTTCGGCCTTACTTATATTTTTATCAGCCACGACTTGGGAATGATCCGTTACATCAGCGACGTCATTGCCGTGATGTATCTTGGCAAGATCGTTGAATATGGTAATTGGGAACAAATCATTGAAAGACCTATGCATCCCTATACACAGGCACTTATTGCTGCAATGCCCGATCACAGCATTATTGGCAATCCTGAAACACTTGCAAAAACCCTGCAAGGCGAAGTGCCCGATCCAGCGAATTTACCAACAGGTTGTGCTTTCCACGTGCGCTGTTCTATTGCCGTGGGCGCATGCTCAGAGAGAGTTCCAGTACTTTTAGAAATGTCACCTGAGCATTTGGTAGCCTGTCCGGAGGTTAAATCATGAAAATTATTGGAATGATTTCAGGAACATCTTTTGATGGTATTGATGTTGCCTGTTGTGACTTTATACAAATCGATGACGTGATTGAAGTAAAACAGATTGGATTTAATTCGCTCGAATATTCGCCCTACTTGCATCAAATGATTGCTGATTCGATGCCCCCACGTTCGATTGACATGGAACGAGTTTGTGTACTTGATACTTTGATCGGTCAAGCCTTTTCTAAAGCAGCTCAAGCGGCGATTTCGGAGTTTTCATTTCAACCCGACTTGATTGTCTCGCATGGCCAAACTCTCTTCCATTGGATTGATAGCAATCATAGAGCTAAGGGCACTTTGCAATTAGGTGAGCCTTCATGGATTGCGGAAGCCACGGGTACGCCAGTACTTTCTAATATTCGCTCACGAGATGTTGCTGCTGGTGGCCATGGTGCCCCATTGGTAAGTATTTTGGATCAACTGCTCTTAGGGCATAGTGATAAACCAGAGGGCGCGCTTAATTTGGGTGGAATTTCCAATATCACCATTGCTGGTAAATCAATCATTCCGATGGCGTACGACATTGGACCTGCAAATGGACTTCTCGATGCTGCGATTTACGCATATTCAAATGGCAAAGTTTCCTTTGACGAAGATGGAAAATTGGCTGCTGCAGGAACTGTGGACACAGATCTTCTCAATGTATTTCTTAATGAACCGTATTACTCGTTACCTGCACCTAAATCGACCGGGAAAGAGTTATTTCATCTTCCCTATCTAATTGAACGAACTGGCCCAGTTCATTCTTGGAATATCGAAAATCTTATGGCGACCTTGCTCGAGCTCACTGTTGAAACGGTTGCACAAGAAGTAGAGAAGAATTCTTTAAGCAAGCTCTATATCGCCGGTGGTGGATCAGCGAATCCTGTGATGATGAAACGTATGCAAGATCGCCTTAGGCAATGTGCAATTCTTTCAATTTCTGAACTCGGCATTGATCCCCGTGCGAAAGAATCTTTAACGGTTGCACTAATTGGATTTTTAACGCTACACGGTCTACCGGGCCAAATCCCAAGTTGCACAGGTGCCAATGGTGAAAGATTGCTTGGTTCGTTAACGCCCGGTGCCCATCCCCTGCAAGTGCCTGCCGTAAGTAAAATTAAACCAACGCGAATTAGAGTAGTTAATTAATCTGACTATGGAGCATCTCGATCTCCAAGCTCTGCCAACGAATATCCATGCGCTGCCTGCCGGTTGGAACAAATCCCATTTTTTCATAAATACCCCGCGCACCAAGGTTCTCTTGGAAGACCCAGAGTGAAATTTCAATGAAATTACGCTCTTTTAACTCTGCAAGAGCGGCAGTGAGCAGCGCCTTACCGAACCCCTTTCCGGCGTCCTCTGGATGGATATATAAGGAAAAAAGATGGCCGCGGTTAGGAAAATCTGGATCAGAGCCGATTCGAGCCATGCCGACAGGGCCAGATTCAATTTCTGCAATTAGAGTTTCGCGATCGTTCTGCGTGGTGGGCGACCAGAGTTCATACGCCCTCTCTTGCGTCATAGCGCTTCGAACTTCTTCGCTAAGTAAATTCCGGTACGACACCTGCCAACAGGCGCGAAAAATTCGCACAATTGCGTCGATATCCGCTGGCCTACCTGGGCGAATTGATAACTTCACGAGAAGTACTTTACTCAATACTCTCTATTCTGGGTTTATTGCGTTGCGGATGAAGGTATTGAATATAGGGGTGGGGAGGTGCAATTAATATGAATGAACTAATTAGTAGTGCTCTAGATCGACTTCTTAACCAAGGCCAGCAATCACCCCCGGGTTTAGTTTTTGGTCTCTCCATTAAAGGGGAACGAAAGATTATTGCACTTGGCGACCGACAGCTTTTCGGTGTTGATTCTGCTTTACCAATGACAGCCGACACTTCTTTTGATTTAGGTTCGATTACCAAGGTTTTAGCAACTACCGCAAGTTTAATGCGCTTAATTGATAGTGGAGGAATTTCCTTAGGCGACAAAGTTTCCAAGTTTTTAGGAGAATGGTCTGACACCGATAAAGAAGAGATCGTAATTAAAGATTTATTATTACACCGAAGTGGCTTATGGGAGTGGCGACCGCTCTATATTAATGTTCAAGATCCGGCAGAGGTTATAAAGCAGATTGCTGCAATGCCCCTTCGGTATTTGGTTAATCAAGGTCGTCATTACTCAGATCTTGGTTTTATTTCCCTAGGTCAGATTCTTACTACAGTAGCGGGGGAGAGCCTACGTACTACAGCCAGCACACTTGTATTTGAGCCCCTCCAGATGCGCAGGACTCAATTTGCTCAACCAATTGCAAATTCTCCAGTTGCGGCGACCTCATTTGGCGATTTAATTGAAAAACAGATGGTGGAAAGTAAAGTTCCGTATCCAGTTCCAGAGGATGCGAAAAATTTTAGTAAATGGCGAAGTCATGTTCTAGTCGGTGAGGTAAATGATGGAAATGCTTTCCACATCTTTGGTGGTGTTTCTGGTCATGCCGGTTTATTTGCTTCGGCGGAAGATCTTTTGCAATTTGGCGAAGCGCTAAATTCCAGTCTTAAAGGAGAAGGAATTTTCTCTCAATCAGTAGCGCAGGATTTTTTTGCGGTTGGTCCTGATGTGGGACAGCGCTTAGGGTTTAGAAGTTGGTCGGATACTTATAATGGATGCACCACGGAATTCATTGGCCATACAGGTTTTCCAGGAACCGTCTTTGCTTCTGCACCATCTCATAATTGTGTTGTTGTTTTGCTGACAAACCGGCTTCACGTGGAGGGAGTGCCAACCTCAACCGAGGAGCTCTGGCAACCAGTGATGAACGCAATTCACCAAGTGCTTCATGGATAAGCCAAGAAATTCTCTCCTTAAAGGCTTGACTACCTCAGGATCTTTGGCAATAATTTTCGCCTACAGCCAAAATTTTTGAAGGATTTTTTCATGAAACTGAGGAGGCATGGTGGCTGAAACTGAACCCAACCTACAGGTAGTCGGTAGGAATTACCGAGATCTTCTTGGTGAAATTGCAAACTCCTTCCCCTCTTTTCACGCCAGTGAAGCAGCTATTGCGCATGCAATTCTGGATAATCCTGAGCATGTAGCTCAGATGAATATTTCCCAGTTGGCAAGTTTTAGTTCCACTTCGGTCGCCTCGGTTGTTCGGTTTAGTAAGGCAGTGGGTTACAAAGGTTTCCCAGAATTTCGCATGGCCCTAGTCAGCGAACTCAGTCGTCTCGCACACTCAGGTTTAGAGACATCAGAATTAGATGGCGGAATAACAGTCAATGACTCAGCATCAGAAGTAATTAGAAAGATATCCCAAGCCGATGCACGGGCAATTCAATCAACGGCAGAGAGATTAGATGTAAAGAATTTTGTGGCAACGGTTGATGCATGGATAGCAGCGAAAACAATTGGAATCCTTGGTGTTGCCTCTGGTGGCTATGTCGCGATGGACTTGCAGTTGAAATTAAACCGTCTAGGCAAACACTGTGTTGCTTGGCGCGATGCACATACCGCGCTCACTTCTATTTCACTACTCGGCGCAAATGATGTGTTGGTTGCAATTAGCCATAGTGGTACCACGGTTGATGTCGTGGATGTTATGGCAGAATTCAAAGAGCGTGGCGTAACGATTGTCTTAATTACTAACACTCTGCGTAGTCCATCGACAGCGATTGCGGATCTAGTTCTTTACACATCGGCTCGGGAAACCACCTTCCGCAGCGGAGCAACTGCAAGTCGCATTGCTCAATTAACAGTGGTTGATTGTCTCTGTGTTGCTTTAGCGCAGAGAGATTGGAGCGGGACCAAATCTGCTCTGGATCAATCCAGAGCGGCTATTGGTAGTCGTTCTGGAAAGAAAATGAGTGAGGACGAAGGAATTCACTCAAACTTAACCCCCACCCGCTCTCGAGGAGGAAACAAGTGAGAAATACGCAACGCCGCGTTCGCGGCCTGGTTGCTGCAGTTCTTGCAGTCACAGCAATTGCTGTACCTGCAATTTCTGCACTACCAGCAAGTGCTGCAGTAGAACTTTCGTTCTGGAGCTGGAGAACAGAGGACAAGGCTTTCTATGAAAGCATGGCCGCTAAGTTCACAGCAGCAAATCCAGGAATCACAATCAAATTCACCCCGTACTTGAATACTGATTACAACGCAATCCTTTCCACTGCCCTTACCGCAGGAAAAGGCCCAGATCTTCTTCAATTACGTGCTTATGGCGCAGGTGCTGGCCTTTCCGATGCCGGGTATTTATTGCCGTTGACTACAAAAGATGTTCCTGCTCTAGCAAAAATTCCAGCAGGCATCGTTACGGGAGCCCGCGGATTCGAAAACAGATCTGTCTTCGGTCTTCCATACGCCGTATCGGCGCTGGGTGTCATGTACAACCCAAAGCTTCTTGCCAAAGCTGGAGTTAGACAACTTCCAACAACATGGAGTTCCTTCCTGGGTGTCTTAAATCGAGTAAAGGGCAAGGGAATTTTGCCGCTTGGAAATGGCGGCGGAAACGGCCCAGCTCTTGAGCAATTGTGGGGCGCAATCGGACCAACTTTCTATGGGGGCACCGATTTTTATGATGATGTTGTAGCGGGAACCAAGACATTCACTGACAAGAACTTTGTTGCCAGCCTTAAGGCCATGAAAGATATTTCTGCCTATATGCCAGCAGGCTATGAAGGTCTTACCTATGATGCAGCACGCGCTCTCTTTGCCAATGAAAAAGCAGCGTTCTATATCGGCGGTAACTATGAGATTGGCTATTTCAAGAGTCTTAACAAGGACTTGCAGTTAGGTTGGATTCCAGCACCGGCAGCAAAGCAAGGTGCAAAGAAGTATGTTTCTTCTTGGGCAGATGGTGGTTATGCAATTAATGCCAAGACCGCGCACAAGGCTGAGGCTTTGAAGTTCTTAAACTTCATGGCGTCCAAGACATTTGGTCAAGCGCTATTGGATCAATTGGCCTTCATCTCAACAACTCCTAGAACCGTAGTCAAAGATTCAGCGGTCAAGGCGATCAATAAGGGAATCCAGCAATTCGGTACTCCATATCTCATGTTGGTGGGCTTCCGTTATAAGACCCCAACTGGTTCAGCAATCTTGCAATCAGGTTTCCAAAACCTGATTGTTGGAAAGACAACGCCAGAACAACTTGCTAAGGATGTACAGGCAGGTATTGCCTCCTGGTACAAGCCACAAACAGGTAAGTCCTAAGGAACAAAAACTGGGCGCAGGGGGAATCTCTGCGCCCAGTTTTCTTATTTCATTTCAATACATCGGAGAATTAAGTGGCGGCCAAGGGTCTAAAGCGCGAGCAGAATAAATACATCTTTCTCTTCTTGACGCCAGCTTTATTGACAATTGTTGCTTTTACGACGATTCCGGCGCTGACAACGCTGAGTTACGCCTTCTTTCGTTGGACAGGATTTCATCAGGAAGGCTTTGCTGGGTTAGATAATTTTCGAAGGCTTTTTTCTTTTCCGTTTCGGGATCAATTTTTAATGGCACTACGCCATAACACACTGGTATTTATTGGCATCTTTATTACGCAAACTGCGCTTGGAATTCTTCTTGCATATGCTCTGTACCGTCTCAAACGTGGGCAGCGATTCTTTCGAACAGTGACTTTCTTGCCTGTAATTTTCTCTCTCGTTGTTGTTGGATATATGTGGCAGTCTTTCCTAGATCCTTACTTTGGGCCGATTAACCAGCTTCTCAATAATCTTGGTTTGGATTTCTTGGCCAAGCCATGGCTAGGTAGTTCGACCACTGCCCTGCCGACCATGGCTTTTATTAATTTATGGCGCTGGGTCGGTTTTCCAGCGATCATTTTCCTATCAGGCCTCAATGCGATCAGCACTGAGTATTTGGAAGCTGCCCGCATCGATGGAGCAACTGAAGGGCAAGTCTTTAGAAAGATTATGTTCCCATTACTTGCACCATCGATGACCGTCATTTCAATTCTGACATTTATCGGTGCCTTTGAATGGTTTGACATTCCGTTTGTATTGGGAGGAGTAAGCGGAAACCCAGCAGGGGCCACCGATACCTTGGCGCTCATGTTCTATCGATTGGCTTTCGGCACTGCTGATTCTGGAGCGAATGAAATTGGCGTTGGGTCTGCCCTTGGCGTGATCATCTTTTCAATTGTGGGAATCGGCGCCGCAGTTGGCTCGAACGTAATGCGTCGACGGGAGGTGGAGCAGTAATGAAAACTTTTTCCTCCAAACTCTTCTTCCGTGCGCTTTTAATTACCAATGCTGTAGGAGTACTGATCCCAGTTCTCTTCCTCTTCAATTCCTCACTCCGCGATTCCAATGAATTTGTCACTGCTCCATTTAAATTTGCCTCTTCCCCAAAATGGGCAAACTTCACTGAGGTTTGGTCAAATGGCGCTTTTGCTACTTACCTCAAGAATTCTTTGATCGTGACGGGATTTTCGCTCGTGCTTATTCTCTTTCTCTCGACCCTTGCTGGGTTTGTGTTGGGTCGCTACAACTTTCGAGGTAATTCACTCGTTTATGGCTTCGTTTTAACAGGCATGCTTATCCCTGCGAAATTGGCAATCGTGCCGTTATTTATCGAACTTAAATGGCTGCATCTATTGGATTCTCATTTGGGATTGATTCTGGTTTACACCTCAGGGGCACTTCCTGCTGGGATTTTCATCATGACTGGATTCTTCAAATCCCTGCCTTCTGACATTGATAACGCGGCACGAATTGACGGAGCTTCTGAATTCCAGTTGTTGCGGAGCATACTCACGCCTCTGGTACGTCCCGGTCTGGCGATTGTGGGTATTTACTGCGCAATACCGATTTGGAATGATTTCTTCTTACCCCTTGTCTTTCTGCAATCTCCCGAGAAGAAGACCATCATGCAAGGCCTTACAGTCTTCTTTGGTCAATATTCCTCGCAATGGGGGATTCTTTTCGCAGGTCTGACAATGGCGGCGCTTCCATTGATTTTGCTCTACCTCATCCTTTCTGAGCAGTTCATTAAGGGACTTACTGCAGGTGCTGTGAAAGGCTAAGGCGTGCTCTATTTAGGAATTGACGCTGGGGCCTCATCAACAAAGTGGGCCTTACTAGATAGTGAAGGCACGGTTAAAGAAGGCACATCATTATCAATGGATGGCCACATCAACCGTGAAGAATCTAAAACCCGCATGATCGCCGTCTTAAAAGAGATTGAGGCTGTCGCACATCCTCAAAAGGTGACGGCAATTTATGCAGGAATCACCGGGATCTCCGAAACAGTGGAGGGCGCAGCAGCAACTGTTGAAATCTTTCGGAGCGTCTTTGGCAGAGCCCGTCTTGAACTTGTAACCGATATTGAACTTGGTTACCGAACACATCTTGATTTTGGAGAAGGGATTTTCCTTTATGCGGGTACTGGTTCAATTGCATTACATATCAATAAGAACAGGGAGATAATTCGTGCGGGTGGTTGGGGTTATTTGTTGGGTGACGAAGGTGGCGGTTATTGGATAGGACGCGAAGCAATTCGCAAAGTCTTATTTCGCATTGAAAGCCAATCGCCTATTGCTCCCAACTCTTTTGAGGAGCGGATTCTCATTTTTATGGATTGCCTGGATTGGAAAGATATTAAGTCGTTCGTGTATTCACATGAGAGATCCAAGATGGCGTCAATCGCTCAACATGTTATTGAATTGGCGCAGGAAGGCGATGGTACGGCGTTAGAAATTCTTCAAGAAGCAGCTGGCTACTTAGCGGACTTAGTATGGCGACTGGAAAAGAACTTAGGTATGGAGGGTAAACCAGTAGTTTTTGCAGGCGGACTTAGCACGGAGAATAACCCGCTATTGCAAGCGCTTAATCGTAAATTAGGCGCGCAAGTGCGAGTTTCAAATATTAGGTCGGCAACTCGAGCCGCTGAATTAGCGAGGCAGTGAATACCTATCATTCTCCAGTGATCTTCACCCGACTTAAGGCTTGATCTAAGCGAGAGACTTCGACGATTTCCATGCCCTCAATCTTGGTATCGCTGCCTTGCGGTACCAAGGCACGTTTAAATCCGTGGCGATGAGCTTCAGTTAAGCGGCGATTAACGCCACTAACTTTTCGAATCTCTCCAGCTAGTCCAACTTCTCCGATTGCCACTAAATCACTAGGAAGGGCTAAGCCTTTTGCGGCAGATGCAACTGCAAGTGCCAGTGCTAAATCTGCAGCAGGTTCGGTCATCTTCATACCGCCGACAGTTGCCGCATAAACATCGCGACCTGCAACGCGGATATTGGCACGGAGTTCTAAAACGGCCAGAGTCATCGATGTGCGTGCTGCATCAAGGCCGCTGGTCACGCGCCGAGCATTGCCATAATCGTTATCGCGACCTAAACCAACGAGGGCTTGAATTTCGGCAAGTAAAGGGCGACGTCCTTCCAGGGTCACCGTGACGCATGTGCCAGGGACTGGTTCGGCATGACGTGTCGTGAATAAGCCAGTTGGATCAGCCACGCTTTCAATGCCACCGTCATGTAAATCAAAACACCCCACTTCATCGCTAGCGCCAAAGCGGTTCTTGGTTGCGCGAATTAAACGAAGGCGTGAATGACGTTCTCCTTCAAATTGCAGGACTACATCAACGACATGTTCGAGTAGGCGGGGGCCGGCGATTGAGCCATCTTTGGTGACATGACCAACAAGAAGCAGAGTTATGTCGCGCTCTTTAGTAATACGAATGAGCGCGCTTGCCACTTCTCGAACTTGCGTAACGCCACCGGATGCCCCATCGGCAGCCTCACTGCTCATGGTCTGGATGCTGTCAATAATGAGGAGCTCAGGTTTTACTGTATCTATATGCGAGATGAGCGCGCCCAGGTCGTTCTCTGAAGCGAGCCAGAGAAGCGGATCAATAGCACCAATTCGTTCGGCTCGTAAACGTACTTGCGAAGCAGATTCCTCGCCGCTGATATAGAGCGCGCGAATGCCACGTGAAGCACTCTGTGCTGCGACGGCAAGGGCAAGGGTGGATTTACCAACACCAGGTTCGCCCGCTAAAAGTATTGCTGCGCCAGGAACTAGCCCACCACCAAGTACTCGATCTAGCTCGGTGACCCCAGTTGATCGCGCAGCAGCACCAGATAAATCAACATCACCGATTGGTCTGGCAGCATGGGTAACGGCGCCAGGAACAAGCGAGAGACGTTTTGGGGCCGCAATCTCTTCAACACTGCCCCACACCTGACATTCACCGCAGCGACCTACCCATTTATTGGTCGTCCAGCCACATTCATTGCAGCGATATGGATCTTTTTCGGGCTTAGCCATGGGTACAGCCTAGAGCGTGGGTCTGACTATCGCTCTGCCGCAAGAGAGGCTGGGTGTTGGATCACGAAGAGCGGCAGCTTGCGCTTATCTAATTCTTTAATCGCCGCAGTTCGCCCGTCGCAATGACGGGCCAAGATGTCATAGGCATCCTGGCTCATGAGTGCGATGAGTTCAGTGCGGTTGGAGATGTAGACGGGCTCAATGCCAACGTGAGCCTCAGTATTGCTGGTGCAGTACCAATCAAAATCATCGCCACCATCGCCCCACGCAAGGCGTTCATATTCACCGATGACGGTAATTGAATATTCGCGTTCGCCAACTTCGCGAGTTTCAAAGCTGCGGCGCAAAGGCAGTTGCCAGCATACATCTGGCTTGGTATCTACAAAGTGGCGGCCTTCTTTCTGCGCCAAGTGATGTAACACGCAACCGAAAGAACCCGTGAAGCCATCTGCTGAGTAACCCTTGCGATTTAAGAAAATGCACGAATCTTTAATGGTCCGTGTTTTGCGCTCGCCATCTTCATCTTTATCGCTGATCTGCAATTTCCCGCCAAGGTGCTTTGGTCTTGCTTCATCAAAGAACTGCCACATTTCTGGTGTGAGATCCGCGGCCGCTTTAAGAACTCGTGCCTCATCATCTTCATCTGAATACATTGCGCCCTCGGTGCAGCATCCATCATTTGGGCGGTCAGCGAAGACGCCTTTACAGCCATTTCCGTAGATGCAACTCCAATATGAGGTCAACCAAGTCAGATCGCACTTAAAAATTTCGGCCTCATCGTTGGGATCCGTGAATTCAATCCAATCGCGGGCAAAACCTGGCTTCACTTCAGACATAGTGCGAAAGCCTACGGGTTATTCTCTGATTACGCACATCAGTTACAGGTAACCTTGACTCATGATCAGTAAAGGCAAACCTGTAGCAATCGGTGTTATCGGTGCTGGTGTAATGGGTGAAGCTCTAATTAGCGCTCTCATCGCAGCGGGTGTTACGCCTAGTTCAATCACTATCTCCGAGAAGCGAAAAGATCGTGCACTTGAACTAGTGAGTCGATATGGCGTGAGCCGTGTTGACCTTGCGCAGAATGTAGCAACCAGCGATGCCATATTACTTGTTGTGAAACCACAGGATATGGCCGCTGTTTTACTTGAAATAAGGGGATCAATTAAGCCTGACACACTTATCATTTCTTTTGCTGCCGGTAAACATATTCAATTCATCAGCTCACATCTGGGCGGCTCAAATCCAGTGATTCGCGTTATGCCCAATACGCCGACTTTGGTGGGTGAAGGTATGGCCGCAATCTCTATTGGCCCAGGAGTTTCTTTAGCACAATCTGAATTCGTTCGCGGCTTCTTGGCAGCAACGGGCCGAGTAGTCGAGGTCACCGAAGATCTACAAGATGCAGTAACCGCGGTCAGTGGTTCAGGTCCTGCCTATTTCTTTTACTTCGTTGAATCGATGGTGAAGGCGGGTACTGAGTTGGGACTCTCCAACGAGGTGGCTACAGAATTGACTGTTCAGACAATAGTAGGAGCAGCGAAGTTGTTGGCCACCTCCGACAAGAGCGCGACCATACTCCGCGAAAATGTTACTAGCCCAAATGGCACCACCGCTGCTGCGATTGCCTCATTTAATTCAGCAGATCTTGCACGGATTGTGAAGAACGCAATGATTGCAGCCCGCGATCGTTCACAGGAATTAGCTTGAGATACTGCAGTGAAACGATTCCGATTCTTACTCATCCCATTAGTTCTCGCACTGATATTTCCCGCTCTTGCCCAATCAGCGACTAAAACCATCTACGTTAAGACGATGACACGATTGGCAACTCTGTCTGATGCGGAGCAAGTTTCAGGAATGTTAGTCAATGGCAAGATTATCTATCTTTTTGGAACCGTAAGTGGGGAGCAGGGAACTGATGGATTTGTGCGCACGATTGATGGAGAAGGTGCAACGCAGTGGTCTTTGTCGCTCGATACTGGAGCAGATGATATTGCCACAACTGCAACTCGGGATACATCAGGAAATATCTGGGTGGTTGGCTCAACTGCAAAGTTGGTCACCAATGTATCGTCACCATCTGCTTCGCCGTCATCATCAATTCTCAACCCAGATGGCGTAACACTTGACCCCGAACTACCACTTCGTAACGATCTCACTACAGTGGTTATCTGGAAAGTTTCAGCATCTGGCGTTCTTCTTGCAACATATATTTCTGATTTAGCCCATCCAGTACTTGTGCGCGCAGTTACTGCAACTTCAACCGGGATCGCGCTCGTCGGCATAATCTCTACGGTTTCAGGCAACGCTGGTTTTGTTCTTCAATCTGATTTCACTGGGACATTTGCCAAACCACTCCTTATTGGCAAGTCAGATACTGAAGTAAATGCTCTCGCCAAGAAATCCAATGGTTCCTTAGTTGTTCTTGGAAGCAGTACCGAGACGATAAGCGGCAAAGTCTTGCAGGGCGCTCGCGATGGAATCATTGCCTCGGTCTCGGCAAAAGGAAAACTAACTTCACTGGTTCGAAGTTCAAATTCAAAAAGTGTTCGATCATGGCAGAGTGCGACAAATTCACTTTTTTTTGGAGGCGATGCCGTATTGAATGGAAAGATAGAAGCGGTGGTAACCAAATTCTCCTCCGCCATCGTGCCGACTTGGACAACACGATTTTCTGCGAAGGGTCCCGCCTTTACCTTTAGCATTTCTGCAAGATCGCATGTGATGGCATTCTCACCAATTGGCGCGATAAAAGGGGTTAAGGGCTGGAAGCCAAGTAAAGACCAAGTGTTAGCGTTGATCTTTGATGGCAAAGGGGTGCTTACAGGGGCATATAGAGCAACCGCGATCCAGACCCCTATAGCGATGGGGTATAGCCGTGATTTAGGTCTTGTGGTCCTCGGTTCGGGTGCGATAGGCGTTTCGATTTTTCATGCTCTTCCAAGGTAACCTAACCTCCTTGGGGCTTGTTGCCCTAACTGTAAAAGGAGATCGTGGCGTATGGGTTCAGTAATCAAGAAGCGACGCAAGCGGATGGCTAAGAAGAAGCATAAGAAACTTCTAAAGAAGACCCGTATTCAGCGTCGTAACGCCAAGAAGTAATTTTCCGACTTTAAGGTTTAAACAGCGTTAATTTTCCAGCAACAGTTGCAACGGCATAGCGCACTTTATTTATGGTGACCCAGGCACTTTGGAGACGATCGGTATTTCTTGAATTGGAAATCAATTTAATTACCGGTTTGGCCAATTGAGCGTTGAGATCCAATGAGCAGAGCCGACCTTCGCATCCGAAGGTCATAGTCCTGTTATTAACGCTAAGAGGTGCGCCTGGCGTGCCAAAATTTTCTGAGGTAACAGTGACGATTACATCAGGTTTGGTTAGGTTTGCCCAACGAAGCTGATTTGGTTTTGAAAGAGAAATACTAGTTGCTGCTAGCCAACCTGCAATCACTCCAGCAGCGGTTTTGTTGAGCGATACTTCATAACCGACAACTGCGATACCAGGACTTGGAGTATCTAAGGTTCGGTAGCTCCAGCCTTTTGGCGAGGTAGTGGAGCGGGTAGCCAGCCGCATTTCTCCCGCAGTAACTTGCCTCTGATGATTCACAGCTAAGACAGAATCGTAAATTACGGAGACTTTCGATCCCACTGCAACGGCACGCAAATGAAACGCAACATCCCCAGTCGTGCGGTTATCGGTCTTGCGGTCGCCATCAACTATCTCATAGGCCCATTTACCACTGCTACCTTTAACTGCACCGAGCAGAATTCCTTGGCTCTCATCGCGATAGAAAACCTGTATTCCAGCTGCAGTAACGGCGCACGCATTACTTACAACGACATCGCTGGCTGTGCGAACCCGTTCTGCTTGATCGTATGGTTGTACTGTTGCGCCGTTTCCATCGACAATTTCAAATTTAAAATTAATGCCGTTGTAAGCTGTGTGGTGTAGATCTTTATCAACGAGATCAGAATAGAAGATATGCATGATCTCTTTTGTTCCGGCTCCACTCACGCAGACCGAGAGCGGGCCTGAGACATTGTGGGATGTTCGGCCAGCGCTGCCACCTCGCCCATCAACCGTGGTTTTACGCCAAACCTTGCCGGTCCATAAAGCCAATTTGAGATCTCCGCGTGTACTGTCGGTGTAAACGATGGCTGATTGATTTCTAAAAGAGGTAGAGGCGAGATATTTTCCATCAACGAGTGAATCAAAAACTTTTGTATTCCAAACAGCTTGTGGTACTACTGAATTAGTTACTGCAGCCTCGGATTGCCCCAGAGAATTATTCGCAACGATGGAAAACGTATAGCTGGTGCCATTTTTCAAACCCGATATAGATGCAGGGCTGGTTGATGCGCTGATTTCTTCGCCCGTCTTATTGTTTCTAATAGCGTAATTGATAATTTGGGCACTACGAACGTTAGCTGGCGGATCAAAGGAAATGACTGCGGAGCGATCTCCAACAAGTGCCATTGCATTGCGTGGTGCTTGTGGCAGAGCAATAGCAATTCCAGCAGGTGGTTTATTACGCAAGTCCTCCATCATTGCCAGCAACAGTGGACCTGGCCCTTGGAAGACTTCACCAGCATTAAGGTTGGGCGTCATTACCGAATCTAATCCTGCGGATGAGAAGGTTTTTTCATCCAAGTGGCTAATGGAGGATCCGTTTTCATAAGGTGCCGGTGTGTAAAGCAGAGGCTTGATGCCGTTATTTGCTTTGATCCCTAGCGGGCCCGACCAGACCAAAGTATTGGTGAGGACTTGGCCAAGTTCTAGGGAGGGTGATGGCAAGTCTGAAAGACGACGTTCATCGGGAGTTTGCACATAAGCGTCAAAGACAGCGGGTTGTTCGATGCTTCCATATTTAAAGAACGTCTCATAAGAATCAGTTGATAGAAAACCAAACCCATGTCCGAGTTCATGAATGAATGCCGACTTAAGATCATATTCAACTGCCGTAGGCTGGCCATCATTGCGTTGATTCCAGTTAGCTGCGGAGTTAACTTGAATAACAATCTCCGGGTTGCTCTTATCGAGGTCTTGCCCAGCTAGTGCATTAGCCAACGCAGATGGATACCAGAGGGTTGGATCCGGGGCAGCAGTAAAGTTGGAGAAGTAATTGCCAGGACGGGCACTTCCGAGGACTCCGTAAGTGGCAGAACGTCCCCAACTAGCTTCAACCGTGATTGGCGTATTAGATGCAAAGTTCGCTGCCCAGATATCAATCGCTGCCTGGATATCGCTCTTGGCCCAGTCAGGAAAGTTATTGTAATTCACAACGAAGCGACTCTTTGCCTCAAGATGCGCGCCGCCAGCTGTTGTTGCCAAGGCGCTCTTGCCGGTTGGTCCGGCATATACATGTCCCCAGATTGTTGAAGGGCGCTCGCGTACAACTGATAATGCATTGGCATCAGGTGAGAATAAAAGCCCAGCAAGAACCGCAACTAGGGCGATGCTGGTGCGAAGTGAGTGGAGGCGTTGGGTCTGCATATGGTCAAACGGTATCAGGGTGAGATGATCTGACAATGACCTCTAATAGTGATGATCTTCCCACCAGGTCCCCAATTACGGACTTCACAGGGAGCTCTAAGCGCAATCTCGTCACTGTTTATTCTCGCCATGGCTGCCACCTATGTGATGTGGCTTTTGAGACGCTAACTTCTTTGCAAGGGGAGTTAGATTTTGATTTAGAGAAACTCTTTATTGATGGCGATGAGGAGTTAGAGAAGAAGTACGGGGAACAGATTCCAGTAATACAGATTGACGGCGAGCATCATGATTTCTGGCGCGTGGATCCTGATCGG
The DNA here is from genome assembly GCA_919902125.1 of Actinomycetes bacterium. Taxonomy (GTDB): domain Bacteria; phylum Actinomycetota; class Actinomycetes; order Nanopelagicales; family Nanopelagicaceae; genus QYPT01. The sequence continues at coordinate 13,241 of CAKKQM010000075.1, read as the reverse complement.
TTTAGATCTTCCCTTGAAAGACGTCGTCAGCATCGATAATTCGATACGAATATCCTTGTTCGGCCAGGAAGCGTTGACGGTTTTGAGCAAAATCTTGATCGATCGTGTCTCGCGAGACAACTGAGTAAAAACGCGCAGTTCGACCATCTGCCTTGGGGCGCAGGATACGTCCTAAGCGCTGAGCCTCTTCTTGGCGCGAACCAAATGCCCCCGATACTTGAATTGCGACCGTGGCGTCAGGAAGGTCAATAGAAAAATTAGCAACCTTTGAGACCACGAGACATTTAATTTCACCCCTGCGGAAAAGATTAAAGAGGCGCTCGCGTTCCTTAATCGGAGTATCACCTTTAATTATCGGTACTTTCAAGATTTCTGATAATTCATCGAGTTGATCGATGTATTGGCCAATAACAAGAACTTGATCGTCAGCATGGTGTTTAGCCAATTCTTCTACAACCTTGCGCTTGGTCATGGTGGTCGCACAATGACGGTACCGATTCTCAGGTTCTGCTGTTGCATAAGCCAGCCGTTCATTTTCAGTGAGCGTCACACGAACTTCAATACATTCAGCTGGAGCGATATAGCCCTGCGCTTCAATCTCTTTCCATGGAACGTCATAACGTTTTGGACCAATCAGCGAAAAGACTTCACCTTCTAGACCATCTTCACGTACCAAAGTGGCAGTTAAACCCAAACGGCGGCGCGATTGGATATCGGCGGTAAAACGGAAAATTGGCGCGGGGAGTAGATGCACTTCGTCATAAATAATCAAGCCCCAGTCATGAGTATCAAAGAGATCAAGATGCGCGTATGCACCGTTCTTCTTTTTTGTCATGACTTGATACGTAGCGATAGTTACCGGGCGGATCTCTTTCTTTGCTCCAGAGTACTCACCAATTTCATCTTCTTTAAGAGTTGTACGGTGCAAAAGTTCTTCGCGCCACTGGCGGGCTGCAATAGTGTTGGTAACAAGAATGAGTGTGGTCGCTTTTGCATGCGCCATTGCTGCCGCGCCAACGATTGTTTTTCCTGCACCGCACGGCAGTACAACTACGCCAGAGCCACCGTGCCAGAAGCCTTCGGCTGCGAGTTCTTGATAAGGACGGATTTTCCAACCATCCTCTACCAATGCAATTTCGTGGTGCTGGCCATCGACGTAACCTGCAAAATCCTCGGCGGGCCACCCCAAGCGCAGGAGTGATTGTTTGATCTGTCCGCGTTGGCTGGGATGCACAGCGATTGTCTCAGGATCGATACGTGGTCCCAGCAGGGGCGCAATCTTCTTGGCGCGAATTACTTCTTCAAGTACGGCAGTATCAGTAGTAATTAGTACAAGGCCATGAATGGGATCGGCTTCCAAGCGCAAACGACCGTAGCGCGACATCGTTTCTGCTATATCTACCAAGATTGAATGCGGGACGGCGTAGCGTGAATACTTCAACAAGGTATCAATGACTTGTTCTGCATCATGGCCGGCAGCGCGAGCATTCCAGAGGCCCAATGAGGTTAAGCGGTATGTATGGATATGTTCAGGTGAGCGCTCGAGTTCGGCGAATGGTGCGATTGCTCGGCGACACTCCGTACTTAAAGGGTGATCAATCTCAAGGAGTAATGTTTTATCGCTCTGGACAATCAAAGGTCCATCAGTCATTGAGTAGTTCCTCAATGAAGGCATGGAGAAATTCACTTCGCTCCTGTAGAGCTTTTACGCTAACCCATTCATTCTTAGCGTGAGCACCTGCTCCAACCGCTCCCAGTCCATCCAGAACTCTGGCACCTGCGGCAGCAGCAAAGTTGCCATCGCTTGCTCCACCAACTGACGCATGGCCAAGAGTCATACCCAATTGTGAGGCCACTTTCTCGGCCCGTTGGTATAAATCTTTAGTTGCGCTTAATTCGAGTGGCGGACGATTTAACCCACCAGAGATTTCGATTCTGGCTTCGGAATTAACTGGCTGCAGGGCGCGTATTGCGCCATCGACTCGGACCAACTCCGCCTGCGAAAATGAACGAGCATCAATATCAAGTACCGCGTGATCAGGAACTGTGTTGGTGGTATTTCCAGAGCGCAAAAGGGTTGGAACAACCGTGGTGCCATGTTCAGCATTTTTTAGCGATGCCAATTGCAGAATTATCTCTGCAATCTCAACTGTTGCATTAATCCCTTTTTCTGGTTCGAGTCCTGCATGTGCAGCACGACCATGCACATTCACTTGATACATAGATGTGCCCTTACGCCCAGTCTTAACTTTCCCATCAACGGCGGCTTCCAAAACCAATACCGCCTTGGCACCTTCTGCGAGTTCTTTAATTAACTCGCGCGAAGTTTCGCTACCTGTTTCTTCATCGGTCGTAGCAACCAGCGCAACAGAGCCGGAGATTCCCTTAAGTGCGAAGAGGGCCTGAGTAAAACCAGCTTTCATGTCGAAAATTCCAGGACCACGAGCAACGTCGCCATCGACATCCCAGAGTGGTGTGAAAGAGCCCTTTGGCCAGACGGTGTCGAGATGCCCTAAGAGAACAATCTGCGGGTTTTCATTGCCCCACCAGAAAACTGGACGGCCGTTAACTTCGCGGGTATGGGCAGGAACTCCAAGAATTTGGGTTGCGATATCACTTGCCAGTTTTACGACATCGCGGCATGCGTCGAGATCTTCCGTTGGGGATTCACATCGGACGAGTGCTTCAAGGGCGGTGAGCATAGACTCAATTCTGCCGTATTTATCCTCAACCAGGGCGGTCATAGCGGTGCAACCCCAGTTATGCGCGGGATACGGAAGGTCTGCACTTCACCGGTTCCGTGGTCGCGCGCAATAAGCGAGCCGGCGCTGATGCTCAAGGGGTCAATGATTCGATGTGTAGCCGAACCATTGTTATCTGCATAGCCAATTGAAAGTGTGCGCTGTTCTTTAATAAATTTATTGAGAATATCCATGGTCTCATTTGCGGTTGTCCGTGGAAGCGAGCCCAGAGCATTTGCGGCAATTTCGCGCAAGGAACTTTGTTTATGGCTGGAGCGCTCACCAGCACGTAGCGCACGTAAAGCCGCAGCCAAAGTTTCATCAGTTGGGACTTCGATTTCACCGACGATGCGCGGTGGATGAGGTCTGGACTTTGCGCGATTAAGTCGACGAGCAGTGAGTAATACTCCAGAACCAGATTCTGCAGCAGGCATATATCCCGCTGCACGTAATACGGTGATCACTTCATTTGCTTCAAGTTCGCAGACAAGTACTTCTGGTGCAATTCGGCGCAATGGAAGATCATCAACCTTTTTATCGCTAAGGATCTGTGTGATAAGAGTTGGGTCTTCGCATCGAATGTAAGCACTTGTATTGCCAACACGTAGACGCCCATGACGTTTTGAAACATCGGTAATGAGATATTCCAATGGTTGCGGCATTGGTGTCTTCGATGTTCGGCGCAGAAACTCTTTGATCTCTTCGCCAGTCTTGCCATGATCTAAGCCGCGCCTGATCGATGTTTCGCTGAAGCGATAAACTGTTGCTCCACCGCGGCTTTCGATATCGGCAATGGAATCAAGATTTCGAGCAACTTCAATCTCTAGTGGACCTGGCGCGATGGCGGTGTTATCGCTCTGGATCAAGATGTGATCAACTGGTTTAGGTAGATCTGCGCCGATGTTTAGGTCTTCACGAACTTGCACGAAGGCGGCACCATATTTCGAAAGCGCCCTTTGCCCGGTAATGCCAAGCCATTCAGCTTCGCGCAAGGTCCAACGCACCAATTCGCTTTGTAATCCCGGGTTTCTTCGGGCCGGCGCCCGCCATTTGATGAGAGCCAAGAAAGAATCAATCTCTGGCGAGAAGTATGGATTGAGTCCCAGAATTTCCAGCGTGAGTTTTCGGGTGGTCGCAGCATTGACGCGATCTAATTCAGGCCCTAAGGCCGCAACGTGTTTGGAGTCGGCCCGCCCAACTAAACCGCTGACTCGCGATGTCACTAGCCAGGCAGAAGTCAAAGTACGCCAGCGCACTTGTGGGCTCAGTGTCAACCAAAGATCAAAGGCGTGCGTTGGCAATATTCGATCATCTGCATCAATAACTACCAGCCCACCCAAATAAACCAACTCTGAGATGAAAGCGGCGCAATTTTCATCAACTCCAAGATGTTCGGCAGCAGCTTTAAGATCTCGGACGCCTAAACCCCCAGCACGTAGTGCATTGGGAGGTTCTTCGGACCAGAAATTCAATATTTCTTCACACCATTGCAGAACTGTTGTGATATTTGCGATCGCTGCGCGATCAACAATTTTTTGATCAATTTTCTCTCCCGTCACCACTGGCGGATTAGGCTGCGGGTTTTTCTGTACTTTTCCACCTCTCAAGTGGATGGCTATTTCTCGTGGTAAGGCAACTGTGCGTTGGTCGAGTGGAACCAAGAAGTTTTCCTTCAGTAGCCAGGCGATACCAGGACCGGGGTTGCGAATGTCCCCAACACTTCCACGCGGTGGGCCCCAAGTTAAGCGTTCGAGTACTTTTTTAGAAGATTCAGGTGCCTCATCAAGTTTTTTCATCGAGGGTTTTGCCATCGACACCGGGCCAAGTCCGGCAGGTTCATTTCCTAGTACTTCACGGAGTGAATTAGGCAGGCGGATCCCATCCTTTGATTTATAGGCAAGTGCCAAATTCATCAGATGTGGAATGACAAATTTGGCAGAAGTATCGGTAACCGAAATGATCTCTTTTTCGCTCATGGGCTCGCTGAGCGCTGCGCATGCCTCTAGGACTTGGAATTGCCATTCATTAAGAGAGTCAACGGCGCGAGCCAGACTTGGAGCAGAATTGGCACGAATGCCAAGGGATGAGAGTTCTGGTGGGACTGGTGAGATTAAATCTGGTCTAAGCGCGAAGAGCGAAAGTAAAGCGGCATCATCCAATCCGCGAAGGTAATCAGTAAATGAACGTGTTTCCATAACTTGCTTACATTAGTGCCAGATTGAGTTGTGTGCTTACCGTTCTTTAGAGCGCCCCCAGCGAGGGGTTGCAAGAGCACCTAAAGCGGCAATACGACTCACAACTGGCCCAAGAAGTCGATTGAGGACGCGCGCACGCCGGAAATCATGGATAGGCCACCCCTCGCGGAGGGCGCGGATACGTAAGATGGCATCTGGATTTATCACGCTTGGGTGGCCAACCGCCAGTAAAAGCGGAAGATCGTTATGGCTATCTGAGTATGCGTAGCAATCACCCAGATCAAAACCACGTTGCCGTGCCAACTCCTTTATTGCAATTGCTTTCTCTTTTCCGTGCAGCAGATTACCTAACATCTGACCTGTGTAAGTCCCATCTTTACTTTCGGCTTTACTGCCTAGCGCACCAGTGAAACCCAATCTCTCAGATATTAAATTGGCCATATCTTCCGGGGCTGCGGTAACAAGCCAGACCTCTTCATCATGACTCAAATGCGTCTGTGCAATATCAATCGTGCCCTGCCATAAGGCGGGCGATACATATTCGTCGTAAACCTCTTGGCCCATCGCGGCAATATCTTTGACATTATGACCACCAATAAAATCTATGGCAGCATCCTGCCAACGCTTAATTTCTTCAGGGTTCTCTTTGCCAGTTAGTCTAAATCGCAAGTTTGCAAGGACGAAGCGAGAGATATCTGTTTTGCTGAAGAACCCGCGCTGATACATACCCCGCCCGAGGAAATAGAGGGTGGAGCCCCTAATGAGCGTGTTATCGACATCGAAAAATGCCGCGCGTTTGCGGGTGGGCGCCATGTTCCTACCTTAGCGATTAAGGCTGCTCTTTGACGCTTTATGCTTTATCCATGGCTTCGAGCGTTCACGTAATTCGGCACGGCGAAGTAGATAATCCGAAGAAGATTCTCTATGGTCGTCAACCTGGTTGGCAGTTATCAGATCGTGGACAAGAAATGGCTAGAGCAGTTGCTGATTGGTCAAAATCTGTAGACCTGGGGGCTCTTCATGTATCTCCTTTACAACGAGCTCAAGAAACTGCCGCTCCAATATCGGCAGCACATAATCTAGCAATTACAACCGATGAGCGATTGATTGAAGCAGCCAACATTTTTGAAGGCAAGCCATTTGGTATCGGCGATGGCGCCCTGCGTCATCCAGCAGCATGGCGCCACCTCTTGAATCCATGGCGACCATCGTGGGGTGAGCCATATGTCGAACAGGTTAATCGCATGCTTGCTGCTATTTTTACAGCGCATGATGCCGCACATGGCAAAGATGCTATCTGTGTTTCACATCAACTCCCGATTTGGATATTGCGTAGTGCTATTGAAGGTCGGCACTTGATTCATGACCCACGCAAACGCGAATGCACGCTCGCTTCAGTCACCAGTATTCATTTCGATGATGAGAATATGATTTCAGGGATTTCATACTCCGAACCCGCGCGCCATTTACTCCCAGTGAAGAAGTAATGAACGTTTCAAAACGTTTGATTTCATTGGGGTTTGCACTTTCCCTTCTGTTGGTCGGTTGCGGAGGGGGAGCCTCATCTAATGGCTCTGAGAGTTTTATCGCAGGAAATGGTGCTGTAACTTTTATTAACTCTGGCAGTCGCATAATGGCGCCACGGATTGAAGGCTCAACTTTAGGTGGTGGAACCTTTCAATTGGCACCTGGGCAGGTTGCAGTTGTTAATGTCTGGGCATCATGGTGTGCGCCATGTCGTGCGGAGGCGCCCACGCTTGCCGCACTTTCGAAGAAGTTTCCTGACGTGAGTTTTGTTGGCATATTAACGCGCGACAATCCAGCAGCAGCAAGCGCCTTTGTCAAGCGTTTTGCAATTGGCTATCCAACCCTGACTGATGATGCAATTCTTATTGGCTTTCACGCTTCATTGATTGCAAATGCAATCCCCACAACCATTATCGTGGACAAGCATGGCAGAGTGGCGGCACGGATTTCTGGTGAAGTCACTGTCGCCTCCTTAACCGACCTCATTGAACGGGTAATTGCCGAATGAAAGATTTTTTCGTAAATCAAATCTTTGATGGGATGTTGGTCACCGCATTTCCTATCTCAATTATTGCTGGTTTGATTTCCTTTCTTTCGCCATGTGTTTTGCCGCTAGTTCCTGGATATCTTTCATTTGCAGCGGGTATCTCATCTGGCCGTGGTCGCGTATTTGTCGGATCATTGCTCTTTGTTTCAGGGTTCACTGCGCTATTTGTTTCCTATGGCGCCCTCTTCGGCGGTCTTGGTTCGAAGATCTTGGTTCATGAAGGTGTGATTACACGGATCTTAGGAATCTTTATGATAATTCTGGGTCTTATTTTTATGGGTAAGTTCCCAATGATGCCAATTTATAAGCCAAAAATTTCAGTAGTGGGCGGCTTAGTTGGTGCGCCTATTCTTGGCTTTCTCTTCGGAGTTGGTTGGACTCCTTGTATTGGCCCAGTACTCGCTGCGGTTATGACCCTCGCATTTGAAGAAGCAAGCGCAGTGCGTGGGGCAACCTTGTCTCTTGGGTATTGCATCGGCCTGGGCACACCTTTTATTCTCTCTGGGCTTTTCCTTGATCGCTCAGCGAAGTTGCGCCGTCTAATTTCGCGCCGCGGAAATGTAATTACAAATGTCGGCGGAGCGCTATTAATCCTTATTGGTTTAATGCAAATTTTTGGGTTTTGGAGCGAAATTATGAATTCCTTGCGCTCTCTTATTTCAAACTTCATCCCGGTGATCTAAATGAGCGACCAGATGGAAGTACCCGAGTTAGGAATAGTCAGTTCTTTCCGTTTCGCTTGGCGTCAACTCACCAGCATGCGTACTGCTTTGATACTGCTGCTCTTATTGGGGGTTGTGTCGATCCCGGGATCATTAATCCCGCAACGAACTCAGAATCCCATGAGAGTCCGTGAGTATTTTGTGAATGATCCAACGCTTGCCACTTGGATGGATCGTTTATCACTCTTTGATGTCTATGGCTCTGCCTGGTTTAGCGCAATTTATATTCTGCTCTTTATCTCACTGATTGGTTGCGTGCTTCCGCGTTCCTTCGAGCACCTAAAGGTCGCCCGTGCTTTACCGCCAATAACACCCAAGAACCTAGATCGGATGGAGTTTCATCACAGATGGTCAGGCAGTGGAGACGAACTTGATCTTGGGAGGTCATGGTTAGTAAGTAAGCGTTTTCGAATTCGTGAATTTGACGGAGCCATTTCTGCTGAAAAAGGATATTTGCGCGAAACAGGAAATCTTTTCTTCCACCTTGCTCTGATTCTGATTCTCATCGGCGTCAGTTTTGGCGCGTTATTCGGGATGAGAGGCGAGGCGATCGTTAACGTGGGCGAGCGGTTTATAAATATTCCAACAACTTATGATTCTTTGAGTTATGGGAAATTATTTCGCGACCAGTCGTTGCCGCTATTTTCATTAACTATTGATAACTTTGAGGCGAAATATAGCCCTCTGACCAATGCGCCCCAGGATTACACCCTGCAAGTTACTGTTACAGAAAAACCAGGGGCCACGCCTGTGAAGCGGATCATTAAGGTAAATAGTCCATTGAGTTTTGGAAGTACAAATGTTTATTTGCAAGCCAATGGCTATTCGCCAATAGTGAGCGTGCGAGATAGAACTGGAGCAATTGTGTTGCAAGGCCCTACGCCCTTTTTGCCACAAGATGGAAATCTCACATCAATAGGAGCAATCAAAGTTCCCGATTCTGATCCACAACTGGGATTTGTCTCCGCTTTCCTCCCCACTGCTTCGCGGGATAAGGTGCGCGGCGCAATTTCAGTATTTCCGGAAGCTCTCGATCCCAAACTTCTATTTTCAGTGTGGCGAGGCGACCTGGGTCTTGATCGCGGCGTTCCGCAATCGGTCTATCGCATTGATACCTCGAAAATGCAGAAGATTGCTCTGAAATCATTAAAGGTTGGAGAAACGTATACCTTCGCGGAGGGCTCCATCACATTTGATGGATTTGTTCCATGGGTGAACCTACAAGTCGTGAGAGATCCAGGAAAGATATACGCACTCTTTGGCGGTATTGTGGCGCTCCTAGGTTTACTTGCCTCTCTCTTCACTCGTAGCCGCCGAATCTGGATTCGCAGCAATACAAGTGGAGAAGTTGAAGTAGCAGGACTGGCGAAGAACAGTGCGCCTGGTTTGGAAAATGAAATTGGACTATTAATTGCGCACTTACGGAAGGTAGGGGAATGACAGACTCATCCTGGGCATATCTTTCAAACTATTTGGTGTACTCAGCAATGGCTGTTTATACCCTGGCCTTCTTTGCACATGCTTACGAAACTGCATGGGCAGTGCGCGCCCCTGAAGTTGATGCACCTGGCGGCAATCTCTTGGTTAAGACTTTCGATTACAAACGCACTGAGAAAGTTGCGCGCGTTGCCACCGCATTTATGATTTTAGGTTTTCTACTTCTCTTTATCGGCGTTGTCGCCCGTGGAATTTCAGCGGGGCGCGTGCCTTGGGGAAACATGTACGAATTTTCGATCACAGGCGCTCTTGCGTTCTGCGGTGCTTATTTATTTACGTTACGCAAATATGATCTGCGCTGGCTTGGTTTGTTGGTATCTATTGCAGTTTTATTAACGCTTGGTACGGCAATTACCCTCCTTTATCGCCCCAGCGCGCCTTTGGTCCCAGCGCTTAAATCAACGTGGTTAATCATTCACGTTTCGGCAGCGATAGTTTCTGGCGGGGTATTTCTTCTCGCTAACATCATCGCAGCGGCTTATCTTTACCTCGATTCAATGGAACAAAGAGGCGAACGCAAAACATGGGCTAAGCGTTTACCGAGTTTGGAAGTTCTTGATCAACTCTCTTATCGACTTGTTGCATTTGTTTTCCCACTCTGGACTTTTGCTGTCATTGCTGGCGCAATTTGGGCTGAGCATGCATGGGGTCGATATTGGGGTTGGGATCCCAAAGAAACATGGGCTTTCATTACTTGGGTTGCTTATGCGGCCTACTTGCATGCACGTGTAACCGTTGGTTGGCGTGGACGCAAAGCAGCCTGGCTCTGCTTATTTGCAGGCTCTACATTTCTCTTTAACTATGTGTACATCAATATTTGGGGGACAGGGAAACACACTTACTCAGGGCTTTAATTATAAATTAAAGATTGCGTAAGAAATCTGGATCATCATCGGGTGGAAGAATGCGTCGCTGCCCGCCGCGACCTAGTCTAGGTCGGCGTGGGCGACCAGCAATCCAATAAGCGATAGGTCCGATGGTGCCAAGGAGAATAATGATGAGAATCCAAGCCCACTTAGGAAGATTACGGATTTCTGATGAATCAGTGCCAGCGCAATCGACCAGAGTATAAATAGCAAAAATAATTGGTAGCAAGATAAGTAAGTAACGCATGATTTAAGTCTAACCCTATATTAGGAGAGCCAGAGTGCGATTGCTAACAGGGCTGCGAATAAGAGCTGGAGCTGTCCAGTTTTTGCCAACAGTGGAATAAGGGCGAGGCCATCTGCTCCGTTGCGGACTAAACGACCAAGGCGAAGCGTGAGTGGCAATAACCCGAGAGTAAGTAGCGCCCACGGTGTGAGCGTTAAGAGTACGGTTGCGTGCGCCGTTAGTAAGAGGGCGAAGAAGAAATTGCGACTGCCACGATCGCCTAATCGAACGGCCAGAGTGTGCTTACCCACAATGACATCTTTTGCACGATCACGGATGTTATTGATTGCAAGGATGGCACAGGAGAGGGTGCCAATTGGAACTGCGACGATAAAACCTTCCCAGGTCAGAGTCTGCGTTTGCACATAATAGGAACCCATTGTTGCCACGATGCCAAAGAAAATGAAGACAGATATTTCGCCATATCCGCTATATCCATATGGACGCTTGCCGCCTGTATAGGCCCAAGCTGCAAAGATCGAGATAGCGCCAATGACAACTAACCACCAGGTAGTCATGGCGGCGAGAATTAGGCCTGCGATACCGGCAACTAAGAACGAAAGATATGCAGCGCGCTTGACCGCAGCAGCGCTAGCAAGTTCGCTTGCAACTATGCGGATTGGTCCGACGCGATCGGCATCAGCACCTCGCACACCGTCTGAGTAGTCATTAGCGTAGTTAACCGCGATTTGGAGTGAAAGGCTGACGATCAAAGCCAGGATTGCCCGCCCGGGGATTGCATCGCTTTTGGCCAATGCGGTTGCCACGAGAACCGGCGCAATCGCGGCGGGTAGCGTTCGTGGTCTGGCACCTTGGATCCATATGCGAACCCGAGTCATCGTATCTGCCTTTCATGGATAGCTAATTGCGCTAACGCTTTTCGATCAACTTTTCCGACACCAATTAATGGAAGTGTTGGCAGTGCGAGAAACCCTTTTGGTTTTGCCACGTTTCCTAAAGATTGTGCGAGATACAAGGTGATCTCATCTGTAGAAATCATTGGAGTGCCAGCAATTGCCACATATAGCGCTGATCCCCATTCTGGGTCGGCAATCGCGAAAGCAGCAAATTCACTATTGGCATAATGTGAATTCAAAGCCAACTCAACTGCATTTAAAGAAATTTTCTCACCGCCGCTAACGATGACATCATCAACTCTTCCTTGGATCTTTAATTTGCCAGAGTCAAAAACTCCAAGATCATTGGTAACAAACCAACCATCTACAAGGGCGCGTTCCCAGCCAGTGGGGTCATTGAGATAGGCCGAGGCTAGAATTGGACCCCTAATTTTAATCCGACCTTCCGTTGTTATCTCAACATCTACGCAATCAAGAGGTATGCCATCATAAATGCAGCCACCACTGGTCTCGGTCATTCCATAGGTTGAAACAATCGTGATTCCTAAATCATTCGCCTGCTTGCCAATGCCATCTGGAAGAGCGGCTCCGCCAATCAGTACAGCGCGGCAATTTTTGAGATGTTCAAGCAATAGCGCATCACCATTGAGGGCGCGAAAGAGTTGAGTCGGGACGATAGCCGTGAAGTCGGCTTTGGGATATTCATCCGTGTTTCGAAGATCAATAGGCATTGTTCCGAGTTCCAATGAACGCACGAGAACATTTACACCGGCAATATGCGTCAAGGAAAGTAAGAGCGACCAGGTCTGACCAAAATCAGCGCCCAGATATTGGTTAGATGCTCTGGCTGATGCAAGAAGGGCAGTAGTAGAGAGTCCGACTTCCTTCGGAGCGCCAGTGGATCCACTGGTGCCAATCACTACTGCCACACGTTTGGGAACATGAGTGCTCTGTAGGTCGCCAAAACCTAAGGCTGGGCCATCCCCTGCCAGAGCCTTGGCTAAATCAGCCATGACCTCTGCGATGGAGCACGCTGCGCTTACGCGCAGCAACTCCCGTTCTGTCGATTTATCCATTGCCACCGTAGGCTATCGGTCGTACCCGTGCAGGAGGAAATGTGAGCAGACCAATTAAGCGTGAGTTCGGTAGTCGCGCTATTCCGCAATGGAAAATAGCAGTCGGCGGTGCGGGTTTTACCGATGTTATTTATGAGATGGCCGAAGGCATCGCCAAAATCACCATCAACCGTCCGCAGGTACGTAACGCGTTTCGTCCACAAACAATCATTGAATTGCAGAGTGCTTTTTCGCTAGCGCGTGATGAAGAAGAAGTTGGTGTCATCATTCTCACGGGAGCAGGCACTGAAGCATTCTGTTCGGGCGGAGATATCAATGTACGTGGTGACGATGGTTACCTTGGCGATGATTCGCTGGCCAAGAAAGGTATCGGTCGGCTTAACGTTTTAGATTTACAAGTGCAGATTCGACGCACACCAAAACCAGTAGTTGCAATGGTTGCGGGTTGGGCAATTGGCGGCGGCCATGTGTTGCACGTGGTCTGCGATTTAACTATCGCGGCTGATAACGCAAAGTTTGGTCAGACCGGGCCGATGGTCGGTTCATTCGATGGCGGCTATGGCGCAGGGCTTCTTGCTGCGCATGTGGGGCAGAAGAAAGCGCGCGAGATCTGGTTCTTAACTCGTGAATATGATGCGCAAGAGGCGTTGCAGATGGGGCTAGTGAATACTGTCGTACCAGTTGCAGAACTGGAAGCGGAAACAGTTTCGTGGTGCCGTGAAATGTTACGTAATTCCCCAATGGCGCTACGACTTTTGAAAGCAAGTTTAAATGCTGCCGATGATGGTTTAGCCGGCGTGCAACAACTTGCAGGAGATGCAACCTTGCTCTTTTATATGACACAAGAAGGTCAAGAAGGTCGCGATGCATACAAAGAGAAGCGCCCGCCAGATTTTGGGAAATTCCCAAGGCGTCCATAGATGTTGG
>CAKKQM010000074.1 GCA_919902125.1 Actinomycetes bacterium | reverse complement strand
ACTCGAACCCTGTTGCAGAACATTGTGACTGATATGCCTGATGTTCGCTATATCGATATTGATGCCGAGGCGCATCTGGAGTTGGTCCGCACGCTCGATATCCGATCGACTCCCACGACTCTTATCTTGGATTCGCGTGGAATTGAAGTAGGTCGCGCAGTTGGAGCGCCCAAACGCGAACAGGTAGTGAATGCGCTCGTAGCGCTACGTTGAAAGCTTTGCGCGCTAGAAGAAGATGCGAATCTCTCGCAATTAGTATTCTAACTTTTTCTTCTTTATTCTTCCTTACATGTTCAGCAACGAGCCCAACCTCTTCACCAAGCGCCGTGTTTTAGATTATGGCCGCTTGGCGGGCTCTTTGTGTCGAATGTGATGTAAGCGTTTTCTAGCTTTTACATCCATTTATCCGACACAAAAAGAACAGGACCTTCAATGACACAAAATACTTCGCAAGTTATAGAGATTCAATCAAAAACCATCGATGCTCGTGGTCCGCGATTTTCTGCGGCTATCACTACAGTTGTGTTAGCAACGGCGCTAGCAACACATTCAGTTTGGGTATTGGTTGCCCAAGCACTTGTTTTTGCAATCGGCGCTTTCCGTGGACCGCAGTTCACTCCATACACTGCAATCTTTCGTACGGTAATTCGTCCGCGCTTGAAGGGTGAAGTTCCTACCGAAGACGTCCGGCCACCACAAGTTGCTCAGAGCGTAGGCTTGGTATTTGTGTTGGTTGGTATTGCGGCATCACTTGCAAACTTGCCAATTCTCTTCACGATTGCGACAGGTGCGGCGCTTGCTGCCGCATTCCTTAATGCAGCGTTCAACTTCTGCCTTGGTTGCGAGGTCTATCTCATCCTGCTCCGTCTTCGCTAGACTCATCGTCATGGCTGAACCACACGAGTTACGCGACAAAGGTTTACGACTTACTCCGCAGCGCGAATTAGTTCTCGCGGCTGTCCGCGAATTAGGTCATGCGACTCCAGAAGAAGTTGCGGAAAAAGTACGGATAACGCATCCTGGGATCAACCTCTCAACGGTTTATCGCAACTTAGAGACGCTAGAGAATGTTGGTTTAGTTCAACACACACATCTGGGTCATGGTGGGGCTACTTATCACGCCGCCGAAGAGCTCACACATCTCCATCTCGTCTGCGGTAAGTGTGGATCTGTGGGAGATGCGCCTATTGATGTTGCTGCCAATTTTGTTAACTCCCTTGCAGATGATTATGGCTTTAAGACCGATGTCACTCATTTCGCGATTTATGGCACTTGCGCTGCTTGTATTCCAACTGATGTCTAATCAGTACTAAGGGTAGATTGGTTCTTATGACCGCAGTCCTTGTTGAAGAAGGCCCGGATAAGGGTGCCATCTGGCATTTCGGAGAACCGACGAAAGAGCAACGTGCTCTCGAGCGCGGCCAAGCGTGGGCAGATCTTTCACATCACGAAATTATTGCTATCTCTGGCGTCGATCGATTGAGTTGGCTTCATTCGTTGACAACGCAGCATCTTGAAAAATTAGCGCCAGGCGTCTGGCAGCAGGCGTTAATTCTTGATCCGCAGGGACATATTGAACATCAGTTTTATCTTGTCGATGATGGCAGAACTTCATGGTTGATGGTTGATCCAGGGCGCGCAGCAGCGTTGATTGAATATTTGCAGAAAATGAAGTTCATGCTCCGTGTGGAAGTTCGCGATGCATCGGCCGAGTACGCGATATTGCGTGCGCCTGGAATTGCTGATGAACTTGGTGGACCATATGCGCTAGTACTGCGCACGGAGTTAGCTCAGATGCAGAAAACTTTTGCTGCTACTGCATTGCAAGTTGGTACATGGGCGCTTGATGCTCAGCGCGTTGCAGCGGGTCGTGTGCGCATCGGATTTGAAACCGACCATAAATCAATTCCCAATGAATTAGGTTTACTTAACAAAGCGGTACACATGAATAAGGGCTGCTATCGAGGCCAAGAAACAGTTGCGAAGATTGCCAACCTAGGCAACCCACCGCGTCGCCTTGTTCTGCTGCATCTAGATGGCAGTGTCGTCACAGTGCCGCCAACGGGCACAGATGTAGAAAAAGATGGCATCAAAGTTGGATTCATCGGCACAGTTGCTAGACATTATGAGCTTGGCACGATTGCCCTTGCAGTGGTTAAGAGAAATACACCAGTTGAGGCAACGCTGACCGTAGATGGAATTCCCGCCTCGCAAGAAGTTCTTTAACTCTAAACGATCCTGCGGGTAGGCTTACCACTATGGAGCAGGAATGGAGTTAGTTACCTCTGTTCTGCTTGCGAGCAGCGCTATTGTCTTAGGTATCGTTCTTATTGCATACGGGCTCCGCGATTTACGCAAGAGAGGCGATAGGTGATGGTTTTTACGATCCCAGAAGGATTGCATCCAGATCTCAACCCGCTTGCATGGCTAGTTGGCACTTGGCGCGGCAAAGGCCGTGGCGAGTACGAATCAATCGAACCTTTTGAATTCGCTCATGAAGTCGTCTTTAGTCACGACGGACGACCATTTCTTAATTACTACTCGCGTTCGTGGATCATTGATGAAAATGGCGAGATCATCCGCGCCGGTGCCTCAGAAACTGGTTTTTGGCGTGTAAAGCCAGGAAATGTTCTGGAAGTTGTTATCGCACATAACACTGGCATCTCTGAAGGTTGGGTTGGTCGCTTTGATGGACCGAAGATTCAATTAGAGATGGACCAGGGTTACTCCGCACCTAGCGCCAAAATTGTTACAGCTGGTTCTCGTTTATATGGCTTAGTTGAAGGCGAACTTTTCTTTGCATATGACATGGCTGCCGAGGGTTATCCGATGCAGCCACATATCTGGTCGACACTTCCGCGCTCATATGGCTGATGATGTAAGAGGCGAGATCC
Organism: Actinomycetes bacterium; assembly: GCA_919902125.1. Taxonomy (GTDB): domain Bacteria; phylum Actinomycetota; class Actinomycetes; order Nanopelagicales; family Nanopelagicaceae; genus QYPT01. The sequence continues at coordinate 11,606 of CAKKQM010000074.1, read as the reverse complement.
TCGCTGAAGTTACGCGAAGCGGCTTGGTTGAATCCCACCACAGCGGACATCTAGTTTTGTTGGCTGCTGATGGGTCAATCCAGCTCTGGCGAGGGAACCCAGCGATGCCAATTTTCCCGCGCTCGACAATTAAAGCGATTCAAACCTGCGCGATGGTCCGTTCGGGCTTACATCTCGAGTCACGTTTATTGGCATTAGTCGCAGCCAGTCATTCTGGATCCCAAATGCACCAGAGCGCGGTAAAAGAAATTTTGGCTCTGGCAAGTCTTGATGAAAGAGCGCTGCAGAATGCACATGACAGACCACTGGGCGAAGATGAACGTCGCGCTTGGGGTTCAAATCCTTCAACAGCATTAGCTCACAATTGCAGTGGCAAACATGCAGGAATGATTTTAACCTGTGTTGCTAATAACTGGCCAACCGTAAATTATTTAGACCCAACACACCCACTACAAATTGCATGTCGTAAAGAATTAGAGGAACTTGCTGGAGAAGAAGCTTCATTGGTTAGTGTTGATGGTTGTGGCGCACCGCTTTTTGTTATTACTTTGATGGGGCTTGCTCGCGCAATTCATCGCATAACAATTTCGGATGATCCAATTCATCGCACAGTCATACAGGCTTGTCGCAATTTCCCAGAGATGGTTGCTGGCGAGGGTCGTTTAACAACGCGCAAGATGCGCGAGATTCCTGGATTGTTTATGAAAGAAGGCGCTGAAGGAATTGAAGTTGGATCACTTCCCGATGGCAGAACCTTTGTGTTCAAGGTTAATGATGGCTCTTCGCGAGCCTTCGAGGCCTTAGTCGTTGCAGCACTTGCGAAGTTTGGTCTTCCTTCTACTGAAGAAAGTAAGCCTATTTATGGCGGCAAAAAGGCCATAGGTTCTATTCGCGCAGTTCTCTAACGTAGGTAGACTAAGCAAATGAATGGCCGCATTGCAACATTGATGGTGCACACCTCACCGCTGGACCAACCTGGTATCGGCGATGCTGGTGGCATGAATATCTACGTATCAGAAAACGCGAAACGCATGGCTGCGATGGGTGTCACGGTTGATATTTTTACCCATCGCAATCACCCGGGTTTGCCTGACACTGTTGAACTTGCGCCCGGTGTCACCGTTCAGCATCTCGACGCTGGTCCAATTGAGGGCGTTACCAAAGAAGAATTGCCAAAATACATTGACGAACTTGCGGGCGAATTCACCAAAGCCCTGCAAGGAAAAACTACCTACGACATTATTCATTCGCACTATTGGATCTCCGGCAAAGTAGGAATTCCAGCCAGCCAGGAACTCAATATTCCTTTGATTCACACCATGCATACGATGGCAAAAGTAAAGAACCTTAATCTTGCCGAGGGTGAAGCGCCTGAACCTGAATTGCGCGCCCAAGGTGAGAGAGAAGTTGTCGCGGCATCACGGGCTCTTATTGCAAACACTGATTCCGAAGCCGCCAGCCTGGTTTCGCTATATGGAGCATGTCCTGACATCGTGCATGTGGTTACTCCCGGAGTCGATCTTTATACTTTTACTCCAGGTAGTGGTCGGGTTGCTGCGCGGGGAATTCTCAATATCCCAGTTGATGCTCAAATGATTGCTTTCGTTGGCCGAATCCAACCGCACAAGGGTCCTGAACTCTTGATACGTGCGATAGCGGAGATGCTCTCGCATTCACCACATCTGCGCGTCAAATTGATTGTTTTTATTATTGGGGGCGCATCTGGTAGCGGAACTGAAGAAATCGAACGCCTCAAGGAGTTAGTTAGTTGGTTGGGAATTTCTGATGTTGTCCGATTCTTGCCACCAGTGCCTCGTGCAGAATTACCTAATTGGTATCGAGCTGCCGATTTAGTCTGCGTTCCAAGTTATAGCGAGTCTTTTGGCTTAGTCGCTCTTGAAGCGCAAGCATGTGGCACTCCGGTAGTTGCAACTGCTGTCGGTGGTTTGCGTACTGCAATAGCAGATGGAATTTCCGGAGTTCTTGTAGATGGTCATGATCCACGTGCATGGTCTTCAGTGTTATCCCGCTTGCTCGTGGAACCGCAGCGTCGAGTCTTGCTATCAATGGGCGCTCTTGAGCACTCCTCACACTTTGGCTGGGATACAACAGCTCGCGGCACCCTTGATATTTACAATCGTGTGCTTTGCGCATCTGAGCAGCAACGCACCGCATATGGCCGGTAACTAAGGTGGCCGCAATTGATCCCCGTATCACTATTGAGGAATTTCTCGATTCGCACGCCCTTGATTACGAACGCAGTGATGAGAACACTTTTCTTGTCACATTGCCAGGGGAAAAGAAACTCGAGACTCATTGCGCTCTAGTGGTTGGAGATTACTCATTAAGTATTAATGCATTTGTGATTCGCAAACCTGACGAAAACCAAGCCGGCGTTCATGAATGGTGTATGAAGAAGAACGCTGGCATGTATGGCGTTGCCTACGCCATCAATGATCTGGGAGACATCTTCCTTGTTGGGCGATTGCCATTAAATGCAGTTACCGATCGCGAGATTGATCGACTCCTTGGTGCGGTCTTGCAGTATTCAGATTCATCTTTTAATCCCCTGCTAGAACTGGGATTTTCCTCTGCAATTAGGCGCGAGTGGGCTTGGCGCGTCTCGCGAGGTGAATCATTAGCCAATCTCAAAACTTTTGAGCATTTGATATAGGTTGTACATTGTTGGCAAGATAAGGCTATGACTCTGACGCTAATTCTGCTCCGCCATGGCGAAAGCGAATGGAATGCCAAAAACCTCTTTACAGGTTGGGTCGATGTCCGTCTTTCGGCAAAAGGAGAGAATGAAGCGGCAAGAGCTGGTGAATTGCTCACCGAGCGCAACCTCCTGCCTGATCTGGTTCACACTTCGCTTCTGCGGCGAGCGATCCATTCTGCGCAGATAGCGCTGGATTCTTGCGAACGCGATTGGATTCCAGTGCGCCGATCATGGCGTCTGAATGAGCGTCATTATGGCGCTCTCCAAGGAAAAGATAAGAGAGCAACGCTAGAAGCATATGGTGAAGAGCAATTTCAGTTGTGGCGCCGTTCATATGATGTCCCACCACCACCAATTGATGATGCAGACCCCTTTAGTCAAGCAACTGATCCACGTTATGCAGATCTTGGTGGATTAATACCTAAAACTGAATGCCTTAAGGATGTTGTTGTACGGATGCTTCCGTATTGGGAAGAGGCAATTGTTCCTGATCTTCGTACTGGTAAGAAAGTGTTAGTAACTGCGCACGGAAATTCAATTCGTGCGCTTGTAAAACATTTAGATGGAATTTCTGATTCTGACATTGCAGGATTAAATATTCCAACAGGGATCCCATTGCTCTATGAATTAGATGATCAATTGCAACCTTTGAAAAAGGGTGGAGAGTATCTCGACCCAACTGCAGCCAAGGCAGCAATAGATGCCGTGGCTAATCAGGGAAAACGTTAAGCCCGTTCGGACGCGTATTCGCCGGTAACCAAGAAGTAGACACGACGAGCCACTGAAACTGCGTGATCTGCGCAGCGTTCGTAGTACCGACCAAGCAAGGTCATATCGATTGCAGTTTCGATCCCGTGCGGCCAGCTATCATCTAATAGCGTCAAGAAAAGTTTACGGTGTAATTTATCCATTTCGTCGTCATCTTTTTCCAATTGCAATGCTGATTCCAAATCATGTGACTCGATGACACTCGTTGTTTTAGCAATAATTCGTTCTGCAATATTGCCCATCTCTTGGATGATAGGAGCCAACTCTGGTGGTACAGCAGTTGCTGGGTAGCGCATCCGTGCAATCTTGGCAATGTGATGTGCAAGGTCGCCCATACGTTCTAAGTCAGCACTCATACGTAATGAGGTTACAAGGGTTCGAAGATCGCCAGCTACAGGTTGTTGACGAGCCAACAAACTCAAAGTCTTAGCATCGAGTTCATGCTGCATAGAATCGATGTGATCGTCATCAGAGATGACTTCCTCGGCTAACTTCAAATCTGCGGTGAGTAGCGCTGTTGTTGCCAGTTCCATCGCACGACCAACGCGGTTGCCCATGTCAATGAGCGTCTGCCCGATGGAATCGAGGTCGTCATGAAAGGCATTACGCATAGGCAGATGTTATCTCCTATGCCCTCGGCTTGCCGAGGTCGTGAGAGTGAACAGCACTTGAATATGGCGTTAAGACTTGGCGTTCTTGCCTCATTAACCGATGCTTGATGAGGATTCATGGTCCGGAGGTCTCTACGATGAGGGGGTGATACGACGCCGACGCGAAAGAGCACAATCAGCATCTACGGGAGAAATCCCGGAGGGAATTCTCGATGTTCTTCAAATTCTTGATGCCGAGTACCTCATTTTGGCGCCTGGAGAAGTAGTTGTTCATTCTTCCAGTCAAACAGATGCTTTGAACTTAATCAGGGATGGTCGATTAATTTCAAATCCATTGCTTGCGCTAGTGCGTGCAGTCCGTAGGTCCAATGAATATCAAGAGGCGACGGTTGCGTTACCTAGAGGCCCAATTGGTGAGGGCACACATGATTTATTAGTACGAGTTTCGCCATTGGGTGAGCTTGGCTTAGTTTTGGTATTGATTTTTGACGATAGTGAATTTCGCAGACTTGATGCGATCAGACGTGACTTTGTGGCAAATATTTCTCACGAGCTCAAGACTCCAATTGGGGCACTTTCCATTCTGAGTGAAGCAGTCTTAGGTGCGAGCGATGATCCAAAGGCAATCGTTAAATTTGCTACCCGTATGCAGATGGAAGCCAAGCGACTTACAGATCTTGTACAAGAAATTATCAACCTTTCACGTTTGCAAGATGATGATCCATTGAAGAATGCCAAAGTGTTGAATTTATCAGTTCTTATCGCCGAAGCAATCGACGGGTCCCGACTGGCTGCTGAGGCGCGAAATATTTCTTTGGTTTACGCAGACAAATTTGATTTTCAAATACTAGGAGATCGCAGTCAGATTGAAATGGCTATTAGAAATCTCGTTGAAAATGCCATTAATTACAGTCCAGATGGAACTCGAGTCGCAATTGCTTTGAGAGAAGTGGATGGTTTGGCAGAAATCTCGGTTTCTGATCAGGGTGTTGGAATTCCAGAAAAAGAGATAGAGCGAATCTTTGAACGTTTTTACCGAGTTGATCCAGCTCGTTCTCGCGCAACAGGAGGCACTGGCCTGGGTCTTTCAATTGTGAAACATGTAGTTACTAACCATGGTGGCGATGTTTCTGTCTGGAGCGTTGAGGGAGCTGGTAGTACTTTTACTATTCGATTGCCTCTCTTTGTGCCCAATGAATTTAACCAAGATGTGATATCGCAAACGGAGGAAAGATGACCAGGATCCTTGTAGTTGAAGACGAAGAATCATTTTCAGAAGCCTTGGCGTATCTCTTAGGTCGCGAGGGTTTTGAAGTCGGGGTCGCTAACACGGGCACAAAAGCGATTGAAGAATACGATCGCAACGGCGCAGATCTCGTTTTACTTGATTTAATGCTTCCAGGGTTATCGGGTACTGAAGTCTGCCGCCAGTTACGCTCTCGCTCCAATGTTCCGATCATCATGTTGACCGCTAAGGATTCTGAAGTGGACAAGGTTGTTGGCTTAGAACTGGGAGCCGATGATTATGTGACTAAGCCCTATTCATCTCGTGAGTTAGTGGCGCGAATCCATGCGGTCTTGCGCCGTAATAGTAATGATGCTTTTTTAGATAACGAAGGCCATGTTCTGATAGCTGGCCCAGTTCGGATGGATACGGAACGACATTTAGTCACTGTTGATAATGAGCCAATTAGTATGCCACTGAAAGAATTTGAACTACTTGAATTTTTGATGCGTAACTCTGGTCGCGTGCTTACTCGTATGCAGTTAATAGACCGAGTTTGGGGCAGTGATTATGTTGGTGATACAAAGACGCTGGATGTCCATATTAAGCGTTTGCGCGCCAAGATCGAAAAAGATCCTGCCAACCCGATCCATATTCAGACCGTGCGTGGCCTGGGATATAAGATGGAAGCATAAGTTGGTTAGGCGGTGACTCCAGCATAAATACCGCTTTGTTCGTGAACAATTGCATCAAGTGTCATTTCGCCGGCGCGGGAAAAGAAGAATTTAACTTGCACGCGACTGCCAGCGGCGGCATTGATGTCAGGGATAACAGCCTTTGCATTTGCAGATTCACCTGCAAAATGTAGAGGTTGATTTTGTATGAGCGGTAGAGAAGTTTCCGAAAGTGTTGCAAGAATTCCACCTGCAGCAATTGCAAGTAGGTTATCTCCACTTATTGCATTGTTGAACATTGAGCCAATAAGAACTGCTGAACCATCTGGCTGTGAAACCAAGAGCAATCCTCTTACCTTTATGTCATTTCCGTTTGTATTAATGGAACCTTCAACGCCATCTGTTACTTGAGTAATCATTGCTGTCGGGGCGTCATTACCTGCACCGCATGCAGTTAGCGCAAATGCGAGTGAAACAGAAAGAGTTGTGACTGCAATGATGCGCATTAGATACTCCTTGAGAAATTATTAGTGGCTCTGCTCGCGCAATTCTCTCACGGCTTTAGAAATAGAAGCGAAACCCTTGTTTTACGCCTAAAATTGCCGGGTGACTGTAGTCACTAATGGCTGGTATTATTAGGGCCTAACGAAGGGCAATACATGTCATTTGAGGTCGGCGAAACCGTTGTTTATCCCCATCACGGTGCGGCTCTGATCGAAGCGATCGAGATACGTGTGATTAAAGGCGAAGAGAAGACCTACTTAGTACTCAAGATCGCTCAGGGCGACCTGACCGTTCGAGTTCCTTCGGAAAATGTGGACCTGGTTGGCGTGCGCGATGTCGTTGATAGTGCCGGCCTCGACCGTGTCTTCAATGTTTTGCGCCAGCCATATACCGAGGAACCCACCAACTGGTCGCGTCGGTATAAAGCCAATCTTGAGAAATTGGCATCAGGTGATGTTATTAAGGTCGCTGAAGTCGTCCGTGATTTGTACCGCCGCGATCTCGATCGTGGACTATCAGCTGGTGAAAAGCGGATGCTTGCTAAGGCCAAGCAGATCCTTGTCTCTGAGCTTGCTCTGGCAGAACGCACAGATGAAGAGAAAGCTGGAATTATCCTTGACGAGGTTCTTGCTTCTTAATTTGTTTTCACTGAAAGGCAATTTATGACTCCGCCCACTACTGACGGCGTCAACAATCCCCAATTTCGTACGGGGGTCGGGGTAGATGCACACGCCTTTTCTAAAGACAACAAGCGCCAGATGTGGTTGGTCGGATTACATTGGCCAGATGAGATCGGCGTCGAAGCACATTCTGATGGCGATGTTGCGGCCCATGCAATATGCGATGCTCTTTTTGCAGCAGCGAACCTTGGAGATCTCGGAACAAATTTCGGTGTTGACCGATCTGAGTATGCTGCAGCATCTGGTGCCAAACTATTGGCGGAAGCTTTGCAACTCATTACAGCGGCTGGCTACCGTATATCCAATGTTTCAGTGCAGATCATTGGCAATCGTCCAAAGTTAGGTTCGCGCAGAGGAGAAGCGATTGCTCTGCTTTCTAAAGCCCTAGGCGGCGCAGATGTTTCAATTTCAGCCACAACTACTGATGGTTTGGGCTTCACTGGCGAAGGCAAAGGCATTGCAGCAGTTGCTTCCGCTCTGATTTATAAGTCTTTTTAAGCAATTGAGTGCGGCAAGATAGACTGAGCCAATGAGTTCGCTTGCGTTATACGATACGCGGTCGCGAACGACCCGATCTTTTGTGCCGCTCAAACCAGGTGAGGTTTCGATCTATCTCTGTGGTGCAACAGTCCAAGCGTCTCCACACATCGGTCATGTTCGTAGCGGTGTTAACTTTGACATCTTGCGTCGCTGGATGACAAAGAGCGGTTATTCGGTGACCTTCATTCGCAATGTCACTGATATAGATGACAAAATTTTGTCAAAGGCCATTGATGAAAAATTATCTTGGTGGGCATTGGCGATAAAATATGAGCGCGAGTTTGCTTCTGCCTATGCTGCCATAAATGTTTCGCCGCCTACTTACGAACCTCGTGCAACTGGCCATATCACTCAGATGATTGAGTTAATGAGAGTTCTTATCGAACGTGGTGCCGCATATGCGCCAGGCAACGGCGATGTTTATATGGAAGTTCGCAAACTCTCGTCTTACCTCACCCTCTCTCATCAGAAGTTAGACGATTTATTACCTGCGGAAGATGCAGATGAAACTTTTAAACATGACTCGCGCGATTTTACTCTCTGGAAAGCAGCAAAGACCGGAGAGCCATCGTGGCCATCGCCATGGGGTCCAGGTCGACCCGGTTGGCATCTGGAATGCTCTGCGATGGCATATACATATTTGGGCGAAGTTTTTGATATTCATGGAGGTGGCTTAGATCTTATTTTCCCGCATCACGAGAACGAGATCGCACAATCAGAAGCCGCAGGTTATGCGTTCGCAAAATTATGGATGCATAATGCATGGGTTACTTCATCTGGCGAGAAGATGAGCAAGTCGCTCAGCAATTCATTGCAGGTGACTGAAATATTGAAACAAGTGCGCGGTATTGAATTACGTTGGTATCTGGGTAGCGCTCATTACCGATCAATGCTGGAATTCTCACCAGCAGCGTTGGAAGAATCTGCAACTGCGTTTCGTCGGATTGAGAGTTTCTTGCATCGTGCGACAGAGATTTTGGGTCACGAACCTATGCCAACTCTTTCGCAGACCTTTATTAACGCAATGAATGACGATTTAGCTGTGCCGCAAGCGCTTGCACTAATCTCCGAAGCGCTGCGAATAGGAAATACTGCAATAACCGTTGGCGATAAGAAAGTACTTGAATCAAGCGCTAATGAAATTCGAGGAGCATTAGAAGTACTTGGATGCGACCCATTTGACGCTGTTTTTGCACACATTGGTGAGAGTGATCTTACTGTGGTCCTTGATGGAACTATTCAATTAGCGCTGGCGCAGCGGGCATCTGCCCGCGCGAGAAAAGATTTTGCTGCATCCGATGCGATTCGCGATGGTCTAACCGCCCTTGGAATTACCATTGAAGATACGCCGCAAGGACCACGGTGGTCGATCACACGTACGGAAGAGCGGTAATCACATGCCCGGTAATTCAACAAGGCGCGGAGCAGTCCGTACCTCCAAAAAAGGTGCATCCGCCGGTAGTGGTGGAAACAACAAGCGTCGACTCTCTGGTAAAGGTCCAACGCCAAAAGCAGAGGATCGTCCATATCATGCAGCGGCGAAACGCAAGAACGCTGCAAAAGAAACTCGTCCACGCGCACTACGTGTGAAATCTGAAAGGCCAAAGGGTGGTGGCGAATTAGTTGCAGGCCGCAATGCAGTTGTTGAAGCGTTGCGCGCAGGAGTGCCAGCAACTGAGTTGATTGTTGTCCGAAGTATTGATGTTGATGATCGCGTCACAGAGTCACTGCAATTGGCACTTGCAGCACATCTACCGATCCGTGAAGTTCATCGCGCAGAAGTAGAGGGTTTGTCTGGAAGTAGCCAAGGAATTCTCCTTGCTATTAAGCCTTATCAATATTCAAGTTTTGAAGAGATCACTCAACGGGCAACCGAACCAATGTTGATTGTTGCCCTAGATGGAGTTACTGATCCGCGTAACCTCGGCGCTGTCGTACGGAGTGCAGCAGCATTTGGTGCTGATGGAGTTGTTATGACCGAACGTCGAGCTGCGGCAATGACCGCATCGGCTTGGAAAAGTTCGGCAGGTGCGGCATCTCGTGTACAAATCGCACAGGTTACAAACTTGCCACGCACAATTGATGCTGCCAAGAAAATCGGTTGCTTTGTTATCGGACTTGATGGTGAAGCTGATGAAACTTTGAGTCAGATGAAAGTAGCTCAAGAGTCGCTCATGATCGTTGTCGGCAGCGAAGGTAAAGGCTTATCCCGACTTGTTCGGGAAAAGTGTGATTTGGTGGTATCGATTCCAATGCGTGCCAGCACGGAATCACTTAATGCAAGTGTTGCCACATCAATCGCGCTCTTCTGGGTGGACGAGCAACGCCGTAAATAATGCGATTTACACGGTTAATTACTTGTGGTGATTCCTTTCTGGCGGTGCGAGGAAAATTGGTACATCAGGTAGTTGCTGGTCAGGTTCTAGTAGCGTTCTCATTTGTGGATAAGACTTAGGACAGCGAACTCGGGCCTTTTAGAAAAGGCCCGAGTTCGTTGTCCCATAGTCCGGAAAATTTATATCGTGCCAATAAGTGGCCTTGATATCAAAATTCCGTGTAGTCGAAGGGAGTCTTTATCCGATATCTACAGTAACTACTACTGTGATTGAGATCTTGTCGCCTATGATGTTGCCTTTTGCGTCAAGTTTGATTGGTTTTCCATTGGCATCTTCTAGACGCTTTTGCTTGCCGTCCCAGAAGATTGGAGTTCCGTTGGCAGCTACGAGTGGCTTGCCAACCGAGGTAATTGCTTGACCATTCAGGGCTATGGAAATTTGTTTTCCATTGGGTCCAAGAACTTTTTTCCCACTTTGAGTAACGGTGTACTTGGTGGTGTCAGTGATCTTGAGAGGTTTACCATTTGGCGTAAGCACTGGCTTACCGCTTGAATCAAGAACCGCGCCAGTAGGTGAAACTTGGATAGCTTTCCCTCTTGCATCTGTAAGAGGTAGACCGTTTGCCGCAAGTGGAGTACCGGTGGGAGTCATAATCAACTTTGCTCCACCAAGTGTCTTAATTGGAGCTCCATTCTTATCAACGACCTGACCATTGGTACCAAATTGAACTTCAGCACCCTTGATTTTGATTGGTGCACCGTTTCGCGCAATTGCTGATTGTCCAACTGCTCCGGTTAATATCGGAGCACCGCTTGCATCAACCAATTGCTTTCCATTTCGAGTCAGGAAGGGTTGGGCCATCACAGGCGTCCCATCCTTGCTGGTGAGAATCCGACCATTTGAGCTGACGACTGGCTTAGCAGTAATGGGTGAGCCATCGGCTCCCAAAACTAGTTTGCCGGTTGCGTCAAAGATCGGTGGCGCAATTACAACTTCACCGTTGGCCGCTCTGATTGCTTGACCATCTGCATCGAATAATGGAGCACCCATGACTGGATTGCCTTCAGCATCAACAATCAACTTGCCATTTCCAAGCGTCATTGGCTCATTCATGACAGGTTCGCCATTTCGGTCAAAGACTGGTCGGTCGCTGGCATCCAGAACTGGTTGCACGAAAACTATCTCACCCTCTGGAGTTGTTAAAACTTTACCGTTAACTCCAACGAAAGCTTCATTAGTCAAAGCGTGACCTTTTGCATCAAAGACTGGTTGACCACTTGCATCCATGATGGGTGTGTTAAGAATTGCGTGACCATCTGCATCAACAAGAACTTTACCTCTTGCGTCAACTTGTGGTTCCTGGCTAAGAACTCGACCGTCCTGATCCAGTAGTGGCTTACCACTGGCATTCAGTACCGGTGTAACTTCGACCGCTCTGCCGCTTGGATCAAGCATCAGTTTGCCATTTTCGTCAACTGCTTGGCGTACGCCAACTGGCTTTCCATCAGAGCCCTGTACAAATTGACCAGGAGCTAGCGCGATTCCGAGC
>CAKKQM010000073.1 GCA_919902125.1 Actinomycetes bacterium | reverse complement strand
TCAATATGCTTGGCAGGCAGAAAGGCGTGGAGGAGCGTTTCAATTGATGGTCGCCTAGATGTTGGGTCTACAAGAGAGCGTGTGACGTAATCAACCATCTGCTCATCATCGAGATCTTCAAATTTACCTAGCGCCAATAACTCTTCTAAATACAATGCTGGGTAATCTTGGGCTTCTGCAAATTGCATATCCGCACCCGAGCCTTTAACCCAGAGCACCGAACGTAACCTTCCTAAGTGATCATTGATTTCGCCCTTGCTGGAAGTATTGCCTCCTCCAAAAAGAACCAAACTTTGATCCTCGCCAATTTTCTTTGATCGGTTCACTAAATCCTCAAGTGGCTTGAATTGATTCATAAAACTTCACCCTTCGCAATCTCATATGCTTTTTTCTCAGTAATCACGGCACTTATAAATTTTGCTGGCGTGACATCGAAGGCTGGGTTAAATGTTCTGGCACCAGCTGGCGCAATCTGTTTACCGGCAAATCGCGTAATCTCATGATCTGGGCGCATTTCAATGCTTATTGAATCTCCATTTAGTATCGATCGATCAACTGTCGATTCGGGAGCAACCACCAAGAATGGAATTTTTGCAATTGAGCATGCCAGCGCAACGCCTAACGACCCAATTTTGTTGGCAGAATCCCCATTTAGGGCTATTCGATCGGCTCCAATTAGTGCCGCGTCGACTTTGCCGCTTAAAATAGCGGTTGCGGCAGCGCTATCAGGTGCAATTCGATAAGGAATGCCTTCAATCTCAAGTTCCCATGCGGTTAGCCGACTCCCCTGCATTAACGGCCGCGTTTCATCGACAAAGACTTCTTTCACTCGCTGGCGATTATGCAATTCTTTAATGACCCCAAGAGCTGTACCCGAACCAGTAGTTGCAAGGGAACCAGTGTTGCAATGGGTTAAAAGATTTAAAGGACGATCACCTAACTCGCGGAGCAACCAGTCAGCGCCGATACTTCCCATGGCAAAATTTGCATCCCTGTCCTCATCTGCCAATTTAAGCGCGGTTTGGACTACCGCATCTCTGCCCAGGCCAATGAGTGGGCGAACTTGATTCACGCCCCAAGCCAGATTCACTGCAGTTGGCCTGGCATCTTTAAGAGAATCGATTGCTTTATCTAACTGACCATCACTCCAATTGCCAGTCTTGGCTTCGTCGAGCGCTATCACTACCCCAAAAGCACCCGCCACCCCGAGGGCGGGAGCCCCTCGAACGACAAGTCGCTGGATCGCACCTACCAGCTCCGCAATAGTCCTTATTTCTAGGTATTTTTCAACCCCAGGAAGCAATGTTTGATCAAGCAGAACTATTTTGTCCGCGTCCCACTCGATTGCCTTTATTTGCCTTGACATGCTTTCCTCACTCCGAGATAGTTGTCCTACAACTTTGTGACTGAACACTACTTGAGGAAAACCAAATGTCAATAGCAACTCAAGAATTTCATCCCGCAGAAGGGAGAGGGTCGCTCTCAAATCAGGTGCGAGACCACTTACGCCAACGCATCCTCAGGCAGGAATGGGAATCAGGATCGAAGATTCCGAGTGAATTCGAATTGGTTAACGACTATCAAGTGGCACGTGTGACTATTCGAACTGCCCTTCGATCACTTGAGGCTCAGGGTCTTATCGATATACGGCATGGATCCGGTGCTTACATCGCAAACTTTGGCACGAGTATTCGAGCCGGACTTCAAGAATTGCGTTCAATATCAGAGACAATCAAAGAAATGGGCCATCGCCCCGGGATGGTCCACAGAAAAAGCGAGATACGCCCAGTCATGGCAGGTGATGCTGAGAAATTACAAATTGATCTTGGTGAGAATATTCTGTACCTGGAAAGAGCAATCACTGCAGATGGGAAAGTCGTTGCTTTCTCTTATGACACCTTGAATATCACTGGGTTATCGCAAGATGTTATTAAAAAGATTTCCAGCGGCAGTATATTTAAAGCGCTGGCTATGGTGGAGAAACATCCAGTACGGGCAATGAGCGAAATCCACGCGATTAAATCAGCAAAAATCGGATGGGGGGCCAGTCGGCCACCTCAAGGCTTATATCTGCAACTGATGCAAACGCATTTTCTCCGTGACGGAACTCCAATTATGACAGGTAGCACATATTTCGTCGAAGGACGCTTCCAATTTATTATCCATCGTACGATTTGAACTTTGTGTCGGCGTGGGTCCAGGTTTTATGCTGAATCCACGCCGCATTACGAGTGGCGGGTCAAGGATTCGAACCTTGGAAGGCAGAGCCGGCGGATTTACAGTCCGCTCCCATTGGCCGCTCGGGCAACCCGTCGAGGTTGTTCTGTTGTTACGGCAAGCCACTTCGTCAAGTTTCCGATGAGATCCCAATTTTCAAGTGGAGACCGGTCTCCGCCTCGGATGGTGAGGAGGATTGAGTGAAGACTCTTTGAGGCTTCCTGTGAGAAGTTCAAGGCCAGAATAAAAGTGTTTCAAGTTTTGCCAGGTTAGAGACTTGTTTTTCATACTGGTACAGGTATAGTCTAGTGCTATGGAAACACTAAACAGCGCGGCCATCATCTCCTTCGTGCGTCACCGCGCAGGACTTACACAAGAGGAAATGGCACTGCGTGCCGGCACGTCTCAACCCGCAGTAGCCAGGTATGAAAATGGCAAGGCTTCACCCTCTACTTCGACCCTTCTGCGCCTAGTGCGCGCTGGCGGCTTCGATATAGATGTACGGATCAAAAAGGCAACGGCTTCCAACTTGTCAGGGAAGCGAGCACGGAAGGTCAGGCAGGCCAAGCTGGCGATCAAAGAGATGGTGGAGAAATCCGGCGCCAGCAACGTGCGACTGTTCGGCTCGGTCGCACGTGGTGAGGATAGGAAATCCAGTGACATAGATTTCTTAGTTGATTTCGATCTGTCTAAAGGTCTCCTGCCAATTCACAGACTTAATAAAGAGTTGTCGAAACTTCTGAAAGAGCGCGTTGAGGTTGCCCCGGTGGACGCCCTCAAACCGGAAGTCCTCAGGAACGCACTATCCGAAGCGGTGCCGTTATGAGCCCAAGGGATAAAACCCAGAGATTGCAAGATGTGGTCGAGCGAATAGAAAGAATAGCTTTCTCCGAATTGATGCTGGTCAAGGCTGAGGAAGATGAAGACTGGGATGTAGCTAAGACCGCCTTCGATTCCATCCTCTACGACTTGGTAGTGATTGGCGAGGCCGTCAAAACTTTTAGAGATGACTTTAAGGAGCTCCATCCAGAGATCCCCTGGGCGGATATCGCGGGAATGCGTGACATTTTGACTCACGAATATTTCCGAGTGAATAGTGCGATCATACGTGCCACCATTGATTCGCCGCTCGCAAATCTGCGCACTTCTTGCACTACTGAACTCGACAAGTAGTGCAAATAGAGATTTCTCGGCCTAACGAGAGTTGAACGAAATCCACGCCGCATTACGAGTGGCGGGTCAAGGATTCGAACCTTGGAAGGCAGAGCCGGCGGATTTACAGTCCGCTCCCATTGGCCGCTCGGGCAACCCGCCAAGGTCGTTCGTTTTGCGGCAATTATGGAACTTGCGAGGTGAAAGGATACCTTACGCAGGTGGGCGTAGAATCCCCTTTTTCGCGGACAAGGAAGGACTCTACTTATGGCCAGCGATAGCAGTTTCGATGTCGTCTCCAAGATCGACCGTATGGAGTTAGATAACGCGGTCAATCAAGCCGTTCGCGAGATTGATACCCGATTCGATTTTAAGAATACAGGTGCGAAATTAGAGCTGGAAGGTGAAAAGATTTCCATTGAAGCAGGAACTGAAGAGCGTGCCAAGGCAACTTTGGATGTTTTGAAAGATAAATTGGTAAAGCGTGGAGTCTCCCTGAAGCATATTGACCCAGGCGAGCCAGCGCTGAGTGGAAAGATCTACAAGATCTCATGCCCATTAAAAGAAGGTATCACCACTGAGAATGCCAAGAAGATTGCTAAATTCCTGCGCGATGCGGGTCCAAAATCTTTGAAGACCCAGATCCAAGGCGATGA
Organism: Actinomycetes bacterium; assembly: GCA_919902125.1. Taxonomy (GTDB): domain Bacteria; phylum Actinomycetota; class Actinomycetes; order Nanopelagicales; family Nanopelagicaceae; genus QYPT01. The sequence goes on along the minus strand of CAKKQM010000073.1, from coordinate 27,002 downwards.
ACTCCGTGTTACAAGTAAGAGCCGTGATGACTTGCAGCAGGCGATCGCACTAATTAAGGAAGCGAAGTGGGATTTCGCAGTTCAGTTTACGAATTACCGGTGAAACTGAATTAGCAAATCAAACCACCAAACTACTGGACTCCTATACGGAGTAAGCGCATACACTCTCTGGGGCCTGCTGCCTATTTATTGGCACTACTTGCGAAAAGCAAGTGCATTCGAAATTCTGGTTAACCGTGGAATCTGGTCATTGGTATTTTGCATTATTTTGTTGGCAATACGTAAAGAATTGAAAACTACTTTTGCAATTTTCCGTCAGCGTCGCACTCTCGCACTGTTAGCAGCAGCAACTGCCTTTCTGACCATCAACTGGGGCTTCTACATCTGGTCAGTTAGTGTCAATCGAATTGTTGAAGCATCTCTCGGCTATTACATGACGCCCCTTGTCAGCGTTGCTTTCGGCGTTATTGTTTTTCACGAACGTCTCCGTCGTATGCAGTGGGTCGCGGTTCTACTAGCGGCCGTAGGTGTCATAACGCTAACCATTGAGTACGGTTCACTACCTTGGATCGCACTTGTCTTAGCCATAACGTGGAGTTCTTACAGTTTATTGAAGAAATCGTTAAATTTAGGGGCCCTGGAAGGCCTTTCGATAGAGACATCTATTGCGCTATTTCCGAGTCTGATTTATCTCGCATTCCTGGAACATCAAGGTCGTGCGCAGTTCGGTCATGGCATCGAAATCTCACTACTTCTCATCTTTGCTGGAGTAATAACCGTTGTACCGCTATTACTTTTCAATGGGGCTACAACTCGATTACCTTTGACAACTACTGGGTTATTGCAGTACATCACGCCAACAATCATGTTTTTAGTTGGAACCTTCGTCAATCATGAAGCCATGCCTGTAGGGAAGATCATTGGGTTTAGCTTTATCTGGATAGCACTGATCTTCTTAGGCACCGATCTGGTGAAATCAAACCGTACTGTCGCCGGCGCTCTTGAGTACTAATGCGCGACCAGATTCAAGTCGCGCGACCGGAACACGGAATGGCGAGCACGATACGTAATTTAGGCCTAATTCATGGAAGAAATGAATGCTTCGAGGGTCACCACCATGTTCGCCGCAGACCCCAAGTTTAAAATCAGGGCGCAGAGCGCGGGCTTGTTCGCAGGCAATCCTTACAAGTATTCCGACTCCGGCTTGATCCAGGGACTCAAAAGGATTAAATGGCAAGAGTTCAAGATCTAAATAGCGTGGGAGAAATGTGGATTCAACATCGTCACGACTAAATGCCCAAGTTAATTGAGTCAGATCGTTTGTGCCAAAAGAAAAGAAGTCGGCATGAACACCAAGCCGACTAGCTGTAATTGCAGCGCGAGGCGTTTCAATCATGGTGCCGATAGGGATATCAACCTTCTGTCCAGTACCAACAAATGTTTTTGCGATTTCATCCTCTAAAGTTTCACGCAAGTACAACAACTCTCGTTGGGTTGCAACAAGTGGAATCATGACCTCAGGTTTTGGATCATGCCCAAGTCTGCGAACCTCTAAATAAGCGTGCACTAAAGCACGTACTTGCATTTTGTAAAGTTCCGGAATGAGGATTCCCAGCCGAACTCCGCGCAGTCCCAGCATGGGATTGGCCTCATGCATCCGCTTTACCGCCGCAAATATTGCCAAATCCCTGGCTGGAACTTCCTCTCCCAGCGCCTCCGCCCGTGCCATATCAGCACTTAAGGTTGCCAGGGGCGGCAAGAATTCATGAAGTGGTGGATCAAGTAAACGTATTGTTACTGGCAAACCTGACATTGCCATCATGATTCCGACAAAATCTCCGCGTTGTAACGGTTCCATCTCAGCAATCACGCCACGTTGTACATCTTCATTTTCGGCCAGAACTAAACGCTCGACATAGGCACGCCGAGGCCCAAGGAACATATGTTCAGTGCGGCATAAGCCAACGCCCTCTGCCCCAAGGATCCGTGCACGTACAGCATCTTCTGGAGTATCGGCATTGGCATGCACTCGCAGAGTACGGATCTCATCGGCGTAGCAAAGAATACGATCAACCGCTTTAACAACAGGGGATGCTTCATCACTCGATGCCGCAAGGCGACCTTCTAGGTAGGAAGTAACTGATGATGCAATGACTGGGATTGTGCCAGCATAAACATTTCCAGTTGTGCCATCTATGGAAATTGTCTCGCCTTCATAAACGGTGAGAGAGCCAACTGTGAAAAGCCCAGCCCGCTCATCAACCGAAATACTTTCAGTGCCACAGACGGCAGTCTTGCCCATGCCCCGAGCCACAACTGCTGCGTGAGAGGTTTTGCCACCACGACTTGTTAAAATGCCTTCCGATGCCACCATGCCGACTAAATCATCGGGGCTAGTTTCACGGCGAACCAAGATAACTTTCTTACCGCTTCGAGCTAAATCAAAGGCACGGCGGGAATCAAAGACAACTTCTCCGACTGCCGCGCCAGGTGAGGCCGGAATACCGCTGGCAATTTCTTTGACCGACCCACGCAAATCAAATTGCGGAAACATCAGTTGGGCTAGTTGATCACCCGATGTGCGCACAAGGGCTTCATCCATTGAAATCTTGCCCTCGTCAACTAATTGAATTGCGATCCTAAAAGCAGCCTCAGCGGTCCGTTTTCCCACGCGGGTCTGCAGAATCCAGAGTTTGCCTTTCTCCACTGTAAATTCGATATCACAGAGGTCGCGGTAATGATCCTCAAGGAGGGTCATTACCCGCTCTAATTCAGCATGAACCAATGGTTCTTTCTCACCTAATTGCGCCAGCGACATCGTGTTACGTATACCTGCAACGACATCCTCACCCTGAGCGCGCTCAAGGTAATCGCCATAACTTCCTTGTTCGCCCGTTGCAGGATCGCGTGTGAACGCAACTCCCGTTCCTGAATCATCACTGAGGTTTCCAAAGACCATGGATTGAATATTGACCGCGGTACCCAAGTCAGAGGAAATGCGTTCGCGGCGACGATACAACTGGGCACGTTCGCAGTTCCAGGAAAGGAATATTGCTTCGATCGAACGCATCAAATGTTCGCGCGGATCGGTGGGGAATGGCAACCCTGTAATGGCTTCGGTCTCCTTAATGTATCCCTCTGCCAGAGCCTGCAGACCAGCAACATCTAACTCTTGGATGCCAGCGACTCCGAAAGTATTAAGAACGCGACTCTCAATTCTATGAAACTCTACTGGAGGAACATTGCAAACAATCCGCCCAAACATATTTATGAAACGGCGATAAGAATCCCACGCAAACCTTGCATTCCCTGTCGCAATTGCCAGACTTTCGGCAACTGCGACAGTCATGCCAACATTAAGGACGGTCTCCATCATTCCTGGCATCGAAAATTTTGCACCAGAGCGCACTGAGACCAAAAGAGGTTTAGCAGGATTGCCAAACTCCCTATCCAAACTCTTTTCTAGATCTTTGATGGACGTTTCAATTTCGGCGTTAAGCCCCGCTGGAATTTCGCCAGTAGAAAGATATTCGCGGCACGCTTGCGTTGTGATTGTAAATCCGGGTGGAACTGGAAGACCAATACGTACCATTTCGGCTAAATTCGCGCCTTTGCCGCCTAAGAGGTCAGATTGCGTCCGATCACCAAAGGTAAAGGGATAAATTAATTGCCCAGACATAGAAATCCATTCTCACGAGGGGCTATCTATGAAGCGTAGTGGAAAAGAAACCACCTCTGACTTATATTTAATGAGAACGATCGATAACCGTTTCACATAGCGAGAAAAGGGCGGCGGTTGCATCGCAGATCGGCAGTGGCCCCAATGCTAGACGCGCTTTCTGCGCTACTTGCAAGAGTTGTACACGCGATTCATCCAGAGCTGGATGTGCGCGGAGCGCAACAAGGACTTCCGCTACCACCGTCTCTGACTCGATGGGCGCCTGCAGCAATGCTTGGAGCTCGCGGTCTGCTGGGTTGGTCGACTTCATTACGTTAAGCGTGACAAGGGTTGGAACGCCCTCCCGCAGGTCTGTGCCAGGCGTTTTACCTGAAAGGCCAGACTCGCTAACAATGTCAATCACGTCATCGGCCAACTGGAAAGCGATACCGATCTCTTCGCCGAAGGTTGTCACGGTCTCAACAATCTGCGCACTTGCCCCCGCCAGCAGTGCGCCAAATCGCGCACTAGTTGAAATAAGCGAAGCAGTCTTATCGGCAACAACCTGCAAATAATGCGCAAGCGGATCTTGACCGGCAGCTGGACCTTGGGTTTCCATAATCTGACCGATGACTAAGCGCTCGAATGTACGCGCTTGCAGGCGAACTGCTTCAGGCCCTAAATCAGCTAAAAGATTCGAGACCTTTGCAAAAAGATAATCGCCAGTGAGAATTGCAACGGTATTCCCCCAGCGAGAATTAGCACTCTCGACTCCGCGACGCAGTAGCGCTTCATCCATTACATCATCGTGATAGAGCGTTGCCAGATGCGTAAGTTCGCAAACAACTGCAGCTTCGATAACTCCGTAACGGCTTGAGTCTCCGAGGTGTGAAGAGATAAGAGTCAAGAGTGGACGCAAACGCTTGCCACCTGCTGCAACAAGATGATGAGAAGTCTCTTCCACCAAGGGGTAACTTCCCTTTATGTGGCTATTGAGCAGCTCTTCAACCTTTACCAGCCCATCAGCCAGGTCTTGCTCTAGCGCAGGTGAGACGTTGGGAATACCAAAAACGGACATTAGCGGATGAAGGATGCCGTCGAAGTGATGAAATTAAGTAGTGGTGTTGGGAAAACACCAAGGAAAATCGTGATGACGAAAGCGACTAGAACAGTGATGCGCGTCAAAACTGATGGGATAACAACACTCGTGCCGTCTTCGGTTGGATCAGTAAAGAACATCAAGACAATAACCCGGATATAGAAGTATGCGGCAATCGCGCTAGAGAGAACACCAACGATAACAACTGCACGGTTTCCACTTTCATACGCGGCCGAGAAGATAGAGAACTTTCCGATAAATCCACTAGTAAGTGGAATACCTGCAAAAGCCAGCAAGAATGTGGCAAAAAGTGTTGCCGCGAATGGTGAACGCTTACCCAGGCCAGCCCATCGATTGAGATCTGTGACTTCCCCTGACGAATCGCGAACCAGAGTTACTATGCCGAAGGCTCCAACAGTAGCGATGCCGTAGGCAAAAAGATAAAAGATGGAGGCATCAAGGCCCGCCTTATTAAGTGCAATGACTCCGGTTAACAAGAAACCTGCGTGGGCAATTGATGAGTAAGCGAGCATGCGCTTTACATCTCGCTGAGCAATTGCCACAAAGGATCCAAAGAGCATTGTGATAATCGCAATCACCGTCATAAGCGGGCGCCAGTCCCAATATGCATTGGCAAAAGCAGTGTAGAAAATTCGCAACATTGCACCAAAAGCTGCAACTTTGGTCGCTGCCGCCATAAAGGCAGTCACTGGCGTTGGAGCGCCCTGATATACATCGGGGGTCCAAGCGTGGAATGGAACAGCGCTTACCTTAAAGAGAAGGCCAATGGAGACAAATGCAATACCAATGAGCAAGAAGACATCGTTACCACTACCACCAACTACAGAATCGCGGATGCCTGCCAGCGAGACTGTGCCAGAGTAGCCATAAAGATAAGACGCACCAAAAAGGAAAAACGCTGATGAAAATGCACCAAGTAAGAAGTATTTAAGCGCTGCCTCTTGTGAAAGAAGGCGACGGCGACGCGAGAGCCCGGCCATCAAGTACAACGGTAACGAGAGCATTTCAAGAGCCACAAAGAGCGTGATCAGATCATTGGCAACTGGAAACAAGAGCATGCCGGCTACTGCAAAAAGTGTGAGTGGATAAACCTCAGTAAGCTGCTCTCCGCTTTGTAAGGATTCGCGCTCCTGAGATGATCCAGGCAGAGCAGCAGCAAGGCCTGTGAAGTGCTCTTGATCAGCAATAAGCATGGTTCCAAGGATTGCGATCAGCAGGATTGAACCCTGCATCAAGATTGCAGCACCGTCTATCGCTACCGAACCCATTGCCGCCGTGAGTGATGATTCGTGACGGATTTGCCAGAGTTGAACAAGAGCAAGAACTAATGTGCCTAACGTGATGCTTAACTGCGCGATTGGTCGAATTGTCCGAGAGAGAGAAGCTTCAACAAGTATTCCAAGTAGTGCACCACCCAAAACAATAAGCATCGGTGCGAGAAGTGAATACGACAGAATCGGCGCGGTGAAGGCAAGCATTTACTTACCAGCCTTTCCATCGATCGAAGGGAGTGGATCAGTAAAGCCAGCTTGCGCAATAGTGTGTGCGGCAGCTGGATTAATAACATTAAGAAGTGGCGATGGGTAAAAGCCTAAAGCCACAATCACGGCCAACACTGGAGCAATTGCAATTTTCTCCCGTAAGTTAAGATCGGGCAAAGATTCATTTCCAGGAGTAATCGGTCCATGCAAGGCACGCTGCACTGGAATAAGTACGTAGAGCGCCGCAAGGACAACTCCAAAAGTTCCAATAACTGCTGCAACTGGATAGCGTGTGTACGTACCAATTAGTACTAGGAATTCGCTCACGAAACTGGATAGACCTGGCAGAGCCAGACTCGACATGCCTGCGATAAAAAAGGCCCACGCCATCACAGGAGTCACGCGCTGGAGACCGCCGAAATCTGCGATCTTCGATGAACCACGACGCGAAATCATCCACCCGGCAACCAAGAAGAGCGCTCCGGTCGAGAAACCGTGATTAAACATATAGAGCGTTGCTCCTGAATGGCCTTGTGATGTCATCGCGAAGATGCCCATGGTGATGAAACCAAAGTGCGAGATTGAGGTAAATGCAATAAGGCGCTTGAAATCGGTCTGACCAATCGCAAGGAATGCGCCGTAGATAATTGAAATTACCGCTAGAACCAGAATCACTGGGGTGAAAGTCTTGGTTGCATCTGGAAAGAGCGTTAAGCAATAACGGATCATTCCGAAGGTGCCCACCTTGTCTAGAACTCCAAGGAGCAGAACCGATGTGCCCGTCGTCGCTGACTGCGCAGCATCAGGCAACCAGGTGTGAAATGGCCAGAGTGGAGCTTTGATTGCAAAAGCAATAAAGAAACCGAGAAAGAGGAAATTCTGCGTCGTTGAACTCATCTGTAAATGCGATAACGCAGTGGTGTCGAATGTGTGGCCACCTTGCTCGCCGGAGAGAACATAAAGCGCGATGATTGACGCAAGCATCAATAAACCACCAAAGAGGCTATAAAGCAGGAACTTCACCGCAGCGGCAGAGCGTTCACCAGTACCGTAACCACCAATAAGGAAGTAGACCGGCACCAACATTGCTTCAAAGAAGACATAAAAGAGGAATACATCTGTGGCGCTAAAGACACCGATCATCATCGTCTCAAGGACAAGCAAGAGAATATAGAAAGTCTTCACACTCCAACGGCCACCGCTGGATTCATTCCAGCCAGCCAGAACAACGATTGGTGCCAATAGAACTGAAAGCAAAATTAAGACCAGGGCAATGCCATCTACGCCAACAGCATAGTTGATGCCGAAGGAAGGAATCCACGAATAAGTCTCAACAAATTGCAGATCCACATTGTCACGCTGGAATTGCATGGCCATTGCAATTGCAGCTGCTGCAACCACCAATGTAGTACCAAAAGCAACTCTCTTGGCGGCCAACTCATTTCTCTTTGAGAGCGCAGCAATAAAGAGCGCTCCTAGAAGAGGCAGCAAGCCCAGTGTTGTCAACCAACTCACGTTACTTGTCATTGCGTGACCACCCAAATCGCTGCGATTAAGCCAATTGCTCCGATCAGAATCCACATCGCATAACTGCGGACAAAGCCTGTCTGTGTTGCGCGTAATAGGTTGCCTGAACCTAAGGTCATTCGCCCAACCCCACGAACCGCGCCATCAATAACCGCCGCATCCGTCTTGACCAAGGTACGAGTCAACGCTTGTCCTGGACGCATAAAGACCGCTTCGTTGAATTCATCTTGCAACAGATCGCGACGGGCAATTCGGGTAAAGATCGAAACGTCTTCTGGTGCAACTTGCGGCACCTGCGAGCGCAGATACTTAACTATTGCAAACGCAACGCCAACGCCAACCAGAACCAACGCAAGAATAGAGACCACTGCTGGACTCAGAAGTTCGGCTTCATGTACTGGATGTGGTTCAACAACTGGCGCCAGCCAATTTCGTAAAGCATCTCCGTGAGTGAAGAGGAATCCTGAAGCAACTGATCCAATGGCAAGGAGCACCATTGGCGCCCACATCAGAAATGGTGACTCATGTGGATGGGCTTTCTCATCCCAACGCTTATTGCCAGCAAAGGTAAGGATTACCACGCGAGTCATATAAAAGGCAGTAATTGCTGCACCTAAGAGTGCTGCTGTTCCAAGGGTTATCCCTTTAATTCCACCAGCGTTGAAAGCAACTTCGATGATCTTGTCTTTGGAATAGAAACCAGCAAATGGCGGTACGCCGATGATTGCTAGATACCCTAAACCAAAGGTGGCAAATGTAATTGGCATAAATTTGCGCAGCCCGCCGTATCTGCGCATATTCACTTCATCATCCATGCCATGCATGACTGAACCCGCACCTAAGAACATTCCGGCCTTAAAGAAACCATGGGTCAGTAAGTGCATGATCGCGAACGCGTAACCAGCAGGTCCAAGGCCTGCACCCAGAACCATGTAGCCAATCTGGGACATAGTCGATGCAGCCAGAGCTTTCTTGATGTCATCCTTAGCCATACCAATAATCGCGCCAAAGAGCAGGGTGATCGCGCCAATGATGGCGACAGCTAATTGAGCCGTTGGGGCAGCGTCAAAGATAAAATTAGAACGGGTAATTAAGTAGACGCCTGCGGTAACCATCGTTGCCGCGTGAATAAGTGCAGAGACTGGTGTTGGACCGGCCATCGCATCGCCGAGCCAGGCCTGCAATGGGAATTGCGCAGACTTACCAGTGGCAGCCACAAGCAACATGATTCCGATTGCAGTCAAAGCACCAGTTGATGCCACTGGCGCATGTTCTTTAACGCCCGCAAAAGAAACGGTACCTAAGGTTGCAAAGGTGATCATGATTGCAATGGAAAGACCCATATCGCCCACGCGGTTGGCAACAAATGCTTTCTTTGCAGCTGTTGCATATGCGGGCTTTTGATTCCAGAAACCAATCAGAAGATAAGAGGCCAGGCCTACTCCTTCCCAACCCACATAGAGGTTGAGGTATGAGTCGCCAAGGACCAACAAGAGCATTGCTGCAATAAAGAAATTGAGGTAGGCAAAGAATCGCCTGCGATCGCGATCATGCGACATATATGCAATCGAATAGATATGGATCAAAGTGCCGACACCGGTGATGAGTAAGACGAAACAGATGGAGAGTTGATCAAGCATCAGCCCAGCATCAACTTGGAAGGAACCCACTGAGATCCAACTAAAGAGTTTCTGCGTTACCGCACGCTGATCATTAGCGCGACCAAGCATCTGTAAGAACTGATAGAGGCCGATGGCAAAGGAACCTGCTGAAAGTGCCGTTGCCAGCAGGTGTCCCCAGCGGTCGCAGCGGCGGCCAGCGAGCAACAAAACAGCTGAGCCAAAAAGTGGCAGTGCGATCAAATAAACCAGCGAATTACTAGTCATCGGATCACCGCTTCAACAAACTGGCATCATCAACAGATGCCGAACGACGTGAACGATAAATAGTGACGATGATTGCAAGACCAACAACGACCTCGCAGGCAGCCACAACCATCGTAAAGAAAGCAACTACTTGGCCTTCAAGATTGCCGTTAATGCGAGCAAAGGTAACAAAGGAAAGGTTGGCCGCATTCAGCATCAACTCAACGCACATAAAGATTACGATCGCATTACGGCGAACCACAACGCCAATGGCGCCAATCGTGAAGAGAAGAGCAGATACATAGAGATAATTGGCAGCGTTCATTACTTCTCCTCCTTATCTGTTGGCCTTAATTGTTCTAATTGGAATGGATGAGAATCAATGACATCGCCACGGGCTTTCAGTGTTGCAGAGATCGAAGCTTGCGCAGGAGTGCCGTCAGGTAGCAGCGCAGGTACATCAACTGCGTTATGCAGAGCATAAACACCAGGATTTGGAAGACCTGCCGCGTTAGCAAGTGAACCTGTGCGGAACCGTGCAATTGCAAGATCGCGCTGAGTTGGGCGAGCAACAAGGCGATGGTTATACGCCAACACCATTGCGCCGAGGGCTGCCGTAATTAATAAAGCCGAGACAACTTCAAAGGCCCAGACATATTTCGAAAAAAGTAAATCAGCAAGTGCTGGAACATTTCCATCGGCATTGGCGTCTTGCAGCCCAACAAATGTACGACCCAGCGTTGCGCGACTAAGAAGTGAGACCATTAGGCCACCAAAACCAACCGCAGCAACAATTGCGATTGGTCGAAGACCTCGGATAGTTTCAGTTAAAGAATCTGCCGAATCGACACCTACGAGCATCAAGATGAAAAGGAAGAGCATCATTACCGCACCCGTGTAGACAACAATCTGCACGATGCCGAGAAATGGCGCATCTTGTGCAATGTAGAAGATTGCCAAAGTAATCATGATCCACGCTAAAAAGAGCGCAGAGTGCACTGCTTTCTTCACCAAGAGCATGCCCAGAGCTGCAAGAACAGCCAATGGACCCAAAATCCAGAAGAGCACTGCTTCTGGAGTCTGGGTCTGACCAACTTCAATCGCTACATTAATCAAAGGTTCACCTCATTTACGGGACTTGCGCTCTCTTGAGATGGATGTGACCCTGGTACTTCGCCCTTGTAATAATTACTCTCATCCATATCTGGATACATAGGATGAGGTGGCAGCAACATTCCCTGACGAAGCGGTGCAAGGAGATCTTCCTTTTCGAAAATTAACTTGGAACGAGAGTCATCGGCTAACTCATATTCGTTGGTCATTGTCAGCGCACGGGTTGGACAGGCTTCAATGCAGAGACCACAGAAAATGCAGCGCAGATAATTGATCTGATAAACCTTGCCGTAACGCTCCCCCGGAGAGATCCGATGGTCTTCTGTATTGGCTTCACCCTCGACATAAATTGCGTCTGCTGGGCAGGCCCAGGCACAGAGTTCGCAGCCAATGCATTTTTCCAAACCATCCGGGTGGCGATTGAGTTGATGGCGGCCGTGGAATCGTGGCGCAGTTGGCTCTTTCACTTCTGGATATTGAACGGTGTTGACCTTTTTGAACATCGTGCGGAAAATGACCCAGAAACCTTGTAACTGGGCGCCAAAACTCTTTGGGCCCTCCTTGGTGACGGGCGCAGCATGCACTGCTTCCAACCCCAGGTCGTAACGCATGGGCTCTATCTGATGATCGTGATTCTCAGCCACGTGGCTCCTCCGGCTCTGACACAGGCAGTTTCGGAACAGGAAATGAAGGAGTGGTTACTTCAACTTCTGGTATTGACTCTGCCCGTTTTTTTGCCGAATCAAAGGCGATATTTATTAGCAATACGATCAACACGATCCCACTGGCAAATGCCACAACAACCAGGCGGGATGCACCCTGCAAAGAGAGTACGCGTAGCGTTGCAACAACCATGATCCAGAACAAACTCACTGGGATCAAAATTTTCCAACCAAATTCCATAAATTGGTCATAACGAAGCCGTGGCAAAGTACCGCGCAGCCAGACAAAGATAAAGAAGAAGAACAAGACTTTGGCGAAGAACCAGACCATGGTGAACCAACCGCCAAGCCACTGCTCAGTGAAAGTGAGCCCTGGAAGTGCGTGATACCCACCCAGAAAGAGAGTTGTCGCCAAGGCTGAGACCGCAACAATGTTGATGTATTCAGCCAGGAAGAAGAGCGCGAACTTCAGCGACGAATACTCAGTATGGAAACCGCCGACGAGCTCGCCTTCAGCTTCAGCTAAATCAAAGGGGGCACGGTTGGTTTCGCCAACCATCGAAATTGCGTAAATAACAAAGGATGGGAATAGCACAACGGCGAACCACCACTTTTGTTGCGCCGCCACGATCTCCGAGGTTGACATGGAGCCTGCATAAATGAATACCGCAACAAGAGAAAGTCCCATCGCCACTTCATAAGAAATCACTTGAGCAGTGGCGCGCAATCCTCCCAGGAGCGGATAAGTCGAACCAGATGACCAACCAGCAAGAATGATGCCGTAAACACCAACAGATGCGACCGCCAATACATAAAGCACGCCAACTGGTAAATCGGTCAATTGCATTGCCGTCTTATGACCAAAAAGAGTCACTGGACCAGCAATAGGTATAACCGCAAAAGACATAAAACATGTAGTGGCACTAATAATCGGTGCAATAATAAAAACAATTTTGTCGGCTGCGGCAGGAATCAGATCTTCCTTAAGCGCTAACTTCACGCCATCTGCCAGAGCTTGAACAAGGCCGAATGGGCCTACTCGGTTGGGGCCAAGGCGCATTTGCATGCGCGCGACGATGCGACGCTCTCCCCAGACTGCCATGAGCGTAAGGAGAACACAGATCGCAAATACAAAAATGGCTTTGACGAGGATCAACCAACCTGGATCTTGACCGATTAACTCTGCAGTTGTCATTAGTCCTTCACCACCGTTACGAGCGCGCCACTGGCAACACCAAATGTGGCCAGAAGATGTGAACCACGCGAATTACGTGGCAACCAAACAGCATCATCGTGAATTGCTTCAACCAACACCGGTAGAACAATTGCACCATGGCTATTTGAAACTCGGATTGTATCGCCATCAACTACGCCAAGCGCACTTGCCCGCTTTGGAGAAATGACGACAACTGGTTTGCGCGCAGTTCCGGCGAGATTTTCTTCGCCCTCCTGTAACGAACCATCATCCAGTAGTCGACGCCAGGAAGTAAGTAACGCTTCATTGCCGCTGACTGACTGCGGAGCAGCAGATGAAACAGGTGCGAAGTTTGCATGTGCACCATCCCAGAGACCGAGTGCTGCCAATTCTTGGGCTGCTGCCTTTACTGTTGCCAACTCAATTGGACGACCCATCTCATCGGCGAGCATAGAAAGAATCCGTAAATCGCAACGTTGCAATGAATCAGCAACCGCTGTTTCAAAACTACGTGCGCGACCTTCCCAATTAAGGAATGAGCCAGACTTCTCACTCACCGCAGCAACGGGAAGAAGAACATCCGCCAGTTGGGTAATTGCACTTGGGCGAATTTCAAGTGATACGATGAAAGCCTGCTTGAGGGCGATTAGTGCTGCATGATGGTTCTCGGAATCAAGCGGATCAACGCCGCCGACAACGAGTGCATCAATCTCGCCAGCGTTAACTGCCGCAAAAATTTCTGAACTGCTACGGCCTACTGCGGTTGGAAGAGAATCAACACCCCAAGCAGCTGCAATATCAACCCGCGCTGGGGCATCAACGACAGGGCGGCCACCTGGCAAGAGATTTCCGATCGCGCCTGCTGCAAGTGCACCGCGCTCACCAGCGCGACGTGGGATCCACGCTAACTTCGCACCAGTGCGATCAGCAAGAGCAGCAACTGCAGAAAGGGCGCCCCTGCTCTCTGCGGCACGTTCTCCAACGAGAATTACAGAGTTAGCAGTAAGTTCTTGGCCTGCAATTACTGCCGCCTCAACCCCAGGAACGACACAGACGAAGTTGGCTTTTAGTTTCTCGTTGCCGCGCGAAAGTTTGCTTGCAATTGCGGTGACCTTCAATGCGCGCTTACGCACCTGCTTGTAAATGCGAAGGAAAACAATGGGTGATTCTTCCTCTGGTTCAAAACCAACCAAGAGAACGGAATCTGCACGATCGATATCGCGATAGGTGGTGGAAGAACCAACCACCCTCGCTGCAAGAAATTCGCGTTCTTCATCGGAAGAAACGCGGGCACGAAAATCGATGTCATTCGTACCCAGTGTTACGCGAGCAAATTTACTGTAGCCGTATGCATCTTCAACGGTGGCACGGCCGCCGACTAATACGCCAGAGCGCTTTCCTTGCAGTCCAGCGGCCGCTGCAGCAAGGGCTTCTGGCCAAGATGCCACACGCAATTCACCAGATTCATCACGGATCATTGGCTCTGTTAAACGGTCAGCAGCAGTGGCATATTTAAATGCCCATCGGCCTTTATCGCAGTTCCATTCCTCGTTGACCTCTACATCATCGCCGGCAAGACGGCGCAGAGTTTTGCCGCGTCGGACATCGGTGCGCATAGAGCAACCTGCTGCACAATGTTCGCAAGCAGTTGGCGTTGAAACTAAATCAAATGGCCGGGCGCGGAAGCGATACGAAGCGCCCGTCAGTGCACCCACTGGACAGATCTGCACGGCGTTACCTGAGAAGTAAGACTCAAATGGTTGGTTCTCGTAGATTCCAACTTGTTGCAAGGCGCCACGCTCATTCAAAGTAATAAATGGATCTGCGGCGATTTGATCTGAGAAACGGGTACAACGTGCACAGAGAATGCAACGCTCGCGATCCAGTAACACCTGTGAGGAAATGTTGATTGGTTTCTCAAAGGTGCGTTTGGTACCTCTAAATCGTGATTCACCGCGACCGGTGCTCATTGCTTGGTTCTGCAGAGGACATTCGCCGCCCTTATCGCAAACGGGACAATCCAGCGGATGGTTGATAAGCAAGAACTCCATCACGCCTTTCTGCGCTTTCTGTGCTACCGGTGAAGTTAATTGCGTCTTAATAATCATGCCGGCCTCAACCGGAATAGTGCATGAAGCTTGTGGTTTTGGAAATGCCCGACCATTGATCTCGATATCCACTAAACATTGGCGACATGCGCCAACCGGGTCGAGCAATGGGTGATCGCAGAATCTAGGAATTTGAATTCCCAGTTTCTCGGCCGCGCGAATAACGAGAGTTCCTTTAGGAACACTGACTTCAAAACCATCAATAACAACGGTGACCATGTCGACGATCTGCGTAGTCTGTTCTTGAGTCGTAGTCATTTACGCACCCGCCTTTGCGGAGGCAAAGAGCGTTGCTGCATGGGGGTCAAAGGGGCATCCGCCATTGGTGAGATGTGCGATGTATTCATCGCGGAAATATTTGATGGATGAAATAATTGGACTGGTTGCGCCATCACCTAACGCGCAGAATGCGCGACCTAGAATGTTGTCGCAAATATCAAGTAACTTATCTAGATCGGCTTCGGTGCCCTGGCCATTTTCAAGATCGCGCAAGATCTGAACCAACCACCAGGTGCCTTCACGGCAAGGCGTGCACTTGCCACACGATTCGTGCTTGTAAAACTCAGACCAGCGCAATACTGCACGTACAACGCAGGTCGTTTCATCAAAAATTTGCAAAGCTTTAGTGCCGAGCATCGAGCCTGCGGCGGCTACACCTTCGTAATCAAGTGGTGTATCCCAATGTTCTGCCGTAAAAATTGGTGTCGAGGATCCACCGGGAGTCCAGAACTTCAATTGATGTCCCGCTCGGATACCGCCGGAAAGTTCGAGTAATTCACGCAAGGTGATTCCCAACGGCGCTTCAAATTGCCCTGGGTGGGCGACATGGCCAGAGAGGGAATAGAGCGTCATCCCTTTGCTCTTTTCAGTACCCATCGATGAGAACCATTCCGGGCCATTAGTGATAATCGCAGGTATTGAAGAAATGGATTCGACGTTATTGACGACTGTGGGACGGGCGTAGAGTCCTGCGATTGCAGGAAATGGCGGGCGAAGACGTGGTTGACCACGGAATCCTTCCAGCGAATCAAGTAACGCCGTTTCTTCACCACAGATATATGCACCTGCGCCAACATGAAGAACTAATTCAAGATCAACACCACTACCAAAAATATTCTTGCCAAGGTATCCGGCTCTGTATGCATCTTCAATTGCTTGTTGCACACGTCGCACCACGTGGGTTACTTCACCGCGCACGTAGATAAATGCGTACTTCGCGCGAATTGCATAGGAGGCAATGATCATGCCTTCAACTAAGACGTGTGGGTTCGCCAATAAAAGCGGCATATCTTTACAAGTGCCCGGTTCTGACTCATCAGCGTTTACAACTAAGTAGTGATCTTTGTTATCGCCTTGCGGGATAAAGCCCCACTTCATCCCAGTTGGGAATCCAGCACCGCCGCGACCACGAAGACCTGAATCTTTAACTAATTGAATAACTGCATCAGGTTCCATCTGCAAAGCTTTTGCTGCTGCGTCGTAACCACCGTGGCGCTGGTAGCCCTCCATGGTGAATGAATCCTTCTCGTCCCAATGTGCTGAGAGCACCGGAGTTAACATGGTCATCCTTGCGCTCCCTTCTGGTCCTTGGAAATCTTTAGACCAAGGAGCGATGGTTCGCCGGCTTGAACACCCTCATGTGCATGTCCATCGTTAAGCCCGGCAAGAACTGCCGAGTTCTCTTTCCAGGTTGGTAGAACATTTGGGCCACGAGTTGGCGCGGGTGGATCACCAGCCCGCATCGCATCAACAAGATCCTTTGCCGATTGAACACTCTGATTGTCGTAGAACTCCCAGTTGGCCATAACAACCGGCGCGTAATCACAAGCTGCATTGCACTCAATATGCTCAAGTGAAACTTTGCCATCTGAGGTAACGCCGTCATTTTCAATACCAAGGTGCTCTTTCAACCCCGCAAAAATGGCATCCCCGCCCATCACCGCACAGAGCGTGTTGGTACAGACGCCAACGTGATATTCGCCCACTGGCTTGCGCTTGTACTGGGTATAGAAAGTAGAAACTGCAGAAACTTCAGCCATTTCCAATTCAAGTTTCTTGGCAATAATTTCGATACCGTCGTGTGTAACAAATCCATCACGCGATTGAACATAGTGCAGCAACGGCATGATTGCCGAACGCGGACGTGGATAACGCGCGATGATTGAATCCATCACCGATAAATCTTGCTGCGTAAATGCCATTAGCGATCAACACCACCCATCACAGGATCAATGGATGCAACCGCTCCGATGATGTCGGCGATTAAACTGCCCTCACACATTGCAGGAGTGGCTTGCAAGTTATTAAAAGACGGTTCGCGAAAGTGCAAACGATAAGGACGAGTTCCACCATCAGAGACAAGATGCACTCCGAGTTCGCCGCGAGGTGACTCGACTGCTGAATAAACCTGACCAGCTGGGACCCGAAATCCTTCAGTGACCAATTTAAAGTGATGAATCAGCGATTCCATGGATGTGCCCATGATTTCACGGATGTGATCGAGTGAATTACCTAAGCCATCTCCGCCCAGCGCTAATTGCGATGGCCAAGCGATCTTCTTATCCGCAACCATCACAGGAGCACCCTCGAGTAATTCCAACTTATCGACGCACTGCTCGATAATGCGTAGAGACTGTTCCAATTCACTCATACGGATTAAGAACCGACCATAAACATCGCAGGTATCTGCCGTGATTACATCGAAGTCATAATTCTCATATCCGCTATACGGTTGCATCTTGCGCAAATCCCAAGGCAAGCCAGTGGAGCGAAGCACCGGGCCCGTGACGCCCAATGTCGTGCAACCTGCCAGATCGAGGTACCCGATACCTTCGGTTCGCTTCATCCAGATGGTATTGCCGATCAATAATTTCTCATTATCTTTAAAATCACGGCGCAATTCTTTAATGATTTCGCGGATCTTAGGCAGAGCGCCTACCGGAAGATCTTGGGCAACGCCTCCTGGCCGTACATACGCCATATTCATACGGAGCCCCGCGATCATTTCAAAAACATCGAGGACTTTTTCGCGTTCGCGGAAGCAGAAAATCATCGGTGAAAGTGCACCAAGTTCAAGAGCGCCAGTACCAAGCGCAACCATGTGCGATGCAATGCGATTGAATTCCATCATCATGACGCGAATAACACTGGCGCGCTCTGGAACATCGTTGGTAATTTCCAATAACTTTTCTACACCTAAACAGTAAGCGGTCTCGTTAAAGAGTGGTGCTAAATAATCCATGCGAGTCACAAAGGTAACGCCCTGCGTCCAACTGCGATATTCAGCGTTCTTCTCGATACCTGTATGCAAATAACCAACACCACAACGAACTTCAGTAACGGTCTCACCTTCAAGTTCGAGAACTAAACGCAATACTCCGTGAGTTGAAGGATGCTGTGGCCCCATGTTGACGACAACATGCTCTTCTTTGGTTGCACCAATTTCAGTAACTAACGAATCCCAGTCGCCACCAGTAACAGAGAAGATTGTGCCTTCAGTTGTCTCACGTGATGATGCATATGGATCCAATAAGGAATCGGTAGGAGAACTCATCGGTAAGACCTCCGTTCATTGGGAGGTGGCACTGTTGCGCCTTTGTACTCAACTGGAATTCCGCCGAGTGGATAATCCTTACGTTGTGGATGTCCGCGCCAATCATCTGGCATCAAGATGCGAGTTAAACCAGGGTGACCATCAAAGATGATTCCAAACATGTCGAAAGTTTCACGTTCGTTCCAGTTGTTTCCTGCCCACACTTCAACCAGTGATGGGATATGCGGATCAGAATCAGGAACGGAGACCTCAAGGCGAATCCGACGATTATTCGTCATAGATAACAATGGATAGACCGCATGGAGTTCGCGATCTGTCTCGGCTGGATAGTGCACACCATTGACACCCAAACACATTTCAAAGAGCAACTTGTCGCGCAGGATGAGGGCAACTTCCACTAGCTTCTCGCGCTTCACATGCAGAGTGAGTTCGCCGCGATCGACAACTACGCGTTCAATGGCGTCAGCAAAGTCCGGATATGCACGCTCAAGATCATCGGCAACTTCGTCGAAATAACCACCGTAAGGGCGTTCGCTAGAACCATAAGTAGCAGTAGTGCGTACCAACCCGCCGAAGCCAGAGGTATCACCTGTGCCTGAAGTACCGAACATTCCGTGCCCTAGATCTAAATCCTTCTCTTTACTCATGCAAGCAAACCCTTCAACTGGAAGGTTGGTTTTGCTGCGAGCGCGGCGATTTCAACTTCGGCAATAATTCGTTCACGATTTGGTCCGAGCTTCTCGTTATTAATCTGTTCATGCAATTTCAAGATTGCGTCCATCAACATTTCTGGACGTGGCGGACAACCAGGAAGGTAAATATCTACTGGTACAACGTGATCAACACCTTGCACGATTGCATAGTTATTAAACATTCCACCAGATGATGCGCATGCACCCATTGCGATTACCCATTTTGGTGCTGCCATTTGATCGTAAATCTGACGCAAAACTGGAGCCATCTTGTTAGAAACACGACCAGCGACGATCATGAGATCTGCTTGGCGTGGAGATGCGCGGAAAACTTCCATTCCAAAACGTGCCAGATCGTAACGACCTGCACCGGCTGCCATCATTTCAATTGCGCAACAAGCCAGGCCAAATGTTGCCGGCCAGAGCGAGTTCTTGCGCATGTAACCCGCAAGTTTTTCAACACTGGTAAGTACAAGCCCGCTTGGTAATTTCTCTTCTAGGCCCACAGTTAATCCCATTCCAATCCGCCACGACGCCAGACATAGGCGTATGCAACAAAAACCGTGGAGATAAAAATTCCCATCTCAACTAACCCAAAGACGCCGAGTTTGTCGAAGGTAACTGCCCATGGATAAAGGAAAACAATTTCGATATCAAAAATAATGAAGAGCATCGCAGTTAAAAAATACTTAACTGGAAAACGTCCACCTTCAACTGCTTGCGGGCTTGGTTCAATTCCACATTCGTAGGCTTGCGCTTTCGCGCGGTTGTATCGTTTAGGCCCAGTTATCGCGGCTAGAACGAGTGAGATAACAGCAAATCCAAAACCGAGTGCACCAATGACCAAGATCGGTATATAGGGATTGGGTGCCGAATTCATAATGTACGAAATCCTAGGGTTGCCAAGGTGGTCTCTCTAACCGCTAAGCCTTGATCGCTCTGTGAACTGCGACAACTCCACCAGTAAGGTTTCGCCAACCGACCTGACTCCAGCCAGCTCTGGTAATCCGTTTGGCCAACTCCTCCTGATTGGGCCAGGCCCGGATTGACTCAGCCAGATAGATATAGGCATCTGGGTTGCTGGAGGTGCGCCGCGCAATGGCCGGAAGTGCCTTCATCAGGTAATTACTATAAATGGTACGAAACGGACGCCAGAGCGGATGTGAAAACTCGGCAATAACCAATCGCCCGCCTGGTTTTGTGACCCGTAAGGCCTCTCGGAGCGCTTTATCGATATCAGTGGTATTCCGAAGGCCATAGGAGAAGGTGACAACATCAAAAGTTGCTGCCGCAAAAGGAAGATTGAGCGCATCGGCCTTGGTAAATGGCAGATTGGGGCGCGCAGCGCGGCCAGCGGCCAGCATCCCTTCAGAGAAATCGGCAGGGATGACATCGGCGCCCGCGGCAGCAAGGGGTTGGCTAGAGGAGCCCGTACCCGCGGCCAGGTCGAGGATCTTCATACCAGGGGCTGGGGCAATCGTGGCAGTAGTGACTTTGCGCCAGGCGCGAGTGCGCCCCAAACTAAGCAGATCATTGACGAGATCGTACCGTTTGGCCACGCCATCAAACATTGCCGCAATCTCATCTGGGTCTTTATCAAGATTTGCGCGGGACATACTTCCATTCTCCTGCAGAGTAGGCTCACCCCACAAATCAAAACTCTCCATCGAATGAGTCCAATAAGGAGTGCCTGTGTCCATCTCGACCATCTCTTTGCGTAGCGCCATATTTCCACGTTCAAGTGCGATCACTAACGTGCTTTTCGTAGGGGCAGGCACACTCTTCCTCGCTGGTCTGGCTCAGATTGCGCTGCCAATTCCAGGATCACCCGTACCTGTAACAGGCCAGACTCTTGGCGTTTTGCTTATTGGCACCAGTTATGGCGCAACTTTAGGCTTATCAACTCTTCTTACTTATTTATTGGTCGGTCTGGTCGGCGCACCGGTCTTTGCAGATGGCGGTCATGGATTATCGCGACTTACGGGTGCAACCGGTGGGTATCTCATTGGCATGCTGATCGCAGCCCTTGTTGTTGGAGCGCTCGCAGGCCGCAAATGGGATCAGCGGGTTCGCACCGCGCTTGTGGCAATACTACTTGGAGACGCAATTATTTTTTCATTCGGCCTGTTCTGGTTACACACCTATACGGATAAGAGTTGGGGATGGACTCTCGGAGCGGGACTCACGCCATTCATCATTGGCGAAGCACTCAAGATTGCGATTGCTGGAACTTCGTTGCCGCTGGTCTGGCGCTTCGTTCACAAGTAATTATTTATTGTGCTGCCGCTAATTCCCGTAACTACAACTCACATAGGTGAACACTTACCACTCCTAGAACTTCTTCCCGACCCAGAATCTTTCTCATGGGTTCGGCGCGGAGATGGTTTGGTCGGTTGGGGTGTTCATGCAACGACGACAGTAAGTGGTGACAATCGTTTCCGCGAAGCGCGCGAATGGTGGCATGAGCAGCTTGGAAAATTAGCGATTGCAGATTCGGTTCATGGTGCTGGCACCGGACCAATTCTCTTTTCATCTTTTTCATTTTCACCTGCAGAAGAATCTGTACTTGTTATCCCAAAAGTTGTTGTAGGTATGCGTAACGAAAAATCTTGGATTACATGGATTGGCGAGAAGCCACAACCTGAACTCTTAGAAGAGCCTGTACATCTTCAACCAATGAAATATTCATGGCAGGACGGAACCTTGACTCCTTTTCAATGGCAGGAGCAAGTTGCCTATGCAATTGAAGTAATTAAGGAAGGAAGGATCGATAAAGTTGTACTGGCGCGAGATATCACCGCTGTAGCAGATGATGCGATTGATTCTCGTGTTATCTTGCGCAATTTGGCTGCTGAATACCCATCTACTTGGGTTTTTTTAATCGCGGGACTAGTTGGCGCTACTCCAGAATTACTACTTCGACTCAACAAAGCCATGGTTACATCGCGTGTGCTCGCTGGCACTATTAGTAAAACCGGAGACGACGAGAAAGATTTAGCATTGTCAGCTTCTCTTGCGCGTTCATCAAAAGACCTAGAAGAACATATGTACGCAGTCAGGTCTGTTACTGAATCCTTGGCTCCTTTCTGTTCCTCCACGAATGTTCCTGATTCCCCCTATGTTCTGCACTTGGCGAACGTCATGCACCTGGCAACGGATGTAACCGGGGCGGTTGACAATTCTCCAAACCATATAGATGCTTTTTCAATACTTGAGAAATTACATCCCTCTGCTGCTGTCTGCGGAACGCCAACTTCTATCGCGGCGAATGTCATTGCCGATCTTGAGGGAATGTCACGTGGTCGTTATGCCGGGCCCGTCGGTTGGATTGATGCACACGGAGATGGTGAACTTGGAATTGCGCTGCGCTGTGGGCAAATTGATGAAAACAAAATCCGACTTTTTGCTGGATGTGGAATTGTTGCCGGCTCTAATCCCAAAAAAGAATTAGTTGAAAGCCAGGTGAAGTTTGCCCCAATGACAAGTGCGCTTGGTAACTTCGATTAGTAGCGGGGCAAAACTACGCTCCTTGTAACATGTGAACCTGGGTCATCGGTGTCACCATGCCAATGCCTTAATGAGGCCTTGTGGTGTTGTATTCAATGACCCAGGCACCAAGTTCCTTCTACTCCACCTCCTGAGAGGCGGACTTCGCATCCCTGCACACAAAAGATTGCATTCACTATGGCTAAGGTGCTTAATATGGTACCTTTAGGCATAATGAATGCGAGGTAAGCATGGCAACCCCAAAGAGGCTAAATGTGCCGGATTGGTTGCTTAGCCATGGCCGTACTTCTGCTTCGACTTCAGAGATTGCTCGAATCCTTGAGATTTCAGAAGATGGCGTCAGAGCGCGACTCCGAAATTCAGTAAAGCGAAATCAAATGTTTTCCCCCGCCCGCGGACTTTGGGTGCCAATCCCACCTGAGTATAGAAACTGGGGTGCAACACCTGCGCTTGAATTTCTTGATTCGATGATGACCTACCTCGAACGCGATTATTACGTGGGTTGGCTATCTGCAGCGGAAATATTAGGTGCTTCGCATCAACGCCCTCAAGTCACACAGGTCGCAGTAAGTTCTCAACTCAGCAATTTAAGTATCGGCCGATCCCAAATTCGATTCAGAACTCGAAAAAATATTTCTGAACTTCCCCGTTTCAAGCACAGGGTGCCCTCTGGCTACGTGTGGGTGTCTAGCCCCGAGTTGACTGCTTTAGATTTGGCGGACGCCACCTTAATGGGTGGAGGGCTAAATAATGTAGCAACGGTACTTGTAGAACTTTCAAAGGACAATCACTTAGACGGTGAAAGATTAGCCAGTATTGCAGTCAACTATTCGACCACAGCGATTAGCAGGCTTGGATATATTCTCCAAGTGTTGGATTCAAATGTAGACCTTAAGGGTCTGAAGTTGCTCTTGAAAACACGACGTAAGCTTCGACCTTCGCTACTTAGTCCATCCGACCGAAGAGCCGGCAAAGTTTCACAAGAATGGAACCTTCTGATAAATACAAGCCTAGAGCCGGATCTATGATCCCCGACAATTCAATAACTGAGTGGAGCGCGCACGCGCCATGGGCAACTAGAGTGCAGATTGAACAAGACTTACTACTCAGTCGCTTAATGATTGAAATTGGCAATAATGACTATCTTGGTAAGGATTTAATTCTCAGAGGAGGCACATGTCTTCACAAGTTACATCTCCCCACGCCATATCGTTATAGCGAAGACCTCGATTATGTTCGTGAAAATACATCCGGAATAAAAGACACTTTCACTGAATTGGGTCGCATAGCCTCAAATATTGGCTTTGATACGAGTACGGAACTCAACATGATTCCGAAGTTTTTCATGCGGACTACAGCCTCAGATGGCTCGAAGATTAAGGTCAAAATAGAAATCAATGCGCGTGAAAGAACTTTCGCGCATCCGAGAATTCGCTTAAAGCACACCGTTGCATCAAGTTGGTTCAGTGGTTCTGCTGAGATTCTTACATTTCAAGTTGAAGAAATGGTAGCGACAAAGATCAGAGCCTTGTACCAAAGAAGAAAAGGTCGAGACCTATTTGATTTCTGGTTGGCACTTAACGTTCTTAACTTGGAGCCAACTGCAATTGTTTCATCTTTTGCCTGCTACAACCCGGGGTTCACGGCACGGCAATCAATAACGAATCTGAGAGAGAAATTGCAGAAAAAGGATTTCAGAGAAGATCTTTCTCTCATGTTGACCGAATGGCCTGTCGGCTACCAGATCGATCAGGCTGCCGAAGAACTGATAGAGAAGGTACTTTCGAGAATTTAGAATTGCGGACAGTAGGGAAAGTGCCCTCGGCCGCCAATTTGGAGGTTTTCATAGTAATTCTTTATCTTCTGCTTTGATGTGATTGATGACGGCAGCCAACTTCTCTTCGCCAACTTGTGGATTGTTCTCTGCCACAAGTTAAATGTGTCCTAAAACAGGGTGTTGCAATGACCGGTTGAGACCAAGGTGAATAGTTGAGTCAATCATACGGCTAAATTCGCGCAACATGCGAGCATTTTCTTCGCGGTTTGGAACGTTGGCGACAACAATCGATAACCCGCTGATTGGTAATGACATTTCATGAACCAATTGATCGATACTTGTAACCGTTGTTGTCTTGATGCCCATAGATTGGGCAATTGCTGCTGGATCAAGCCCGTGTGGTGTTCCGAAGATTTTTTCAAAACCAACAGTGTCACCCTGGGGCAAGGTTGAGAAAATTCCGCCACCATCATTGTTAATGACCAGTATGCGCAAATTGGTATCAATCGCTCCGATTAAGCCAGTTATGTCGTGAAGAAACGCAAGGTCTCCCAAAACTGCAATTGACTGCGTGCGTTGCGAAGCGATGCCAAGGGCCGTTGAAATGTTGCCATCAATTCCTGCTAGGCCGCGATTAGTAAAAGTCTCAATGCCTGCGCGAGGTGTTGCAAATCCCTCAAGATCGCGGATCGGCCTTGATGAGGAGATAAAAAGCGTGGTGTGAAAAGGTAAAACTTGGGCCAGATTCCGAGCAATGTTGGCCTCACTCCATTGCGGCAGCACGTCCAACAGATCTGCGGTCTTTTGACCATAAGAACTCCAGAACGAAATCCAATCAGAGTCACCTGCAATACTTTTGGTGATCTTTGGCAAGGTCTGAAATAGCTGATCTGCACTCCGTCTAACATCGACTGTGACGATTCGCGGATCAATCACAATCTCTCGCCCGGCCGATTTCACCAAAGTATTTGTCGATCGCGACAGCGTTGTACGGCCAATCACAATGACCGCCGCTGGGCACAAAATCTGACAGATCTTCTGGGAGGCTAAAAAGAGTGAGGCGTGGGCAATGCTCTGCGGAAATGAAAGTGGGTCCTCTGCAATGAGGGGCCAACCGACTTCTTGAGCGAACTTGGAAACTTCGTCAACGGTAAAATCCCCACGATCATGCCCTACGACAATAACTCCACGCCTATCCGTGATCGTTAGTTCTGCATCATTATTTTCTTCTGTTGCAATGAATGGTCTGACGTTAGTGCCGCTTAACCAATCGTTCTCATCGTCAGGTAATAATGGCTCGTCAAATTGCACATTGAGATGTACGGGTCCACTCTGTAACCCAAGGAACGCTGAGGTTAAATCCACGCCAGGGTCAGAAATATCATCAGCATAAGTTGTCGCATTGCCAAAGATTCCTGCCTGCAAAGTTGTCTGATTGGCACCGGTCTGTCGCAATCGCGCTGGACGATCGGCGGTGATTACCAGGAGTGGAATTTGTGAATGACGCGCTTCTAGTAAAGCGGGATGGTAATTAGCAACCGCTGTACCGCTAGTGCAGACCACGGCAACGGGGCGCCGTGATGCTTTCGCGATACCTAAGGCAAAGAACCCGGCGGTCCGTTCATCTATCCGTACATGTAGCGTGATTAATCCACGCTGCTCTGCTTCATACAATGCAATTGATAACGGAGCGTTGCGCGAGCCTGGTGAAAGAACTACATCAGTCACATTGTTTTGAATTAATTGGCGGATGAGATTACGAGCTAGCTGGGTTGATGAATTCACCACTCCCATCCCTCCTTCGCAACCCACTCTTGCGCACCTGCACTCCAAGTATCTCGTACTCGGCTACGCCACCAATCTAGTCGCTGCGGTGAGATTGCATACTGATTAAGTGCAACTACATCTGGTGTTACTGAATTCACGGCTATGATGCCATCGACAATTGGCAAAATCGCAACGTCACTAATTAAAAGTTGCCCTGTCCCTAAACCGCAGGCGTACTTTAATTCCGGCAGAGCCGCTGCGAGTTTGAGGCCGTATGAAATTCCTACGGCAGAATCCAGAGCGCTCGAGACAACCACTGGTAGTCCATGTACTTTTGCAATTTCAAGGCAACGCTTAATTCCACCCAACGGGGCAACTTTCAGCATCACAATATCCACCACCCCCTGCAGATCAAGACCAAGCGGGTCGGCCGATTTACGGATAACTTCATCACCAGCAATAAGAACTGGAATTTGCAGCCTACTTTTAAGTTCACGCAATTCTTCTAGAGTCTCGCAAGGTTGCTCAACATACTGGAGCCCGCCATTTTCATGAATTGCGTTAATAGAAGCAAGCGCCTCTTTGACCGACCAATTTCCATTGACATCAATCCGAATCTGCGCGTCTGGTAACAACTCTCTAACTGTCGCGATTCTGGCAAGATCCTCACGAAGACTAGCGCCAACTTTTACCTTCACTGTTGAACAACCTGGATACCACGACAAAACTTCGGCAATCTCTTCTCTCGTATTTAATGCAGGAAGAGTTGCGTTTACTGAAATCTCCTGGCGCAATGGTCGCGGCGCTTCAACCAGCGCAGCTTCGATTCCACTCACAAGCCACGGCACGCACTCGTTGGCGTCATATTCGAGAAAAGGCGAAAACTCTCCCCAGCCAGCAGGACCTTCAAAAAGTGCGACCTCGCGAACTTTCACGGACCGAAAATCGGTTTTGGTAGGGAGTGCAACAACGCGGAT